>JBJSXB010000108.1:0-4772 GCA_046086245.1 Planctomycetaceae bacterium | reverse complement strand
CGGGCGGCTCGGCGGGCAAGACCGACGGCAAGGCCGGCGGCAGCGGGGATCCGGCCCGCGGCGCGACCGGCGGCGCGATCGACTTCAGTGTCCTGGCGTCGCTCGGTGGAACGCTCGTCAACTCCGCCGAGAGCCAGCCTGCCGGAGCGGGATCGAACCGGAGCCGACGCTGAACGGCGCACAAGCCGGTTGATGGGCCGACCGGTTGATGGGCCGATAGGGTCCGGGCGGAGCGGCCTGAGCGAGTCCCTGGCCGAACGTCCGTGATTCGCGTCACTGTGGCGGTCGTGCGCTGTGCCGGTTCCTTGCGAGCCACGGGAACTGTGTGTTACACCCCGGTCGACCTCGGGGGGTGGGGGGGGCCGACCCTGTCCGGTGTCAGCGGGGAATCGACCGTACGCATCGAGGGGGGCAAGCCGATGTCGTCGAAGCGTCGCGAGCCGGGGGCATCGAAGCGCCGTGGAGCGGGTGCTGGTGAGCGGGTCAGCCGTCGCCGGCATGGGGTGCAGCGGTTGGCTGCCGAGCGTCTCGAGGCGCGGCAGGTGCTGGCGAGCGTTCCGCTGGGTCATGCCGGGGCCGCGAGCCTCGTGACCACAGGCGAGATGTCGGCGGCGGAATGGCTGCGGACGGACGCGATCGACGAGCGGGTGGCGACGCACCACTACGTGGCCGACGGCGCGAGCGTGGGGATGGTGATCAGCCCGACGCGGATCGCGCTGTCGAGCACGGCTGCCGGCCGCGCCGAGACGGGCTGGCAGGCGGCCCACGGTCTGACGGCGCTGCGTCCGCTGGCGGGGACGTCGTTCGACGTCTACGCGACGACGGGCCCGGTCGACGGGGCGAAGCTGCAGGCGCTGTTCGCCAGCGGGGTTGTGGACCGCCATGCCCCGGTGTTCGAGGTGCTGGAATCCCGTTCGGAGGCGGTGCTGCTCGACGAAGTGATCGTGGCGCTCGAGCCGGGTGTCGATGCGGCGGCGTATTTCGCCGCGCGGCCGGTGTTCAGCGGTCACCGACCGCTGCCTGGGACACCGGATCAATTCGTGGCGACGCTGTCGGTGGGGATGGGGGTGGAGGCGCTCGCGGCGATCAACGGGCTGACGGCCGACAAGCAGTTGGCGTGGGCGGCGCCGAATTTCCATCAGAACTGGCAGAAGTCGTTCGTGCCCAACGACCCGCGTTGGAGCAACCTCTGGCACCTGCAGAACACCGGACAGAGCGGCGGCGCGATCGGCATCGACGCCGATCTGCCCGCCGCATGGGACGTGATCCAGGGTGGCTCGGCGGCCCTGACGATCGGCGTCGTGGACGACGGCGTGTCCACCGACCATCCCGATCTCAACGCCTGGCGGAACCCGGGCGAGGTCGCCGGCAACGGCGTGGACGACGACGGCAACGGCTGGGTCGACGACGTCAACGGCTGGAACTTCGTCAACAACAACAACATCAGCGTTCCCAACAACACCTCCGACATGCACGGCACGAGCGTGGCGGGGGTCGCGGCGGCGCGGGGCAACAACGGGATCGGCGTCGCCGGTGCGTCGTACGGATCGGCGGTCCTCAGTTCGCGGATCTTCGCCGGCAGTGGCGTGGCGAGCGACGCCAACATCGCGGCGGCGATTTTTTATGCAGCCGGCCGAACGCTCAACGGGCTGGGTACCTGGAAGGCGAGCGATGTGGTGAACCATTCGTGGGGTGGCGGTGGTGCCAGCACGGCGATCACCAACGCCTTCACGTGGGCGACCAGCCTAGGCCGGCAGGGCAAGGGCGCGGCCCAACTGGTCGCCACCGGCAACGATTTCGGCGCCGTCAGTTATCCGGCGACCCTCTCGACGACGAACACCGGACTGATCGGCATCGGAGCGATGAACAACAAGGGGGAGCGGTCGGACTACAGCAATTTCGGCGCCGCGCTCGACGTGGTCACCCCGAGCAACGACACGCGTGCCGGCTTCCTCGCCATCGATACCACCGATCGCGTCGGCAACGCCGGCTACAACACGACCGCCGGCACCGCCGGCGACTACACCGGCACCGGCGCCAGCGGGTTCGGCGGAACGTCGTCCGCCACGCCACTCGCCACCGGGATCACGGCGCTGGCGATCGCTCGCGGGCAGGCACTGGGGGTCGACCTCACCCCGGCGCAGCTCAAGAGCCTGCTGCGCGCCAACACGCGGCTCGCGGGGCCGTCCGCCTACGACCCGGCGACTGGCCGCACCGATCAGCTCGGGTTCGGGCTGCTCAGCGCCGCCAGCCTGCTCCGCGGCATCGGCACCCGGGAAATCTCCGTCATCGGCACCACGTTCGACGTCGTCTCGGGCTCCACCGCCATCGGCCTCGGCCAGGTGGCGATCGACGACACGGCTGACGTCACGCTCCGGATCCGCAACCAGGGCACGCTCCCGCTGGCGCTGTCGGGGATGACGGTGACGGGGGCCGATTTCACCGTCGTCGCGGCACCGACCCAGACGGTGCTCGGCCTCGGGGAGACGACGACGTTCGTCGTCCGCTTTTCTCCCACGAGCGCCGGGGCGAAGGCGGCCACCGTCACGGTCGTGTCCGACGATGCCGACGAGGGCACGCTCACCCTCAACCTCACCGGGAGCGGCGTCGCGACCACGGTGTCGGGATATGCCTTCGAGGACGCCGATGGCAATGGCATCCGTCAGATCGGCGAGCCGGCGATCGCCGGGCGACAGGTATTCATCGACAGCAACGGCAACGGTGTGTTCAATACCGGCGAGCCGACGACCACCACCAAGGCCAACGGCTTCTATTCGTTCAGCGGGCTGGCAGCGGGGGCGTACACGGTCGTGTCGCTGCCCTCGGCCGGGTCGACCGCGTCGGGCACGTCGTCACGGCCGTTCACCGTCAGCACCGGCAGTTCGTTCCGCGGCGCCGACTTCGGAGCGGGGTTCAACAACCGCTTCTACGGCAGGGTGTTCGACGATGCCAACGCCAACGGCGTGATGGACGCGGGCGAAGTCGGTCTCGCCGGCCGTTCCGTGTTCCTCGACATCAATGGCAACGGTATCGCCGATCCCCCTTCTCAGACGACGGTCACCAATTCCACCGCGCTCTCGATCGCCGATCTGGCCACGCGGACATCGACGCTCGTGGTGTCCGGACTCGCCACGTCGATCACCGACGTCAATGTCCGCCTCAACATCACCCACACGTGGGTCGAGGATCTCGACGTCTTTCTGATCGCCCCCGACGGCACGCGCGTCGAGCTGTTCACCGACGTCGGTGGCTCCGGTCGCAACTTCACCAACACCGTGCTCGACGACCAGGCGACGACGTCGATCGCGGCGGGGACGGCGCCGTTCACCGGTTCGTTCCGGCCGGAAGGGTCGCTGGCGACGCTCAACGGCAGGAATCCCAACGGCACCTGGACGCTGGAAATCACCGACGACACGTCGCAGGATGTCGGCACCCTCAACAACTGGTCGGTGATCGTCACGACGCCGTCGGACGTGATCAAATCGACCGACGCGGCCGGTCTGGCGCTATTCGATCTGGCCGCGGGTGCGGCGACGGTCTCGCACGTGGGTGACGCGTCACGGGTGGCGACGGTGCCGTCGAGCGGTGTTCGGAACGTGACGGCGTCGGGGGCGCCGTTGTACGCGCAGACGTACGGGACGAAGCAGCGGCCGGCCGTGGCGAGCGACACGTCGTCGGTCTCGGTGCCGGAGGGCTCGGCGGCGACGGTGACGGGGACGTGGAGCACGCCCTACGCTGCCGACGTGATCGCGCTGGCGGCGTCGACGGGTGCGGTGACGAAGAACGCCAACGGCACCTGGTCGTGGACGGCGACGCCGACCGACCAGTTCGCGGCGACGGCGGTGACGATCACGGCGACCGATCCGTTCGGGATCGCGTCATCGACGACGTTCCAGTTCGCGTCCTCCAACGCCGCGCCCGGGCTGTCGGTGGCGAGCGCTGCGGTGAGCGGCGCGGTGCTGTCGACGGTTGCGAACTCCGGCACGTGGTCGGACGTGGCGGCCGACACGGTGACGCTGTCGGCGTCGCTGGGCGCGGTGACGAAGAACGGCAACGGCACGTGGAGCTGGTCGCTGACGCCGTCGTCGAAGCTGACGGACCAGCCGGTGACGATCACGGCCTCCGACGAGGACGGCGGCACGAGCACGGTGAGTTTCACGGTGACGGCGAAGGTGGCGGTGACGGGGGAGCAGATCTTCCACAAGGGGTCGAGCTTTGCCGGTTCGGGGGTCGATGCGGCGCTCGATCCGGTGAAGGTGGTGGCACGGCCGGGTGCCGCGGCACAGACGCTGTCGTTCGCGAACCTGATCAACGGCACGCGGGGGATCAACGGCCTGGTGATCGACGTGGCGGGTCTGGTGGAGACGGCGCTGACGGCGGCCGATTTCTCGCTGCGGATGAGCCCGCAGGGGGCGTTCGACGAGGCGGCCAATCCGCCGAGCGGTTGGGGCGCGGCGCCGGCCCCGACGGCGATCGTGGTGACGCCGGGCACGGCGACGACGCCGGCGCGGGTGCGGCTGGAGTGGGCCGATGGCGTGATCACCAACCGCTGGCTGCAGGTGGCGGTACTGGCCAACGCGCGCACCGGCTTGGACGTGGCGGAGGTGTCGTACGTCGGTCACCTGCTGGGCGAGGTGAACGGCGCGGTGACGTCGGGAGGGCTGTTCGCGGTGACGATCGCCGACATCACGGCGCTGCGACCCCAGGTGGGGACGGCGGCGGCGGTGGGGAGCGTGTTCGACATCAACAAGAACGGTCTGGTGCAGATCAGC
>JBJSXB010000107.1:0-12263 GCA_046086245.1 Planctomycetaceae bacterium | reverse complement strand
GCCCGAGCCGCACCGGCGTGGCGACCTGTGGCGGACTGCTCGACCGCTGGCCGGAGGGGGGGCCGAAACTCGTGTGGAAAACCGCCGGCGCGGGACGCGGGTACGCCAGCGTGGCGATCGCCGGCGACCGGCTCTACACCCTCGGCGATGGTCTTTCCACCGCCCCGGGCGATGCCGACGAATACCTCACCTGCTTCGAGCGCGCCGGCGGAAAGCCGCTGTGGAAAACGAAGACCGGCAAGCCGTGGACCGACGGCCAGGCCACCTGGCAGAGCTCGCGGGGCACGCCTTCGGTCGACGGCGACATCGTCTACGTGATCACGCCGTTCGGCGAATTGGTCGCCTGCCGGACCACCGACGGCGGGGACGTGTTCCGGGTGAACCTCAAGGAGCAGTTCGGCGGCAAGAAGGGGGACAGCTGGGGCTACAGCGAATCGGTGCTCGTCGACGGCGATCGGATCATCTGCACCCCCGGCGGCGAGAAGGCGACGATGGTGGCCCTCGACAAGAAGACCGGCACGACGGTGTGGACGTGTTCACTGCCGGGGGACCGTGGCGCCGGGCACGCCTCGGTGGTGGTCGCCACGCTGGGCGACCGCCGCGTCTATGTGCAGACCACCGCCAGCGGCGCATTCGCGGTGGATGCGGCGACCGGTACGCTCCTCTGGTCCTATCCGATCGACCAGACGACCGCCGTGATCCCGACGCCGATCGTCAAAGGCGATCTGGTGTTCTTCGCCGCCGGCTACAAGCGGGGCGGCGCCCTGCTCCGTCAGGTGCCGCAGGCGGACGGCACGGTGAAGGTCGAGGAGGTCTACGGCCTCAAGACCGATCTCGCCAACAAACACGGCGGGATCGTACTCGTCGGCGATCACCTGTACGGCGACTCCGACGACAAGGGGATCCCGTTCTGCGCCGACCTGATGACCGGCACGATCGCCTGGAAGGAACGGGGCAGCGGCAAAAACTCGGCGAGCGTCGTCGCCGCCGACGGGCACCTGTATGTGCGCTATTCCGACGGCACGCTCGCTCTGGTCAAGGCCGACCCGACCGCCTACCGCGAGGTGAGCAGCTTCAAGATCCCGGGCAGCGAGGAGCGGCCAAGCTGGTCACACGCCGTGATCCTCGACGGCCTGCTCTACCTGCGCGAGGGAGACGCGATCCTCTGCTACGACCTGCGCCGCGGCTGAGGGCCCTGTGGCTGAGGGGCCCTGCGGCTGGGGGCGCCGTCAGTCGTCGCATTCGTCGACGACCCGGTAGGCGACGCCGCCTATGATCCCGCCGACGATCGGCGCCAGCCAAAACAGCCACAGCTGGTTGACGATCAAACTGCCGGAATACCCGGCGATCAGCGCCGTGGCGGTGCTTCGCGCCGGATTCACCGAGCAGTTGGTGACCGGGATGCAGACCAGATGGATCAGCGTCAGGCACAGCCCGATGGCGATCGGCGCGATCACGGAGCCGGCCTTGCGGTCGGTGGCTCCGTGGATCACGAAGAGGAACACCGCGGTGAACACCACCTCGGTGACGAAGCAGGCGATCAGCGAGTACTTGGCCGGGGAGAACTCCTCGTAGCCGTTGGAGGCGAAGTCGCCCGCCTCGAAGCCGGGCAGCCCGTTGGCGATCACCAGCAGCACCACGGCGCCGAAGAAGCCGCCGAGCGTCTGGGCGACGACGTAGCCGAGCACGTCGCGCCAGGCGAAGCGGCCGCCGGCGGCGAGCCCGATCGTCACGGCGGGGTTGAGGTGGCACCCGGAGATGTGGCCGATGGCGACGGCCATGGTGAGGACGGTGAGCCCGAACGCCAGCGCGACGCCGACGACGCCGATGCCGAACGGAAACTCGTCGGCGAACGACGCGGCGAGCACCGCGCTGCCGCAGCCGCCGAGGACGAGCCAGAAGGTGCCGATCATCTCGGCGAGAAGCTTGCCCATGACCACCTCCGGAGAGAGCGTTCGACCACCGCCCGCGCGGCGCGCCGACGACGGGAACGGTAGCCTCCCGGCCGGAGGGGGGTCAACGGAAACCTGACGACGGTCAGCGACCGGCGACGGCCGCGGCCACGACCCCCCACAGCGGCGGGCCGAGGACGAGCAGGCCGATGACCACCGCGGACGCCGCGGCAACCAGCACCGCGGCGCTGGCCACGTCGAGGGCGTCGCGGATCCGCGGGTGGCGGCGCGGCCCGAGGGCCCGTGCGAGCGATTCGATCGCGGTGTTGACCAGTTCGGCGACGAGAACGGCGCCGATCGCCGCTACCAAGGGGGCCCAGTCGCGCGGCGGGATCCGCAGCGCCGCCGCGACGACGATCACCGCCAGCGCCACCGGCAGATGGACGGCGAAGCTGTCCTCGCTGCGGACGGCCCGCCATGTCCCGCGGAACGCGTGGCCGAACTTCCGCGGCCACCGGCCGGCGGAGCGAACGTCACCGGCCGCCGCGTCGTCCGCATCGCTCGCGTCGGCGGGCACGTCACCCCACCTTCACGTACGGGTCGCCCTTCTTCCAGTTGCAGGGGCACAATTCGTCGCTCTGCAGCGCGTCGAGTACGCGCAACACCTCGGCGACACTCCGGCCGACCCGACCCTGGTTGACGTCGACCCATTGGATGACGCCATGGGGATCGACGATGAACGTGGCCCGCAGGCAGTAACCCTCGGTCTTCTCGAGGATCCCCAAGGCGGGTGCGAGCCCTTGTGCCGCGATCAGCGGATAGCCCAGATCCTTGAGATCGGGGTGGCTGCGGCGCCAGGCGAGATGGGAATACTCGTTGTCGGTGCTGCCGCCGACGACCGACGTATCGCGATCGGCGAACGCCTTGAGTTGCTTGTGGAACTCCGCCAATTCCGTCGGGCAGACGAAGGTGAAGTCCTTGGGGTAGAAGAAGTAGACGACCCAGCGCCCGGCGTAGTCGCCGTTCGACACCGTCTTGATGTCGTCCTTCCCGGTGCCGACGCAGGCGGGGGCCGAGAATGCGGGAAAGGCATCGCCAACGGTGAGCATGACACGGTCTCCAGGAACGTCGCGATCGGTCGAGAGTGTACGGATGCCCGGGGGCGGCTTCAACGCGCTGTGTCGTGGTGCCGCGGCCCGCGCGAAGGGCGTGCGACGATGAGCGACGACCACCGCGCCGCCGGCGACGACCGCCGACCGCGCCTCGCGCACGACCCTGCGGTGCCGCGCACGGTGTTCGTGGCCCCCAACCGTGCCGACCGGCCGATCGACCAGTTCGGCGCCGCGCGGCACCGCTGCCCGTTCTGCGCCGGCCAGGAGTCGCTCACGCCGGAGGAGGTGTGCCGTCGGCCGCACGGCGCGCCGGGCAGCGGGTGGACCGCACGGATCATTCCCAACCGGTATCCGGTCGTGTGGGAGGCGACCGCGCCACCGGCCGCCGGGCCCACCGCCCGCGCCGACACCGCCCATGGCGTCCACGAGGTGCTGGTGGAATCACCGCGGCACGACACCTGCGTGGTGGCGATCGATCCGCAGGCGTGGCGCGAATCGTGGATCCTCTGCCGGGAACGGTTGGCCGACCTCGCCACCCGCGGCGATCTCGCCTGGACGACGGTGTTCAAAAACGCCGGCCCCGCGGCCGGGGCATCGCTCGAACATGTCCACAGCCAGTTGGTGGGCCTGGGCTTCGTGCCTCCGGTGGCCGAGGCGGAGTTCGTGCTGGCGCGGCGTGGCACCGCGCCGTTCGCCGCCTTGATCGAGTCGGCGCGGCACGAGCGGCGGATCGTGGCGGAGTGCGGCGCACTGGTGGCGCTGGTGCCCCCGGCGCCGCGGCAACCGTACGAAACCTGGATCCTCCCGCTCGACGCCCGCCCCCACTTCCACGCCGACGCGGCAGCCGCCACGATCGTCGCCGATCTGACGCGGCGGGTGATCGGGCGATTGCTGGCGCTCGAACCGGGCGCGAACTACAACTGGTGGCTCCACCAGGCACCGCTCCGGGAGGCGATCCCGCCGGGTTGGCACTGGCACCTCGAGATCCTCCCGCGCCTCTCGGGGTTCGCGGGGTTCGAACTGGCGACCGGCTGCCACATCACCACCGCCGGCGCCGTCGAGTCGGCCCGGCGGTTGCGGACCGACACCTGAGCGGCGGAGGACCGCCGCTCACTTCCAGGCGTAGGCGGTGACCCCCTCGAGGTCGCGCACGTAGACCGTGCCGCCCTCGACGGCGACATGGGCCCAACTCTCCCGGTCGGCCACCTTCACCTCGCCGACGAGTTCGAAGCGCTCGGGCGTCGCCCGGATCAGCCGCAGGTCGCCGGTCTCGTCGAGGGCGAGGATCCGATCTCCCTGCGCCACCATGCTCCAGTAGCGGCCGAACGGGGTGGTGATCCACGCCTCCTTGCCGGTGGCCAGATCGATGCAGGCGAAGCGTTGGTTGCGAAGGTGCACGTAGGCGTGGCCGCCGATGACGATCGGGCTCGACATGTACCCCTGCACCTTGTTGCGCCACACCGTCTCGACGGACCGCGGGCCGTCGGCGGCAGGGGCTCCGACCGCGAACAGGAACGACCCGCCGCCGTAACTGGTGGTGAAGATCCGCCCGTCGCTGACCGTCGGCGTGACGATGTTCATGCCGCGGAACGCCTCGACCGGGGTCTTCCACAGCAGCGTGCCCTGCTCCGGATCGACGCCGGCAAGGAACTCGCGCGCCTGGACCAGCAGCTGCGGCACACCGTCGATCGTCGCGGGAAACGGCGACGAAAACGCGCTGCCCGACATGCCGCCGCCGTCGTCGAGCACGCGCCACACCACCTTGCCGGTGGCCTTTTCGAGCTTCACGAACCCCGACCCCGCCTGCACGAAGACGTGGTCACCGATCACCAGCGGGCTCGAGACGAAGCCGAAGGCGGGCAGCGGACTGTCGAACTCCTTCACGAAATCCTTCCGCCACAGTTCCTTGCCGGTGGCGGCGTCGAGACAGACGAGCATGTCGCGCATTCCCGCGACGAAGATTTTTCCGTCGTCGACGGCCGGGGTGGCCCGGATCCACGAGCCGTTGGAGATCGCGAAGAACGGCACCGTCATCGCCCCCTCCCACGAGGCCTCCCAGACCTGCTTGCCGGTGGCACGGTCGAGGGCGCGGACGTGTTCGGTCTTCTTGTCCTTGGTTTCGGTGACGAACACCAAATCGCCGGCCACGATCGGGCCGGAGTAGCTCGGGCCGAGGTCGACGCGCCACTGGCGCATGAGGCGATCCGACGAAAGGCCGTCGGGCCATGTGGCACCGCCGATGACGCCGTCGCGCTTCGGACCGCGCCATTGCTGCCAACGGGCGGCATCCGCGCCGCCGGCCAGTTCCTGGGCCGGGAGCGACGGTACCACCAGCCCGACGATCCCCATCACCCACATTCCGACGATGCCGGCTGTCTTCCGTCGCATGGTTTCCTCCCCGTCGCGGTTCCCCCATGGTAGCCGCCCGCCCGATCGAGGAAGGCATAGCGGCCACACACCGGCGCTGGCCGGCGACCGCGGCGCGACCATGCCGGGTGCTCAGAGGGCCGCGGGCCCGTCGGCGCGGGCCCGGCAGCCGGCCAGCCAATCGAAGGAGGGCTCGATCGCGGCCGCCCCGTGCCCGAGCCGCAGGACCGGTAGCGGCCGCACCGTTCGCGCGAGGAAGGCCACCCCCGCCGCCGCGATCCGCGCCGGATGAGCGGCCGCCGGCGGGACGACCGGCGGGTCCGCGGGCCGGATCACCTCGGAGAGCACGACGGCGGCCACGGCCAACCCGAGGGCCCGCGCCGCATGGAGCGTTGCGAGGGTGCGGCCGATCGATCCCAACCGGACGTCGTCCACCAGGACCAACGGGTAGCCGAAGACGCGGGCCAGGTCGGCGACGAGCGTCTGGTCACCGAGCGGCGAACACAATCCACCGGCCCCCTCCACCACCACGAAGTCGTTGCCGTCGCGGCAGCGCTCGATGCCAGTGCGGAGCAGCCGCTCGTCGACGCGACGTCCTTCGGCGCGGGCGGCGTCGGATGGGGCGCACGGGCTTGCGAAGATCTGCGGGCACACCTCGTCGAGCGGCCGCCGGCCACCGGCGGCGGCGTGCAGCCGTGCCGGGTCGCCACCCGGATCGGTCGCAACGGTGCCGCTGGCGACCGGCTTGTAGACCCCCACCCCGACACCTTCGGACACCAACTGCCGGATGATCGCCACCGCGGCCGCCGTCTTGCCGACGCCGGTGTCGGTCCCGGTCACGAACAGACCAGTCGGCCGCAGCATCACCAGAACATACCCGCGGGAAAAACCGCCACGCAGTTGCCTGCCACCCACCCCGGTTCTACACTTATGGCTGAGTTGAGACTGCGTCTCAATAAAGCCAGACCAGGGTCGCTTCCATGGGTTCTCTCGATCAGGTCGCGATTGGTTCGGCGACGCGGGTCGCCCGCGTCGAGGGGGAGGACTCGACCGCCTGCCGCCTTCTCGAGATGGGGCTCACTCCGGGCGTCAGCGTGCGGGTGGTCCGCCGGGCTCCCCTGGGGGACCCCCTGGAACTGGAAGTGCGCGGCTATCGCCTTTCGATCCGTCGGACCGATGCCCGGCGGATCGCGGTCAGCGCGGCCGCGCACCGGCCGCGCTGACGCCGCCATGACTCCGTCGCCACGCTCCGGCGCTCCGCACGGCGACGACGCGGTCGCCCCGGGCGGGATGCCCGCCGTGGATGCCGCGGCCGGGATCGCTCCGCTGACCGTCGCGCTGGTGGGCAATCCCAACGTCGGCAAGAGTTCGCTGTTCACCGCCCTGGCCGGCATCCCCACGCGCGTCGGCAACTACCCGGGCGTCACGGTCGAGCGCAAGGTGGGGCGGTTCACCCACTCCGGCCGTGTCATCGACCTGATCGATCTGCCCGGGATCTACGGCCTTGTGCCGCGCAGCCCCGACGAGCAGGTCGCCGTCGACGTGCTCGCCGGCACGGTCGCCGGCGTGGCGCCGATCGACTGTGCGGTGGTCGTCGCCGACGCGACGAACCTCGAACGCAACCTCTACCTCGGCAGCCAGGTCCTCGGCCTGGGCATCCCGGTGGTCGTGGCGCTCACGCAGTCCGACGTCGCCCGCGCCGAGGGGATCGCGATCGACGCCCCGCGTCTCGCCGAGCGGCTCGGCTGCCCGGTGATCGGCGTCGTCGCCCCCGCCCGTGAGGGCATCGACGCCCTGGCCGCGGCGATCGTCGCCGCCGCGGCAGCCCCGCCCCCCCCGGCACCGCGCGGGCTGGCCGACATCGCCGCCGGCATCGACGGGGACCACTCGCCGACGGCCCGCGAGGCGATCGCCCGCTACGCGTGGATCGAACGGCAACTCGCCGGATCCATGACCCGCTCCCCGCTGGCCGGCACCCCGCTCGCCCGGCGCATCGACGCCCTGCTGACGCATCGCGTCTGGGGCACGATCATCTTCGCCGCCACCATGTTGGCGATGTTCTCCTCGATCTTCTGGCTCGCCGCCCCGTTGATGGATCTGCTCGAGCGGGCGGTCGCCGCGATCGCCGCCGGTGCCCGCGCCGTGCTGCCCGACGGCCCGATCGAGTCGCTGGTGGCCGACGGCTTGCTCGCCGGGGTGGGCAGCGTGGCGGTGTTCGTCCCGCAGATCGCCCTGCTGTTCGCCTTCGTCGCCATCCTCGAGGGCTGCGGCTACATGGCACGGGCGGCGTTCCTCATGGATCGCCTGCTGGCGGGGATCGGCCTCAGCGGGCGCTCGTTCATCCCCCTGCTGTCGAGCTTCGCCTGCGCGATTCCCGGCATCATGGCGACACGGACGATCGAGAATCGGCGTGACCGGCTGCTGACGATCATGCTGGCGCCGCTGATGAGCTGCTCGGCGCGGCTGCCGGTGTATCTGCTGTTCTGCGGGGCGTTCGTCCCCGACCGTGCCGTCGGCGTCCCCTGGCTGCGCCTGCCGGCACTGGTGCTCGTCGGCCTCTACGCGCTCGGGGTGGTCGTCGCGGCGCTGGTGGCCTGGACCCTGTCGCGCACCGTGATCGGGCGATCGCGGCAGCCGTTCGTGATGGAGCTGCCGCGCTGGCGCTGGCCGCGCTGGCGCGTGGTGGGCGCGCGAGTGGCCGAGGCGGCCGGTTCGTTCCTCCACAACGCCGGCACGCTCATCGTCGCGGTGAGCGTCGTCATCTGGGCGCTGGCGAGCTACCCGCACGACGAACGGGTGATCGACGCCGAACTCGCCGCGGAGCGGCTCGCGCTCCAGCGCGGTCTGGCCGCCGCGCCGCTCGACCCGGCGCTCGTGGCCCAACGCGACCGGCTCGACTCTCCCGCCGGGCTGGCCGCCTTCCGCCGGGGGGCGGCCCAGCGCCACAGCGCCCTCGGACGTGCCGGCCGGTTCATCGAGCCGCTGGTGCGTCCGCTCGGCTGGGATTGGCGGATCGGCTGTGCGGTGCTCGCGAGCTTTCCGGCACGCGAGGTGGTGCTCGGCACCCTCGGGGTGATCTACAACCTCGGCGACGAGGATCCCGACGGTGCAGGCGGCGGGCTCGCCGATCGCCTCCGCGCGGCCAGGTGGGACGACGATCAACGCCCGGTGTTCACCCTCCCGGTGGCCCTGTCGATCATGGTCTTCTTCGCCTTGTGCGCGCAGTGTGCGAGCACGCTGGTGGTGATCGGCAAGGAGACGGGTGGGTGGATCTGGCCGACCGTCTCCTTCGTGACGATGACGACGCTGGCCTGGGTGGCGGCCTGGCTCACCCACGCGCTGGCGACGGCGGCGGTCGGCACCTGACGGGGCGGCTGACCGGACGGACCGAGGAATGGCGCGGGCAGGCAGCGGCCGGGCAGGAGCACCGATGGACCAGGGGTGGCAGCATGCTTTCGTACTCGGCGTCGCCGCCGTCGCCGCGGCCTGGCTGATCCATCGCGCGGTACGGCGGCGCGGCGCGCGGCCGTGCGGCGCCGGTCGCCACGGCTGCGGCGCCGGGCACGGTGGCGCCGGGCACGGTGGCGCCGGGCACGGTGGCGCCGACGGCTTCGTGGCAGTCGAACGCCTGACGCTGCCCCCCTCTCCGAAGGGGCAAACTGGTCTTTTGGCGCGATCCGACGGTCGCTACCCTCCCGCCGCGACGGTCCCTCCTGTCGTCGCCGGTGATCCACACCGGTGGCACGACACACCGGGGGATCGCGACACACACGAGGGGCACGATGAAGGGCAACCTGGCAGCGGCACGGCCGTGCGACGCCCGATCGACGGGCGCGCGATCGACGGCTGACGACGCGCCGCTGCCTCGTCTCGCCGCCGAGCCCGCCCCGCTGGCCGTGGCGCTGTTGACCCCCTGGGATCAGCAGTGCGGCAACGCGGAATACGCCAAGCGCCTCGCGGCCGGCCTCGAGCAGTTCGCGACGATCCTCCCCTTCGACATGCGGAACCTGATCGACGGCGAGAAGCGCATCGGTCGCCGGGAACTCGACCGCTACTTCCACGATCTCGTCGACGCCGTCAACGCCTCCGACGCCGACCTGATCCACATCCAGCACGAATTCTGCTTCTTCGCCCGGCGCATCGCGCCGGCCAACCGTCGCTTTCATCAGGTGATGCGGCGGCTCCGCAAGCCGGTGGTGGTGAGCCTCCACACCTGGCTCAAGAGCATGTCGCGCGCCCAGCGCAACCGGCTCTCGTCCCAGTTGGTGGAGACGGTCCTCCACGGCCACCGCAACCGCCACATCGCATCGGCGCTGCGCCGCGCCGATGCGATCGTGCTCCACAGCAAGGACACCCACAAGTATTTCGTCGAGACCTTCCCCGACCTCAAGAAGCGCGTCCATGTCGTGCCGATCCCGATCGAGCGACCCGTCACCGCGACGGTGGAACCCGCCCTGCGCAAGGGGCCGCGCGACACGTGGGTGATGCTTCCCGGATTCGTGAGCCGCTACAAGGGGCACGGCCACGTGCTCTCGGCGCTGCGGTACCTGCCCGACGGCTTCAAGCTGATCGTGGCCGGTGGAGTCCACCCCAAGGACAAGACCGGCAACGACTACTGGATGGATCTCATCCAGCAGGCCGACGTCTGGGGGCTCCAGTCGCGAATCCTGTTCACCGGGTTCCTGGCGACGGCCGCCGACCAGGCGGCGATCCTCGAACAGGCCGACGTCTTCGTGCTTCCCTACGACGAGGTCGGTCAGTCGGGATCGGCGGTGCTCGCCGACGTGCTCTCGTACGACCGGCCGGTGGTCACGTCGCGGTCGCGGAGCATGTTCGTCTACCGGATGGACAGGGACACCGCGTTTTCGAGCATCGCCACCGACGTCGGCGATGCCGAGCAACTGGCCGCCACGATCCGTCAGTGTGCCCGGTTCGAGCCCGAACTCTACGCCGAGACCCGCCAGCACCGCGCCGTCGCCCGGCAGCGCTACTCGCTGACCAACACGCGCTCGGCCTACGAGCGGATCTACCGCGGCGTGCTCGCCGGCAGAGCCTCCTGAACACCCGAGCCCCACGAGGATCCGATGTCCCCCACCCACCCCGCACCCGTCGTCGTCACCGGCGCGCGCGGCTTTCTCGGCCGGCACGTCGTCAAGAGCCTCCAGCGCCGCGGCCTCCCGGTGCGCCCGCTGGGCCGGCAGGACGGCGACCTGCGTGACCCCGACACCGCCCAACGCCTTCTCGCCGGGGCCGAAACGATCGTGCACCTCGCCGCCGACGTCGGCGGCGTGGGCTACCTGCGGAGTTGTCCGGGCCGCGCCTTCCACGACAATCTCATCCTCGGCCTCAACGTCATCCGTGCCGCCACGCACGGTGGGGCGAAGCGTCTCGTGCTCGCCGGAACCCCGTGCGCCTATTCCGGCGATGCCCCCCTCCCGCTCGTCGAGGACTCCCTTCTCGACGGGGTTCCCTCCGGCGACACCGGCACGTACGGCTACGCCAAACTCGCCACCTCGCTGGCGGCGGCGACCCTCTGCGCCGGACTGCCGACCGACACGGTCACCGTGATCCCGTCGAATCTCTATGGGCCGGGCGACTCGTTCGACGAGACGCGCGGCCACGTGGTGGCGGCGCTGATCCGCAAGGCCCTGGTGGCCGCCGAGTCGGGGCAAGGTTCGTTCGAGGTCTGGGGCGACGGCTCGGCGACGCGCGACTTCGTCTACGTCACCGACGTCGCCGAGGGGATTGCCACCGTGGTCACCCACCCCGAGCGTTTCGACGGGGCGATGTTCAATCTCGGCTCCGGCCGCGAGACGTCGATCCGCGAGATCGCCACGATCGTCGCCGCGGCCGCCGGCCCGGGCATCCGGCCACGGTTCCTCGCCGACAAGCCGGTGGGGTACTCCCGCCGCGTGATGTCGGTGGAGCAGGCGGTGGAGCGCCTCGACTACGTCGCCGCCACGGGGCTGGCCGACGGCATCCGCCAGACGATCGCATGGTTGCACGCCTCGGGGCAGATCGCCGCCTGGGTCGCCGCGCTGGGCCGGGCGGCCGCCGACACCTCGCGCCGCCGCGTCGCCGCCTGATCGCCCCCCTGCGACAACGCAGTCGTCGCTCCCACCAAACCATCGTCCCGCACCGCCGTCCCGCACCGCGTTTACGAGGAATCATCGATGACGACGACAGCCACCCAGGCACTCCCCCAGTGGGCAGTGGAGGCGGAGGAGGGGCGACGGGCCTTCATCATGAGCCATCTCCCGGCCCATCTCCCCGGCCTGGAAATCGCCCCCTACTTCCATCCGGTGACCGATCGCGCGAAGCACGACGTGTACTACGTCGATTGCATCGACAACGACGAGATCCAGCGCAAGGCGGCCGCCAATCCGGGCAGCGTGGGGCGCGAAGTGCCGTGGATCGACGCCGTCTGGGTTCCGGGCCGGCCGTTGGCCAAGTGCGTCGATGGCCGGCGGTTCGGCTACGCCATCGCCAGCCATGTGCTCGAGCACGTGCCCAACCCGCTCGGCTGGCTGCGGGAGATCCTCGAATGCATCGAGGTCGGCGGCCGGGTGGCGATCCTGCTGCCGCACAAGACGTACTCGATGGACCACTACCGGGCGCCAACCACGTTCGCACAGGTGGTGGGCTGGTCGATCGAGAAACCGGCACGGCCCACCGCCACGCAGGTGATGGATTTTCTCGCGCAATCGTTCTTCGACGACGGTTCGCTGTGCTTCGACCGGCCGATGCCCGCGTTCGCCGACGCGCCGCGGCACTACTCCGACAACCAGGCGGTCGATTTCGCCCGCCATGTCCACGGCACCGACACCTACCTCGATGTCCACTGCACCGTGTGGACTCCCGACTCGTTCGTCGAGATCTTCCGCCGACTGCG
>JBJSXB010000106.1:0-20396 GCA_046086245.1 Planctomycetaceae bacterium | reverse complement strand
CGGGGCCGGCTGCGCTGCGCGTCGAGCAGGACGCCGGGTGTGGCACGATCGTCCTGTTCATCCCGCCGCACCGGCAGAGCGTGTGCATCGAGCCCTACACCTGCCTCCCCGGCGGGGCGACGTTCGACGAGGGTCGCGGCTGGCGGATCCTCGCCGCCGGCGAACGTCTCACGGCACGGATGACGCTCGCGCTGGAGGAACGGGGGCGCTGACGGCCCGCGTCAGACCGGGCTGCCGGAAGCGTTCGGCTTGGGCGGCACGACGGTGCGGATGCCGAGTTCGACGAGCTGCTTCGTCTCCACGGCCGCCGGCGCTCCGGTCATCAAGTCGCTCGCCTTTTGCGTCTTCGGGAAGGCGATCACGTCGCGGATGTTGTCGAGCCCGCCGAAGAGCATGATCCAGCGGTCGATTCCCAGCGCGATCCCGCCGTGCGGCGGTGCGCCGCTCTCCAGCGCGTCGAGCAGGAATCCGAAGCGCTCGCGGGCCGTCTCCGCCGAGATGCCGAGCAAACCGAAGACCTTCGCCTGTGTCGCCTTGTCGTGGATGCGGATGGTGCCGCCGCCCGCTTCCGACCCGTTGATCACCAGGTCGTAGGCCTGCGCCCGGCAGGCGGCCGGATCACTGTCGAGCAGCGCCAGGTCGGCGGCGCGCGGTGCGGTGAACGGGTGGTGCATCGCCGCCCAGCCCCCCGTCTCGTCGTCGCGCGCGAACATCGGGAAGTCGACCACCCAGGAGAAGTGCATCGCCTGCGGGTCGTAGAGGCGGAGGGTCGCCCCGAGGCGCTTCCGCAGCATGTGCAGCGCCTTGCACGTCACGGCGAAGGAATCGGCGACGATCAGCGCCAGGTCCCCGGGCACCGCGCCGAGCGCCTCGCGGAGCGACGCCGCGGCGGGCCCGAGGTTCTTGGCGACCGGCCCCGACCACGCGCCGTCCTCCTCGAGCTTGAGCCACACCAGCCCCTTCGCGCCACCCTCGACCGCGATTGCCGTCAGGTCGTCGAGTTCCTTCCGCGAGAAGCGCGCCGCCGCTCCGGGCACGCGCATGCCGCGCACCCGTCCACCGGAGTCGAGTGCCCCGCGGAATACCCGGAACTCGCTGTCACGCACGGCGGCGGCGAGATCGACCAGTTCCAGGCCATACCGCAGGTCGGGGGCGTCGTGGCCGTAGCGCTCCATCGCTTCGTCCCACGAGAGGCGCGGCAGCGGCAGCGGCACGTCGAGGCCGAGGATCTCGCGGGCGCTGCGGCGGACGAGCCCCTCGATCACCCCCATCACGTCGTCGGCCTCGACGAAACTCATTTCGACGTCGAGTTGGGTGAACTCCGGCTGCCGGTCGGCGCGGAGATCCTCGTCGCGGAAGCACTTCGCGACCTGCACGTAGCGGTCGAAGCCGGCGATCATGAGGAGCTGTTTGTAGAGTTGCGGCGACTGCGGCAACGCGAAGAACGCCCCGTGTTCGAGCCGCGCGGGCACGAGGTAGTCGCGGGCGCCCTCGGGGGTGCTCTTGCCGAGCATCGGCGTCTCCACGTCGACGAACCCGAGCTCGTCGAAGTGGTCGCGCATGATCTTCACCATCCGATGGCGGAGGAGGATGTTGCGCTGCATCGCCGGCCGCCGCAGATCGAGCCAGCGGTGCTCGAGGCGCACCTCCTCGCCGGGCAGTTCGGTCGCCGACGGCTGGAAAACCGGGGTCACGGCCTCGTTGAGCACCGTCAGGGTGTCGGCGACGAGCTCGACGCCGCCGGTGTCGAGCTTCGGGTTGACCGTGCCTTCCGGTCGGGCTCCGACGGTCCCGACCACGCGCACGACCCACTCCGGTCGCACGGTCTTCGCCGCCGCGAGCGTCGTCGCCGTGCTTCCCGGCCCGACCACGACCTGCGTCCTGCCCCACCGGTCGCGCAGGTCGATGAAGATCACCCCCTTGTGGTCGCGGACCCGGTCCACCCAGCCGCACAGCGTCGCCGTGGTGCCGATGTGGGAGGGACGGAGTTCGCCGCAGGAGTGGGTGCGCAGCACGGTCGGTCCTTTCAACGCGATGTCCGGGAAAGGGACCAG
The DNA here is from genome assembly GCA_046086245.1 of Planctomycetaceae bacterium. GTDB lineage: Bacteria > Planctomycetota > Planctomycetia > Pirellulales > UBA1268 > F1-20-MAGs016. The sequence goes on along the minus strand of JBJSXB010000106.1, from coordinate 18,342 downwards.
TGTGACGCCCGGCCGCGGGCTGGGGAAGGCCGGCGCAGGGCGCGCCGGGCGGGCTGGCAACCCTCGGCCGCCGCACCGGTCAGGGCTGCAGGGCCGCCAGCACCAGCAGCACGATCGCGAGGAGCACCGCCACGACCGCCAGCGGTACCACTCCCCAGACGACGAGCGTCGCCGCCATCCCCTTGCCGAGGGCGGCGCCGCCGAACACGGCCGTCAGCCCCAACGCCGTGCCGACGACGGCCAGCGCCAGCGCGATCCAGGCGAGGAGTTTGGGCAGCATCGCGCCTACCTCGCCACGCGCACCGGGACCGCCCCACGCGCGCCCGCCTGGGTCCGATCACCGGGGAATTCCAGCTCGAGCTGAGGATCGTGCCGCGGATCGTCGGCCAGCTCGCGGAACAGCATGCTCGGCTGGATGTCGCGATTGTGCTGGTACTTGTCGCTCGAGTATTCGGTGATCGCGCCGTGGATCTGATGGAAGAACAGCTGGCAGATCGACACGCCCGGATAGATCTTCACCGGCTGCACGGCGAACATCTCGAGCGTCCAGTAGCCACAGAAGCCGACGTCGCCGAAGCCCGCCGTGACGTGGACGAACAACCCCAACCGCCCGATCGAACTGCGCCCCTCGATCATCGGCACGAGGTTGTGGGTCTCGGTGCGCTCGACCGTCCGCCCCAGGTAGAGCTGGTTGGGGGTGAGCACCAGCCCGTCGGCGGGGATCCGCACGCGCTGCACGCGGTTGCTCTTCCGCATGTCGAGCACCACCTCCTCGTAGACGAGCAACTCGTCGTGGAGCGAGAGGTTGTAGCTGTTGGGATTGAGCTTCGCCTCGTCGAACGGATCGATGACGATGTTGCCCCCGAGCTGCTGCCGGATCTCGTTGCCGGAGAGGATCATGGAGCGGACTCCGTGCGGAGGCGCGGCGGGAGGAGGACGGATCCCCCCGATCCGTGCGGCGAATTGTACGGCGTGCCGACCGGGCTGTCAGGCACCGCGTTTTTTACCCGCTGGCCGCCGCACGCCGACCCGCGGGCAGAGATCGTCGAGGGGGCAGGATTCGCACCGTGGTCGCCGTGCCGTACACACCCCACGGCCGTGTTCGATGAGGCGGTGCGACACCGCGATCCAATGGTCGCGGGGCACGACCGCCATCAGGTCGCGCTCGGCGCGCACCGCGTCGGCGTGCCGGGTGAGGCCGAGACGGCGCGAGAGCCGGCCGACGTGGGTGTCGACCACCACCCCCTCCGCCTTGCAAAGCGCGCTGCCGAGCACCACGCTCGCGGTCTTGCGGCCCACACCCGGGAGCCGCACCAATTCGGCGAGCGTCCCGGGCACGTCGCCCGCGTGGCGCTCGACGAGCGCCACGCAGCAGCCGCGGATGTGGCGCGCCTTGGCCCGGAAAAACCCCGTGCTGCGGATCACCGCCTCGAGCTCGGCCGGTGCGGCGCCGGCGAGGCTCGCCGCATCGGGCCAGCGGTCGAACAGGGCGCCGGTCACCATGTTGACCCGTTTGTCGGTGCATTGCGCCGAGAGGATCGTGGCGATCAGCAGTTGAAACGGCGAACGGTGATCGAGGGAACAATGGGCGTCGGGGTAGAGCGAGGAGAGCCTCGCGCACAGCGCCTCGGCACGCCGTGTGCGGGCGGCCGCCGACTCCCGCCCGCCGCGGGCCCGCGGTGCCTCCGCGGACGCAGCCCGCCTGCTACCATTTCCCCGGCGGCGGTTCCTTCCGGAAGCTGGTGTCATATGGCGATGGCCGACCCGACGGAAGCCTACGACCCGCTGTACCTCGCGGGCATCGAGAAGTTCAACGCGTGCGACTACTTCGAGAGCCACGAGCTCTGGGAGGAGCTCTGGACCGAATACCGGGGCCCTTCGCGGAAGTTTTACCAGGGTCTCATCCAGGCGGCCGTCGCGCTGTTCCATTTCGGCAACGGCAACATCCGGGGCGCCCGGAAGCTCCACGGGAGTGCCCGGGCCTACCTCGAACCGTACACGCCGCGGCACCTCGGCCTCGACGTGACCGCCTTCCTGCGGGCGTTCGACGACTGTCTCGCCGAGGTGGCGGCGAGCACCGAGGATTTCCCCACCATCGAACTCGATCCCGAGCGGCTCCCCGAGATCCACCTCGACCCGCCTGCGTGAGCCGGCGCGGGTTCCCGGAGCGAACCGCTCCGTCGTCCCCAGGTGACGCGATGTCCGACGACACCGAGCCGCTCGCCTTCACGCCGGAACAGTTCTCCGGACGGGCCCGCGTGTTTCCACTGCCCAACCTGGTGATGTTTCCCCACGTCATGCAGGCGCTGCACATCTTCGAGCCGCGCTACCGGGCGCTGTTCGAGGAGGCGATCGCCGACGACCGACTCATCGCGCTGGGGCTGCTCGCCCCAGGCTGGGAGCAGGCCTCCAGCGCTCGACCCCCGCTGCACCCGATCGCCTGCCTGTGCCGCATCGCGACCCACCAGCGCACCGCGGAGGGCACGTACAACGTGCTGCTCCTCGGCGTCCGCAGGCTACGGCTGGTCCGTGAATTGCCGCCGACCCGTCCGTTCCGTGTGGTCGAGGGGGAGTTGCTCGACGATGGCGAGCCTTTCGACCGCACCGCGGCGGAGGCCCTGCAACAGCGGCTGCTTTCCGCCTTCAAGCGGGCGATGCCGAAGCTGCCCGACGCACAGGGCCAACTCGACCAGCTGCTGGGAAGCCAAATCACGCTCGGGATGCTCACCGACATCGTCGCCTACACGATCGATCTCGACCTCGGCTGGAAGCTCAAGCTGCTCGCCGAGACGTCGGTGCTGCGGCGGGCGGAATTGCTCCTCGAGGCGATGGCGTCGCGCCCGCGAGGCGGACGCGACTTCCCGCCGCCGTTCAGCCGCAACTGACTGCCGGGCTCGCCCGGGTGTCCCGCCACCCGGGGCGCTGCCGATTTCGGGGCGGCGTTCCGCGGCGATGTAGACTGTCGGTCGTCATGACGCGTGCGCAACCTGCCAGTGCCGGATCGGGCGGTCAGCCCACCCCGAACCCCGTGCGGGGTGCCCCGGCTGCCGTTCGGGGCGGGGAGGGCGTGGACGGTGCGCGGATCGAGCGGGCCGTCCGCGAGATCCTGTTGGCGGTCGGCGAGGATCCGGACCGCGAGGGACTCGAGCAGACCCCCGCGCGCGTCGCCCGCATGTACGCCGAAATGTTCGCCGGTCTCGGCCAGGATCCGCGCGTCCACCTGCGCACCGCCTTCACGGAGCGATACGACGAACTGGTGCTGGTTCGCGACATCGATTTCCACAGCGTCTGCGAGCATCACCTGCTGCCCTTCATGGGACGGGCCCACGTCGGCTACATCCCCGACGGCCGCGTGGTGGGGTTGAGCAAACTCGCCCGCCTGGTCGAGGGCGTCGCCCGCCGGCCGCAGGTGCAGGAGCGCCTCACCGAGACGATCGCGGTGATGCTCGAGGAGGAACTGGGCGCCAAGGGGGTGGCGGTGGTCGTCGAGGCGACCCACACCTGCATGACGATCCGCGGTGTCCGCAAACCGGGCAGCATCTGCGTGACCTCGGCGATGAAGGGGTTGTTCCGGGCCAACGTGTCGAGCCGTGCCGAGGTGCTCGCCCTCATCCATGGACACCGCCAGGCGTGAGTCGGCGCTCGGCCGCATGAATCTGCTGGTCGATTTCCTCTGCCGCGCCGGCTTCGGGATGGCCCTCGGCCTCGCCCTCACTCCCGCACGCGACGTGCCCGGCGGATTCTTCCGCGCCAATCTCCTGGTGATCATGGGGGCGGCCACGTTCGCGGCGCTCGGCGTCGCGGCCGGCGGCTGGACATGGCTGCTGCCGGCCGCGGCGGCAGTGGCCGCCTGGATCGGGGGCGTGCTCTGGCTGGCGGGGCGCAGCACGGGGGGGATGATCGCCTGCCTGGTGTGCGCGAAGGCGCTCGCCGCCGCGACGCTGCTCGGCGGAGGTCCCGCGGGACTCGTCTCCGGAGCCGTGGTCGGGCTCACGCTGCACGCCATGCTCCTCGGCCACTGGTACCTCAACGCGCCGGGCATGCGCGTCGACGTGCTCCGACGCATGATCGACTTCGCCCTCGTGGCGTGGGGGATCGAATGCCTTCTGGCGATGCCGGGCGCCCTGGAACGGGTGCACGCCTGGTCGTCCGGCGGTGCCGATCGAGCGACGCTCGCCCTCTCGGCCCTGCGCTCGATCAGCGGTCTCGTCGGGCTGCCGGTCCTCCTGGTGATGAGCCGGCAGACGCTCGCCATCCCCAACACGCAAAGCGCGACCGGCATCCTCTACGTCGCCTGCCTCGCGGCCATCACCGGCGATCTCGCGGCCCGCTTGCTGGCGGCGGCGGGATGACCGGCGTGGCATCCCCGCCCGCACCGCCCCCTTTTGCGCCCGCCGTTGCTACCATCGGGGGATGCGCGTCAGCTACACCTGCCCCTCCTGCAACGCCGCGATCACCGCCGACGTGGCCGCACCGGCCGCGATGCTCACCTGTGGTGGCTGCGGCGGCACGATCGTGCCGCCGGCCGACGCGCTGGCGGTCGCCGCCGACGGTTTTCCACGCCCCACCCGCTGCCTCGTCTGCCCCAGCGCCGATCTGTTCGTGCGCAAGGATTTCCCGCAGCGGCTCGGCGTCGGCATCGTGGCGGCCGGACTGGCCGCCAGTTGCGTCGCCTGGGCATGGCGCGACCTCTATCTCACCTTCGCGATCCTCTTCGGCACCGCGCTGGTCGACGTGATCCTCTATCTCTTCGTCCCCGACTGCCTCGCCTGCTACCGCTGCGGAGCCCGCTACCGCGGGATCGACGCCGGCGGCCGCTTCGGCGGCTTCGATCTCGAGACCCACGAGCGCCATCGGCAGACGGCGGCGCGGCTGCGCGACCTCGAGCGGCGGCCGGCCCGTGGCGACGGTCGGAACTGATCCACGCAACTCGTCCTCGGCTTCCACGGCGGCATCGCATGGACCTCCAGCGGCAACGGATCGCCGAAGATCTCCGTGGCGTCGTCGAGGGGGAGGTGTTGTGCGACGCTGCCAGCCGCTCGCTCTACGCGACCGACGCCAGCCTGTTCGAGATCTGGCCGTTGGCGGTGGTGCGTCCGCGATCCACCGAAGACGTCGCCGCCACCGTGCGCTGGGCGGCGGAGAACGCGGTGCCGGTCCACGCCCGCGGCGCGGGATCGAGCCTTTGCGGCGATGCCCTCGGACCGGGCGTGGTGATCGACTGCTCGGCCCACCTGCGCCGCGTCGTCTACACCGGGCCCGACACGGTCCGCGTGCAGGCCGGTGTCGTCGCCGGCCAACTCGAGGATCATCTGGCACGGGTGGGGCGCTGTTTCGGCCCTGACCCGTCCAATCCCTGGGTGACGACGGTCGGCGGCATGATCGGCCGCGATACCTCCGGGAGCCGGCTGCTGCGCCACGGGTCGGTGCGCGGCCGGGTGCGGAGCGCCGAAGTCGTGCTCGCCGACGGCACGGTGGTCGAATTGGCGAGCGTCCGCGAGAAGGCTGCGGCCGACGAGGCGGCGTTCGATCCGGCCGCCCTGCGGGTGACGGAGCTGGCGGCGGGGATGACGTCGCTGCTCACGGCCGGCCGCGCGGTCATCGAACGCGACCAGCCGGTCGGGCGCCGCTCCCACGGCGGCTACCGGCTTGCCGACCTCCGCCGCGACGGCGGGATCGACCTCGCCCGGCTGCTGTGCGGTGCCGAAGGAACGCTCGGCATCGTCACCGAGGCGACGCTCGCCACGGTGCCCGCCGACCCCGCGACCGCGGTGGGGCTGTTGCTGTTCGATTCGCTCGACGCGGCGGCACGGGCCGCCATCCGCCTGGCACCGCTCGGGCCGAGTGCCTGCGACCTGTTCGACAAGCGCCACCTGGCGCTGGCCCGCGACGCGCGTGTCGCCTTCAATCTGCTCATCCCGCCGGTGGCCGACGCCGGTCTGCTCGTCGAGTTCGTCGCCGCCGACGGCTGCGCCGCGGCCGCCCGCCTCGAGGAGGCGATCCGCGCGGTGAGCGGCGCCCGCACGCTGTGCATCGACGTGCGCCGCGCCGAGGACGCCGCCGACGCCGCCCTGTTCTGGGAACTGTCGCGGCAGGTGGTGTCGACGCTCCACGGCGTCCGCGGCGCCGAGCGACCGGTGCCCTTCATCGAGGACATCGTCGTGCCTCCCGAGGCACTGCCCGAGTTCCTCCGCCGGCTCCAAGCGGTGCTCAAGCAGCAGGCGGCGACCGCCATGATCTTCGGGCACGCCGGCCACGGGCAGCTGCACGTGCGCCCGTACGTCGATCCGCGCGAGCCGGAGCGGTTGCTGCCGCTCGCGGAGGCGCTGTATGCCGAGGTGTTCGCGCTCGGCGGGACGCTCGGCGGAGAGCAGGGGCTGGGGCTGTCTCGGACCCCGTTCCTGCGCCGCGGCTTTCCCGAGTTGGCGGTGATCTTCGACGGGATTCGCGCGCTGTTCGACCCGCAAGGCATCATGAATCCGGGACGCATCAGCGGACCGCCGCACGACGGCTTTCCGTTCCGCGCGCTGCCGCCCGTGGCCGCGGCTGGTGCGGTCGCGCCCGCCGGCGCCGCCGCCGCGACCACGGCGCTCCCGGTGCTGATCTGGCCGGAGGGGGGATTCCTCGGCGAGGTCGATGCCTGCAACGGCTGCGGGGGGTGCCGCAGCCAGTCGGCCGTCGGGCGGATGTGCCCGCGCTTCCGGGAGAATCCCGCCGAGGAATCGTCGCCGCGCGCCAAGGCCAACCTGCTGGCCGCGATCGCCACCGGGCGGATCGACGACCGCGCCGTGGCGGGGGAGGCGGTGGCCGACATCGCCGACACCTGTTTCAACTGCCACCAGTGCCGTCTCGACTGTGCCGCCGGCGTCGACATCCCCGCGCTCGTCACCGAGATCCGCGCCGCCCACGTCGCCGCCAACGGGCTGCACGCCACCGAGTGGCTGCTGTCGCGTGTCGACGCGCTGTCGGCCGTCGGCGGGCGGATCGCCCCCCTGGCCAACGCCCTGATCGAGAGCCCGCGGGCGCGGTGGCTGCTCGAGAAGGTGTTCGGTCTGGCACAGGGGCGCCGTCTGCCGCGCTTCACCGGCAACCGGACGCTCCGCTGGGCGACGCGCCGCGGGCTCACCCGCCCTTCGCAGCGCGGCGGCCCGCGGGTTCTTTATTTTCTCGACACCTTCGCGCGGCGCCACGACCCGGAGCTGGCCGAGGCCTTCGTCGCCCTGCTCGAACGCAGCGGCGTGGGTGTCTTCGTCGATCCCCGGCAGGTGTCGGCGGGCATGCCGCTGGTCTCGGCCGGCGACGTGACGGCCGCGCGGCGCGTCGCCGCGCGCAACGTGCGAATCCTCGCCGAGGCGGTGCGCCTCGGCTACCGGATCGTCTGCACCGAGCCGGCGGCGGTGACCTGCATCCGCCACGACTACCCGCGCCTGGTCGACGACGACGACATGGAGCGGGTGGTGGCCGCCACCTGCGACGCCACGACGTTCCTCTGGGAACTCCACCGCGACGGCCGCCTCCCCGCCCCCGTCCACGCGCTGTCCGACCGCGTGCTCTACCACGCCCCGTGCCACGTGCGGGCGGCCGGCGGGGCGGGGGGATCGAGCCCGGCCGAGCAGTTGCTGCGCCTGGTGCCCGGCCTGGCCGTCGACGCCACCGACCGCGGCTGTTCGGGGATGGCCGGAACATTCGGCCTGTCGCGACGCCACTACCGGGCGAGCCTGCGGATCGGCCTGGGGCTGATGGCGGCGGTGCGCGCGCCTTCGGTCGATTACGGTGCTACCGAGTGCAGCGCCTGCCGGATACAAATGGAGCAGGGCACGGCCAAGCCGACGGTCCATCCGGTGAAACTCCTCGCCCGGTCCTGCGGCGTCCTTCCTTTCGCCCGCCCCGCCGCCGAGCGGCGCAAAGCCCGCTGACCCACCGACGGATCCGCAGCCCATGGACTCCGCCAGCCACCCGGGCGACATGTGTGCGCCGGCTTCCGGCGCTGCGGATCCGCCGTCGGACATCGTCGCGGTGGAGCTGTTCGCGGGCATGGCGGCCGCCGCCGGCCGCCGCCGGGTGACGCTGCCCTGGAAGGGTGGCGACGTGGCGGCGCTGCGGGCGGCCGTGTCACGCGCCTGCCCGGGACTGGCGCTCCTGCTGCCGCGCAGCGCCGTCGTGGTCGGCGACCGCTACGCCGCCGACACCGATGCCGTGCCGGGCGGCGCCACCGTGGCGCTCATCCCGCCGGTGAGCGGAGGCTGACATGGCCGAAGCCGATTCCGCGGATCGCGGCCCCCCGCCGGCGGAGAACGCCCGCCTGCACGTGCGCCTCCGCGCGGGGCCGCTCGAGCCGGAGGCGCTGCGGACGCTGGTCGCCGATCCCGCCGCCGGTGCCACGGTGGTGATGGTGGGCTCGACACGGTCGACGACGGACGGGGTGCCGACGGCGGCACTCGACTACGAGGCACACGCCGGCCTGGCCGAAACCCGGCTGCAGGAGATTCTCGCCGCGGCGGCCGCCGACCACGGCCTCGTCGCCGCGGCGGTCGAGCACCGCCTCGGACGCGTGCCCGTCGGCGTCGCGAGCATCTGCGTGGCGGTTTCCGCCGCCCACCGGCGACCGGCATTCGCCGCCGCCGAGTGGATCGTCGACGAAGTGAAGCGCACGGTGCCGATCTGGAAGTGCGACGAGTCGCCCGACGGCACGCGCACGTGGGTGCATCCGGCCGACGCGCCGCGGCCCGACGCCGCCGAGGTGGGGCGATGAGCGCCGCGGCGGCGCCCGCCGCGACCCTCGTCGATGCGTTCGGCCGGGTGCACACCGACCTCCGGGTGAGCGTCACCGACCGCTGCAACCTGCGCTGCACCTACTGCATGCCGGTCGACGCTGTGTTTCGCCCCACCGCGGAGTTGCTCTCGTTCGCGGAGATCGAGCGGGTGGTGCGCGTCGCGGCCGGCCTCGGGATTCGCAGCGTCCGGCTCACCGGCGGCGAACCGCTCCTGCGGCCCGGACTCCCCGCGCTGGTGGCGCGGCTCGCCAAGGTGCCGGGCATCGCCGACGTCGCCCTGACCACCAACGGCGTGTTGCTCGACACGCTGGCGGCGCCGCTGGCGGCGGCGGGACTGCGCCGGCTCAACGTCAGCCTCGACAGCCTTCGGCCCGAGGTGTTCGCCGCGGTCGCGCGCCGCACCGGTCTGGAGCGCGTGCTGGCGGGGTTGGCGGCGGCGGCCCGGGCCGGGTTCGAGTCGGTGCGCGTCAACGCGGTGTCGATCCGCGGGCTCACCGAGGGGGAAATCGTACCGCTCACGCGGTTCTGCACGCGCGAGGGGTTCCACCTGCGCTTCATCGAGTTCATGCCGCTCGACGGAGAATCGGCCTGGTCGCAGGGCAGCGTGCTGGCCGGTGCCGAGGTCCGCGCGGTCCTCGCGGCGGCGTTCGGTCCGCTCGAGCCGGTGCCCCCGCCCGATGCCGGACAGCCGGCGGTCGATTACCGGCTCCCCGGCGGTGGGATCGTGGGGTTCATCGACCCGGTGACGGCGCCGTTCTGCGAACGCTGCGATCGGCTGCGGCTGACGGCCGACGGCCAATTCCGCAACTGCCTGTTCTCGACCACCGAGTGGGACGCCCGGGCGGTCCTCCGCGCCCCGGCGGAGGACGGCGTCGACGAGCGCGTCGCCGCCTTGTTGCGCGACTGCGTGGCGGCGAAACGGGCGGCCCACGGGATCGGCACCGCCGCGTTCGCCCGGCCCGATCGCGCGATGTACCAGATCGGGGGGTGAGCGATGCATCCCGTCCGTCGCTACCTCGACAACGCCGCCACGGGGTGGCCCAAGCCGCCGGAGGTGGTGGCGGCACTGGTCCGCGCGGCGGTCGAATGCGGGGCCAGCCCGGGCCGTGGCGGCTACCGCTCGGCGCTCGAGGCGACGGCGCTGCGCGAGCGGGCGCGGCTGGCCGTCGGTCGGCTCGTCGGCGACGATCCGCGGCGCGTGGTCCTGACCCCGGGCGCGACCCACGCGCTCAACGTCGTGCTCCACGGATTGCTGCGCCCCGGCGACCACGTGATCGCCACCGCCGCCGATCACAATGCCTCGCTGCGGCCCCTGGAGTGGTTGCGGCGTCGGGGTGGCGTCGATCTCACGATCGTTCCCTGCGACGGCCGCGGCCTGGTCGATCCACGCGCGGTGCGCCTGGCATGGCGGCCGGCGACCCGGATGCTCGTCTGCGCCCTGGTCTCGAACGTCACCGGCGTGCGTCAGGATCTCGCCGCGTTGTCGGCGGTGGTGCGCGGTCACGACGGCTGGTTGGTGGTCGACGCCGCGCAGGCGGCGGGGCTCGAACCGCTCGTCGAGGTGGCCCGGCTCGCCGATGCCGTCGCCGCGGCCGGCCACAAGTGGCTCCAGGGGCCGGCCGGTACCGGCTGGTTGTGGCTGCGCGAGGGACTCGAGCCCGAACCGCTCCTCCAGGGCGGTACCGGTTCCGGGAGCGACTCGCTCGACATGCCCGCGCCGCTCGTGCCGCGCCTCGAGGCCGGCAGTGCCGACGTGGCGGCGCTCGCCGGGCTCGCCGCCGGCATCGACTGGCTCCAGCGCCAGGGCGAGGGCAAGGTCGCCGCGCATGGCCGCAGCCTCGCGTGGGCCTGCACGACGGCTCTCGACGCGCTGCCGGGGGTGCGCGTCTTCGGTGGCGACGCGGCGGCGCCGATTGTGAGCTTCACCGTGGAGGGCTATGATCCCGCCGACGTGGCCGCGATCCTCGAACAGTCGTCGGGGCTCGAGGTCCGTTCCGGATTCCACTGCGCGGCGATGGTGCACCGGCACCTCGGAAGCGCCGCCGGCGGAACGGTCCGGGCGAGCTTCGGTCCGTTCAATCGTCCGGACGACGTCCGCAGGCTGGTGGAGGCGGTCGCGCCGCTGGTCCGCGTGACGCCGTCGCTCCCCGCATCGTGCGACCTTTCCGAGGAACGCCCTCCATGGCAGACGTGAACGAGCCGGTGTGGTACGCCGCCGGCCTGCGATTCTCCTGCACCCAGTGTGGCGATTGCTGCACCGGTTCCGAGGGATACGTGTGGGTCAACCAGCAGGAGATCGACGCCATGGCGGCCCGGCTCGGCATGCCGGTGGCCGACTTCGAGGCCCGGCACGTGCGCCGCGTCGGCGTGCGCCGGTCGCTTCGCGAACGCCCGGGCGGGGATTGCGTGTTGCTCGACGGCACGAGCCGGCGCTGCACCGTCTACGCCGAGCGGCCGCGGCAGTGCCGCACCTGGCCGTTTTGGGATTCCAACCTCAGCTCGCCGGAGGCGTGGGCGGAGGCCGCCAGCGCCTGCCCGGGGTGCGACAAGGGACAACTGGTGCCCCTGGAGGCGATCCGCGAGCAGGCGGCGAAGATCCGCTTGTGAGCGCGGCCCCGGGCACGTCGCGGCGCGGCGCCGACGCGCGGCTCCGCACGGCCTTCGGCGTCTGGTGAGCGGGGGCGCCTGGTGAGTGGAGGCGGGGAGGGGGTCGGAAGCCGCGCTCGCCGCACGGGAGGGAACGTCGATGCCACGTCGCCACGCCGCCGTCCGACAAAGGCCCGCCATCACGGCACCGCGGATCCCGACGGTCGCGGCGCTGGTGATCGCGGCGCTGGTGGTGCCGTCCGACGCGCTGGCGGAGGACGAACCGCCGCGGCCGCTGGGCGGCCATCTCCTCACCCGGTTCACCGCCGACCTCGATCCCGAGCGTGTGCTGCCGGAGTATCCGCGGCCGCAGCTCGAACGGCCGGAGTGGATCAATCTCAACGGCCGCTGGGAATACCGGATCGCGCCGCGCGGCAGCCACGTTCCCGGAGGATTCGCCCCCGACGGCACGATCCTCGTCCCGTTTCCCGTGGAATCGGCGCTCGGCGGTGTGCGGCGCACGGTCGGTCCCGAGCGCGAAGTCGTCTACCGCCGCTCGTTCGCCGTGCCCGATGACTGGCGCGGCCGGCGCGTCCTGCTCCACTTCGGGGCCGTCGATTGGGAGGCCCGCGTGTTCGTCGACGGCGTCGAGGTGGGAACCCACCGCGGGGGCTACGATCCGTTCTCCTTCGACATCACCGCGGCGCTTGACGGCGGTGGGGGCGGCTCCCACGAGCTGACCGTGGTCGTCCACGATCCGACCGACGGCGGCCCGCAACCCCGCGGCAAACAGGTCGCCAAGCCGGAGGGGATCTGGTACACGCCCTACACGGGCATCTGGCAGACGGTGTGGCTCGAGCCGGTGCCGGAGCGGTCGATCGAACGCGTGCGCGTGACGCCCGACCTCGCCGGCGCGCGGGCGCTGGTCGCGGCGACGCTGCGCGGCGCGGCCGGGGGCGGCCAGGAGCGGCTGCGCGTCGCGGTGGACGGAGGCCGGTGGCGGGCGGAGGGGCCGGCCGACGCGCCGCTCCCCCTCGCCGTGCCGGGCTACGAGAGCTGGTCACCGGAATCACCGCGCCTCTACGACCTGACGGTGGAACTGCTGGCGGGGGATCGCGTCGTCGACCGGGTGACGAGCCACTTCGGCATGCGCAGCGTGGGGCTCGGCCGCGATGCCAACGGCATGACGCGGATCTTCCTCAACGGGCGGCCGACGTTCATGTTCGGTCCGCTCGACCAGGGCTGGTGGCCCGACGGGCTGTCCACCGCGCCGACCGACGCGGCGCTCCTGTCCGACCTCGAGGTGGCGAAGCGGCTCGGATTCAACCTCGTGCGCAAGCACGTCAAGGTGGAGCCGGCCCGCTGGTACCACCACTGCGACCGTTTGGGGCTTGTGGTCTGGCAGGACATGCCCAGTGGCGACGCCACCATGCCGTGGCCGCGCGACGGCACCGAGGGCACGCGCACGGCCGAGTCGACGGCGATCTTCGGCCACGAGTTGACGCGGCTCCTCGACGAGCGGGGGGGCGACACCTGCATCGTCGCCTGGGTGCCGTTCAATGAGGGCTGGGGCCAGGCCGACACGGTGCGCTGGACGCGCTTCGTCGAGGAGCGCGACCCATCGCGATTGGTGATCGCCGCCAGCGGTGGCAACGACTTTGGCACCGGGCATGTGCGCGACATCCACTTCTATCCGCAGCCGGAGTGTCCCCCGGCCGAAACCCACCGCGCCAGCGTGCTCGGCGAATATGGCGGGCTCGGGCTGCCGCTGGCCGGCCACACCTGGCAGGGGGAGAAGAATTGGGGTTACCGCCAGTTCGCCGACCGGTCCACGCTCGAAGAGACCTATCTCAGGTACGTCGCGGCGCTCGAGCCGATGGTGGCCTCGCACCTTTCGGCTGCGGTCTACACACAGACCAGCGACGTGGAGATCGAGGTCAACGGTTTGCTCACCTACGATCGCGCGGTGCTGAAGTTCGACGCCGGTCGCCTCGCCGCGGCGCACCGCCGGCTCTACGCGGCGGCGGGCGACCTCACGCCGCGGCAGCGCGTGGCGGCGTCGGTGATCGCGTGGTGGCGATTCGAGGAAGGGACGCCCGGCCAGCGGGTTCCCCACGACCGGCAGGTGGCCGACGGCATCGCAGCCCGCGACTCGAGCGGGCATCGCAACCACCTCTACGCCTATGGCCGGGACAACGCCCCGTCGATCGGCAGTGCGGTGCCCGCCGCGGAGGTCCCGCAGCCGGGGGTGCCGAACACGGGTTCGCTCGACGATGCGGGCCCGCTCCTGTCCGGCGTGACGCGCGATCTGTACACCGATCCCGCGCGGTCGCGCACCCACATGGATGCCCTCGACGGGTTCCCCTTCACGTCGTTCACGATCGAGCTCTCCGTGCGCCCGGCGGAGCATGGCCGCGTGCAGACCCTCCTCGGCAAGGATGGGCGACCGACGGGCGCGCCGGTCGCGCCGCTGCAGGTGATGCTCGACGCCGAGGGCCGCCCCGCGGTCGAGTTGGTCGATTCGTCGGGGGCGATTCGCAGCCTCGTCGGCGACCGCCCACTGCCGATCGGCGAATGGCGTCATCTGGCGGTGGTCGGGGATGCCGTCGACGTGCGCCTCTACGTGGGTGACGGCCGACGCCTCGCACTGGCGGCGACGTGCCCGATCCGCGGCGGGATCGTGCCGGGGTTCGCCACCTGGACCGTGGGGCGTGGCTTCCACGACGGTCGGCTCGACCGTGACGCCCGCGCCGACATCGACGAGGTACGGATCAGCACCCGCGCCCTGCCGGTGGAGGCGCTGCTGTGGAATCCTGTCGACGAGGATTCGCCGGCGCGGTGAGCCGGGTCGCGGTGCGGGTGGGGGCAGGCGGCGTTCGCCCCGGGGGTACGGCTCCCCCGTGGCCGATCAGAGGATGCCGCCGTGGGTGCGGAACGGGGTCATGTGCGACGGCTGATCGAGGAACCAGATCCGCTCCCACTCGTCGGTGATCGCGCGGAGATCCTCCGACGTGAAGATCAGTTGCTGGGCGCGACGGATCGGGTCGCCGGAATAGATCGGGATCAGGCAACCGGTGCCGGTGGTCAGCAGCAAGACGGCGATGATCCCCAGCGTGAATGGTCCGGGCCGCGTCCCCCGGCCGCCAGCGCGTGTCGCCCAGTGGCCGGCGCGCCGCGCCCAGTGATCGGCGCGCTGCGCCGTGAGACCGGTGGAGCGGGGAAGCGTGTCCGTGTGGTCCGCGCCGCGGTGCCCCTCGGATCGGTTCATCGAACTGTCCTCCATGACCGGTGAGGCGGGGTGTGTAGCGGACACCGTGCGTCCTTGACCACCCCAGCCACGCTCGACCCACCCATCCCGACCTGCCGAACCGGCTCAGGCCCCCGTGACCGGGGACATCCCGCCGGATGACTTCGGGGCCAAGGCATCCTGCCCGCCCCGTCCCGCCTCGTCGCTCCAACCGTCCTCCGATGCCCTGTCCGCTCGGGGCGAGTGGCCGGCGGCCACGCTCCCGGTGTCGTCCGATGTCCGGCCGTTGTCAGCCCGCCGCACCGTCAGCCCGCCGCACCGTCAGCCCGCCGCACCGTCAGCCCGCCGCACCGTCGCCCCCGGCGGGCGGGGCCGGGGATTCCCCGGCGACCTCGCGACCTGCCGCGGGAGGCCCGTCGAGTTGCCGAACCCGTGCCTCCATCTCCTTACCCGGCTTGAACGTCACCACGTGCTTTTCGTGGACCGGCACCCGCGCCCCCGTCCGGGGATTGCGGGCCATCCGGGCCTTCCGCTTCTTGATCTGGAACACCCCGAAGTTCCGCAGTTCGATCCGTCCGTCCCGCACCAGCGTCTCGATGAGGGCATCGAACGTCTTTTGCACCAATTCCTTGGTGCGAAGCTGGGGAAGATCGAGTTGTTCCGCGATGCTCCGGACGATGTCTTTCTTGGTCACGGCGGCGGTGCTCCCAACCGTTTTCTCCCCGCCGATCCGTTCCGGGACGACTTGTCGGCCGGAGGGGGAGCAACCTGTTGAAAATCGACCGAAGCCTATTTGTAGTAACGACTTTTGTCAATTGAGTCCGGTCTCCGACCGCCTCTGCTTGCAGGCCGTCGTTCGTATCAGCATCGGCGCTCCAACCGACAAACTTGAGCCGACCGGAAGAATCGGACGGCGCGGCGGCGCGGCCGGGAAGGGGTGATCCGGCCTGCTACACTCCGCCTCAGTCTTCCCGACCCCTCCCGCCCCGTCTCCGCATCATCCATGGTCCCCGTCGCCGGGTCTCCGCCCGCCGTCCCGGCAGTCGATCTGACGGTGCATCTGGGCCGGCTGTCGCTGCGCAATCCGGTGCTCGTCGCGTCGGGCACGTTCGGCTACGGCCGCGAGATGGCGGGGCTGGTCGATCTGTCGCGGCTCGGCGGCGTGATCCCCAAGACCATCACTCCGCTGCCGCGCCGCGGCAACGCCCCGTGGCGCACCGTCGAGACGGCCGCCGGCCTGCTCAATTCGATCGGGCTCGACAATGACGGCGTCGAGGCGTTCGTGGCCCGCCAGTTGCCGTGGCTGGCGGCCTGCGGCTCGCCGGTGGTCGTGAGCCTGGCGGGCGCGACCGCGGCCGAGTTCGTCGCCCTGGCGGCCCGTCTCGACGGCGTCGAGGGGATCGCCGCGCTCGAACTCAACGTCTCCTGCCCGAACGTGAGCCATGGAGTCGATCTCGGCACCGATCCCGAAGCTTGCCGCGCGGTCGTCGCCGGTGTCCGCGCCGCCACGCGGTTGCCGGTGCTCGCCAAGCTCACCCCCAACGTCACCGACATCGTGGCCATCGCCCGCGCCGCCCGCGACGGCGGCGCCGACGGTGTCAGCCTGATCAACACGCTCCAGGGCATGGCCGTCGATTGGCGCCGCCGTCGGCCGTTGCTCGGCAACGTCGTCGGCGGCCTCAGCGGTCCGGCGATCAAGCCGGTGGCGCTGCGCTGCGTGCACCAGGTGCACCGGGCCGTCGGCCTGCCGATCGTCGGCGTGGGGGGCATCATGACGATCGACGACGTGATGGAGTTCCTCGTCGCCGGCGCGACCGCGGTCCAGGTGGGCACCGCCAGTTTCGCCGACCCCGGGGTGTCGATCCGGCTCCTCGACGCCCTTCCGGCGGCGCTCGCGGAAGCGGGCGTGCGGCGGATCGCCGACCTCGTCGGCTCGTTGGCGTCGCCCACCACGCCCGCCGCGTGTCCTGCGCCCGCCGAGGACGATCGCCATGGCTCCTGACGCTCCGCTCCGCGTGCTCTCGGGGATCCAGCCCACCGGCCGATTCCACTGGGGCAATTACTTCGGCGCGATCCGCCAGTACATCGAGTTGCAGGCTGCCGGTGACGCCTACTACTTCATCGCCGATCTCCACGCCCTGACCACCGTCCGCGATCCGGTCCGCCTGCGCGGGCTGGTGCACGACGCGGCGCTCGATCTGGTGGCGCTCGGTCTCGACCCGGCGCGGGCGACGCTGTTCGTGCAATCGGACGTGCCGGAGGTGACGGAGCTGACGTGGTTGCTCTTGACCGTCGCGCCGATGGGCCTCCTCGAACGCTGCCACGCCTACAAGGACAAGAAGACGCGTGGTCTCGCCGCCGACGCGGGCCTGTTCACCTACCCGGTGCTGATGAGCGCCGACATCCTCGCCTACGACGCCACCGTCGTGCCGGTGGGGGAGGATCAGGTGCAGCACATCGAGGTCTGCCGCGATCTGGCCGGCACCTTCAACCACCTCTACGGCGACGTGTTCACGCTGCCGCGCGCCCGGCTCGTGGAGGCGGGGGCCCGCGTCCCGGGCACCGACGGCCAAAAAATGAGCAAGAGTTACGACAACACCATCGACGTCTTCGAGGACCCCGCGGCCCAGAAGAAGAAGATCATGCGGATCACCACCGACTCGCGGCCGATGGAGCAGCCGAAGGAACCGCACGGCGATCCGCTCTTCGACCTGTACGCGCTGGTCGCCGACCCCGAGGAGCGCGAAGCGATGGCCGATCTCTACCGCCGCGGCGGCTTCGGCTACGGCGAGGTGAAGAAGGCGCTCGTCGAGGCCGCCGCCCGCCATTTCGCCGCCGCACGGCAACGCCGTGCGGAATGGGCGGAGGATCCGGGACGGATCGAGGCGATCCTCGCCGACGGTGCCGCGCGGGCGCGGGCGCAGGCCGGGGCGGTGCTCGACCGCGCGCGCCGGGCGTGCGGTTTGGGCCGCGGCGCGGCGGGGCCCGGGGGTGTCGCCGGCGCGCGACGCGGCGTGCGGAGGGACGGATGAGGGTCCTGGGGATCGGCACCGACATCACCGAGTGCCTGCGGATCGCGCAGATGATCGAACGCCACGGCGAGCTGTTCGTGGGGCGGGTCTACACCCCCGCGGAAATCGACTACTGCCGGGCCCGCAAACTCGCCACACAGCATTTCGCCGGCCGCTGGGCGGCGAAGGAGGCGGTCCTCAAGGCGCTCGGCACCGGCTGGCGCCGGGGCATCAGTTGGCGCGACATCGAGGTCATCAGCGGCCCGGGGGGCCGCCCGAGGACCACGCTCACCGGCGGCGCCGGCGACGTGGCCGAGCGGCTCGGGATCCGGTCGGTGCTCGTGAGCATCTCGCACTGCCGCAGCTTCGCCACCGCCTACGCCGTCGCCCTCGACGAGGTGCCCGAGACGTTCGCCGACGGTTTCCTCCCCTGAACGCCGCGGTGCCCGGTGCCCGCTGCATCGTGAGGGGCGTGTCGCGTGGCGGGCGGCACGGGTCGCGGCCTAGCAGCCCGTGGCCAAAGTCCATCCATGGCCTTTGGCCACTCGAAAAGCTTCGCTTTTCACGGGAGTTGCACTCCCGGCACCTCATCCCTGAGGTGCGGCAGGCTGTTTGTTGTCCACAGCCTGCTAGGCGTCGTCCGACCCCGCGCGTGGGGAGCGTTTCTTCGCGGTGGCACGCTTCGCCGGTGCCTTCGCGGTGGATTTGTTCCCTTTCCCGGAGG
>JBJSXB010000105.1:0-5441 GCA_046086245.1 Planctomycetaceae bacterium | reverse complement strand
TGCTCGGCGCCGCCGCCGCCGTGGTGACCGCGCCGGTGCCGCAAGCGATCGACCTGTTCCATGCCGGTGGCTTGGACGCGGTCGCCGATCGCGCGGCGCTCGAGACGCTGGCGACGGTCACCTATGACCCCTGCTTCGCGTTGCTGGCCGTGCTTCGCGCCGCGAGCCTCGTACCCCCGCCCGGTGCAATCCAGTTCGCGTTCGGCCCGGTGCGTTGGATCGCCGACAACCAGGCGAAGGGGATCACCTCCCGGCCCGCGCTCACGATCCACGCCTCGGGCGAATGGAGCCGGGAGCGGTTCGACGACGCGGCCGACGACGTCGCCGACGCCCTGCTCGCGTTGGCGGGCGCGTGGATCGACGGCGATCCCCGGGACGGCGTCGTCGAGTGGTCGCTGCAGCGCTGGAAATTCGCGACCCCGACCACGATCCTGCCGACCCCTTTGGTGGCCGTGTCGAGCGATCCACCGGTGGTCTGCTGCGGTGACGCGTTCGCCGGGCCGCGGGTCGAGGGCGCGGCGTCGAGCGGCATGGCGGCCGCGCGTTGGCTCGCCCGCGTGATGCCGAAGGGCTGACACGCACGCCGCCGCCGGGTCGCATCCGCTTGCAGAGGCCGGCGGTGACCCGCGAAGATGCCCGGATCGCCGACATCCCGTCGTCTCCGAGGGCAATCCGATGGCTTCGCGCCTGCTTCCCGAAGTGGAACGCTTCCTCGCCTCCGGACCGCTGTGCGGCATCGTCGGGGGCAAGGACGTCGGCGGATCGACCGGCGAGACGATGGCGACGCTCGATCCCGGGTCGGGCCGGTCGCTGGCCGAGTTCCACGTCCTGTCCGCCGCCGACGTCGACCGCGCCGTCGCCGCCGCTGGTGAGGCGTTTCGCCGCAGCGGCTGGGCGACGATGCCCGCCGGCGAGCGCGGTGCGATGCTGCATCGCCTCGCCGACGCCGTCGAGAAGCACAAGCCGATCCTCGGTCAACTCGAAGCGCTCGATGCGGGCAAGATCCATGCCCAGGCCCTCGGCGACATCCAGAACTTCGTCGACACGCTGCGCTATTTCACCGACATGGCCTGCCACGCGCAGCGCCGGACGGTGCTCGCGGTCGCCGGCCACGAAGCGTGGACCGTGCGGCATCCGTGGGGCCCGTGCGGGTTCATCTTTCCCTGGAACTTCCCGTTCCTTTTGGTCGGCTGGGGCATCTCGCCGGCGTTGGCGGCGGGCAACACGGTCGTCATCAAGCCGGCCGAGGACACGCCGCTGTCGACGATCTATCTCGGCCGTTTGGCCCGCGAGGTGGGTATCCCCGATGGCGTCATCAACGTCGTTCCGGGCACCGGCGCGGCCACGGGGGCGGCGCTCGCGGCCCATCCCGGGATCCGCCGGATGAGTTTCACCGGTTCACCCGAGGTGGGGCGGCTCGTCGCCGAGGCCTGCGGCCGTCATCTCGTGCCGGTCAAGCTCGAACTCGGGGGCAAGGGAGCGGCGGTCGTGTTCGACGACGTCGACGTCGCAGCCACTGCGGAGAAGCTCGTCGGCGTGATCACCTTCCATACCGGGCAGGTGTGCTGCGACGCCACGCGCTGGATCGTGCATCGGTCGATCCACGACCGCTTCATCGAGGAATGCGGCACACGGCTCGAGCGCGTGCGCATCGGCTACCAGATGGACGACGGTTCGCAGATGGGCCCGGTTGTCAGCGCCAAGCAGCGCGATCGCGTGCTCGCCTATCTCGACAAAGGAGTGAAGCAGGGGGCCCGGCCCGTGCTCGCCGGAGGACCGGCGGACGTGTCGGGGCACGCCGGCTACTACGTGAAGCCGGCGCTCCTGGCGGGCACGCTCGACAACGTCGCCGCCCGCGAGGAGATCTTCGGTCCGGTGGCCTTCGTGACGAGCTTCGGCACCGAAGACGAGGCGGTGGCGCTCGCCAACGACACCGATTATGGCCTCGCCAACAGTGTCTGGACCGGCGATCTCGGCCGGGCGACGCGGGTCGCGGAGGCGATGGTGGCGGGCAACAGCTGGATCAACGCGCACAACGTCTTTCCGCGGGGGGTGCCCTACGGAGGGGTCAACAAGAGCGGCATGGGGGGCGGCGTGCTCTCGATCGAGACGCTCTTCGACTACTGGCGGAGCCAATCGGTCGTCCGGCCGCTGTGAGGCGGCCGGCGGCGGCGCGAACGGATGCCCGCGGCAAGCGACTGTATCGTCGTCGGCGGGGGATTGGCGGGGTTGGCCTGCGCGCGCGAGCTGCTGCGGCGCGGTCGCAGCGTGCGGCTCGTCGAGGCCGCCGCCGACGTCGGTGGCCGCGTCGCGACCGACACGGTCGAGGGATTTCGCATCGACCGCGGTTTTCAGGTCTATCTCGACGCCTACCCGGAGGGACGGCGGCAACTCGACCTCGCCGCGCTGCGTCTGGGAAGCTTCGAACCGGGCGCGCTGGTCGCGGAGGGGAGCCGCCTGCGGCGCGTGACCGATCCGTGGCGCAGGCCGCTGGCGGCGGTGCGCTCGCTCGTCGATGGCACCGTCGGCCCGGCCGACGCGCTGCGGGTGGCCCGGTTGCGCGGCGACGTCCTGGCGCGGCTGGCGCGCGGGGCGATCGATCCCGACGCCGCCGGTCCGGCGGACGAGCGCACGACCCGTGCGCTGCTCGCGGCCCGCGGGTTTTCCGCGGGATTCCTCACGACGTTCTTCGAGCCGTTTTTCGGCGGCGTGTTCCTCGAGCGCGGCCTCGACACGGCGGAGACGATCTTCTCATTCACGTTCGCGATGTTCGCGCGCGGGCGGGCGTGCCTGCCCGCGGGGGGCATGGGGGCGATCCCCCACCAGCTGGCGTCGTCCATCCCGGCGGAAAGCCTCTTCCTCGCGACCCCGGCGCGGGCCGTGGAGGCCGGTGCGGTGCATCTCGCCGACGGGCGCACGCTTTCCGGTCGCGCCGTGGTCGTGGCGACCGACGCCGCGGCCGCCGGGCGTCTTCTCCCCGCCCACCTTCTCCCCGGGGCGGTCGAGCGGGGGGTGAAGCGGGCCCGGTTGGTGGCGTTCGCCGCCGAGCGGTCCCCGCTCGACGCGCCGACGCTCGTGGTCAGCGCCGATGGCGGGGTGCCGATCGACAACCTCACCGTGCCGTCCGACGTGGCCGCCGGCTACGCGCCCCCGGGGGCGGCGCTGGTCACCGTGTCGGTGCGACCGGACTGGGCCGCTGACGACGCCACGGTGGTGGCCGACGTGCTCCGGCAGGCGCGCGGCTGGTTCGGTGCGACCGTCGAGCGATGGCGGCCGCTTCGCATCGTGCACGTCGATCGCGCACTCCCCGACGAATCGCCGTCGGCACGGCGCCTGCGGCCGCGCGGACCGCGTCTCGCCGATGGCCTTTTCGTCTGCGGCGACCACGTCACCAGCGCGTCGATCAACGGCGCCCTGGTCGGTGGCCGGCGCGCCGCCGAGGCGGTCGAGGCGGCCCTCGCCGCGCGATAGCGGCGGCATCGGCGGGATGGTCCACGGCGCGGCCGTGGTAGCATCGCCTACCATTCCGATGGGGAGCGGTGCTTCGGGGGATCAACCCATGAACGGCGCGGGTGGGCGGAAGGTGCGCACGATGGGCCGCGTGGAGCGCATGCTGCTGGCCATGGTCGGCCTCGTGGCCGTGGGGCCGGGCGGCACGGCGGCCACGGCCGATCCGGGGCCTGCCGCCACGTTCTTCTCCACCGACCGGCTCGCCGCCTGGTGCATCGTGCCATTCGACGACCAGGTCCGTACTCCCGCCGAGCGGGTCGCCCTCCTCGGCCGGCTCGGGATCGGCCGCTATGCCTACGACTACCGTGCCGAGCACGTGCCGCAGTTCGACGACGAGATGCGCGCGGTCAAAGGGGCGGGCATCGACCTGGTGGGGTGGTGGTTTCCCGGCGTGCTCAACGACGAGGCGCGGACGATCCTCGGCGTGCTCGAGCGCCAGGGGATCCGCACGAGCCTCTGGATCACCGGGGGCGGGGGACCGACCGCGACACCCGAGGAGCAGGCGGCCCGGGTCCGGGCGGAGGCGGAGCGCATCCGCCCGATCGCGATCGAGGCCGCCCGGATCGGCTGCCGGGTGGGGCTCTACAACCACGGCGGCTGGTTCGGCGAGCCGGAGAACCAGCTCGAGATCATCCGTGCCCTCGCCGCCGACGGCATCGACACCGTGGGGATCGTCTACAACCAGCACCACGGGCACGCCCACGTGGGCAGGTGGCGGGCATTGCTGGCGGCGATGCTGCCCCACCTCGACTGCCTCAACCTCAACGGCATGTTCACCGACGGCGAGGCCCGCGGGCTGAAGATCGCACCGATCGGCCAGGGGGATCTCGACCTCGACCTGCTCCGCGCGGTGGTGGAGAGCGGCTACCGCGGTCCGATCGGCATTCTCAACCACACCCAGGAGGATGCCGAGGACCGGTTGCGCGACAACATCGAGGGCCTGACCTGGGTGGCGGCCCGGCTCGACGGCCATGCCGACGTCGGGCGGCCGGTGCCCACGACCTGGAAGCGCCCGCCGGCGGCCGATGCGGCGATGGTGAGTCCGGCGGCGGCCGCCCTCGCCGAAGCTGCCCGGACCGATGGCGACGCGGGGCGGGGGGCGGCGGTGTTCGCCCGCGCCACGCTCGCCTGCCTCGCCTGCCACGAAGTCGCCGGGCACGGCGGGAAGATCGGACCGGCGCTGGACACCATCGGGGCCGAGCGCTCGATGGAACGCATCGCCGAGTCGTTGCTCTCGCCGCAGGCCGTCGTCGACTCCCGTTATCGAGCGGTCGCAGTGGTGCTCGTCGACGGCACCACGCGCCGCGGTGTGGTCGAAAGCGAGGACGACACCGTGGTGGTGCTGCGCGATCCGCAGACCGGCATGCCCGACGAGGTGCCGCGGGCGTCGATCGATTCGCGGACCGACGTGGGAAGCCTGATGCCGGCCGAGGTCGTGGCGGCACTCGCGGAGAATGAACGCGCCGATCTCGTCCGATTCCTCGCCGATCTGGGCAGGCGGCACGCGCTCCCGCCCACCGAGGTCGCGGCGCTGCTGGCGGCGCATCACCCGTCGGCGCCGGTGCCGTTCACCGCTGGCCGCGAGCCGCTCGATCCCGAGGCGTTCTCCGATTGGACGCTGCCGGTCAACCGCGACCGCATCTACGACTACTATGCCAAGGAATCACGCCACGTCCGTGCCCTCTGCCCGCGGCCGGCGTTGCTGCCCGCCTATCCGGGGCTCGACGGTGGCACACAGGGGCACTGGGGCAACCAGACCGAGGAAACGTGGCGCAGCGATCGCTGGAACGAGGTCCGACTCGGCTCGCTCCAGGCGGGCGTGTTCCGCGGATTCGGCATCACGGTGCCGCGTGCGGTGTGCGTACGGCTCGACACGAACACGTCGGCATGCTTCGACCCCGACACGCTCACATGGCCGGTGGCCTGGCGGG
>JBJSXB010000104.1:0-22466 GCA_046086245.1 Planctomycetaceae bacterium | reverse complement strand
TGACGATGGTCGGCGTCGTCGTCGTCCATCGACTGCAACTGTGGCGCAACGCCGGTGGGCTGGCGAAACTCGCGGCGCAACGTTTGGCCGACGGCCGTCCCGACGACGCCTTGGTGCTCTATTCCCGCTACGTCGCCATGCGTCCCGACGATGGCGACGCCTACGCGGAGTTCGCGAAACTCGTCCTGGCGCGTGCCGATCGGATGCGTTCCCGGCAAGATCTGTTGTCGGTCTACAAAATCGGTGAAGACGCCGTCCGCAACAAACCCGACGACCGACCGCTGCGGATGCAATTGGCGATGTTCCTGCTCCGCGCGGGCAACGGCTCGGAGGCGCGCGACCACCTCCTCGTGTTGCGCAACAGCATCCCAGCGGCCGACGGCTCAGCGGCCGATCCAGCGGCCGACGCCGGGGCTCCCGACCAGTCAGGGACGGCCGATCAGGTGCCGCCCGATCACGCCAATCCGGTGATTATCGACATTGCGCTGGCGCGGGCCGCGACGTCGATGGGGAAGTACGAGGAAGGATTGGCCGTCGCCTCGCAGATCATCGGATTCGACCTGCAAACCAAGGCGTTCCGCGACGACGCGGTGGTGATCCCCGGAACCGTCGATGCCTATCTCATCACCGCGACGATCCTCGCCGAACGCTACCGCGACGTGGCGTCCGGCAACAGGGTGATGGATCGGCTCGTCGAGGTGGCCCCCGACGACGCCAAGGCCTGGTTGGCCAGGGCACGCTGGTATCGGCAGCGTGACAATCTCGACACCGCCCAAGCCGACCTCGAGCGCGCTTTGGCGATCGAACCGGAGAATGAGGAGGTCCTGTTCAGCGCGTTCGAACTCGCGCTGGCCCGCAAGGACTTCCCCGCGGCGAAGGGGTTCATCGAGCGCAGTCTCGACCTGTTCCCCAACGATGAGCGCGTGATCCGCGGCCGGGCCATGCTGGCGATGCAGCAGCAAGACATCGCCGGGGCGATCGAGGTGCTCGAAGACGGCGTGCGTGCCCGGCCGGAGCAACCCGGCTTCCTCATGATGTTGATCGATTCGCAATTCATGCTCAACCGCGTCGACGACGCGGAGAAAAAGATCGAGCAGTTGCGGGAGCTGGTCGGTGCGGAACATCCGGCGGTCGGCATTTACGAAGCACGCGTGCTCATCGCCCGGCAGCAGTGGAATCAGGCCCGCCGGCGGCTGGAGCAGGTCCGACCCAACGTCGCCAACTCGGAGGAGTTGACCAATCAGGTCGATTTGTATCTCGGTCAGTGCTTCGAGCGGCTCGGTCAGTACGACCAGCAGGAGGAGGCCAACCGCCGGGTGCTCGCCGAGAGCCCCGATTCGCTCGCGGCCCGGGCCGGTGTCGCCGCCGCCAAGGCGGCGGCCGGCCGGCGCGACGAGGCGCTCGCCGAATTCGAGGCGATGGCCAAGGAGTTGCCGGCCGACCGCCTCGCCGCGGTACCGCAAATTTGGCGGCCGCTGCTCGAACTGCGGATCCAAAAGCAGTTGCAACGCCCGCTGGTCGATCGCGACTGGTCGGCACCCGACGCTCTGATCGGGATCCTGCGTGAGTCCGCCAGCATCACCGACTCCCAGCTAGCGTTGCTGCAATCCGAGGTGCTGATCAACAAGGGGGAAATCGACGCCGCCATCGATCTGCTGCGCCGGACGCACGAGACGTTCCCCGACGATCCCCAAACACTGGCGGGCCTCGCCAAGCTGCTCGCGCAGACCAATCGCGTCGCCGACGCGCGTGGCGTCGTCGATGCCGCCGGGGCGGCCGTCGCCAAACACCCGCTGGTGCTCGCGGCGTCGGCGCGGATCGCCCAGCGCGAGCCTGCCGACGTCGCCGCCCAGACGCTCGCGGCCGTCGAGTCCACCGCCTTGACGCTCCCGCGCGTGGAGTCAGCCGACGTGCTCGCTGCCGTCGCCGGTTCTTTCGCGACGCTGGGCCTGCAGTCCGACGCCGAGCGCGTCTGGGGAGTCGTGCTCGAGAAGAATCCGGAGGACATCCGCATCAGGCTGGCGCTCCTGGAGTTGGCTCACGACGCCGGCAATCTCGATCGGGTGCGTGACTACGCGGCGGGGATCGCCAAGGTCGCCGACCGCAACTCCCCGCTGGTGCGGGTGTCCCGGGCGATGGTCCTGCTTGACGCCGTCGCCGCCGCCCGCCGGACCAGCGCCCCCGACGTGGTCGATCTCGACGGCGCACGACTGGAGCCGCGCAAGGCGCTCGAGGAGGCCCGCAACCTCCTGCTCGAGGCGGAAAGCGAGCGGCCGTCATGGCCGCTCATCCAGCAACTGTTCGCCGATGCCGATGGTCTCAGCGGCGACCTTCCCGGGGCGATCGGCCATCTCCGTGAAGCGGTCACGCGAGGCGCCACCAACCCGAACGTGACCACGAGGCTGGCCTCGTTGCTCTACGACACCGGCCGCCTGGAGGAAGCGCGCGACGTGCTCGCACGGCTCGGCAGCGGGGCGACCATCGGTATCGATCGGATCACGGCCGAACTCCGCCTCCGCGAGGGACGGAAGGAAGAGGCGGCGGAACTGGCGCAGCGTGCGGTCGATCCGAATTCCACCCAGCCCGATTCGTTTCTCTGGTTGGGACGGTTGCTGAGTCGCTGCGGCCAGGGTGCCGCCGCCGAGAACGCGATGCGTCGGGCGGCCACGCTGGCCCCCGCACGCGGCGAACTGTGGATCGAATTGATCGGCGTGCAGCTGGCCAACGGGCAGAAGGCCGCTGCCGAGGAGACGCTACAGAAGGGCATCGAGGCCGTCGACGAGGGTCGCCGTGAGCAGTTTGCCGGCGTCGGCAGCGAAGTGCTGGGTCAACACGACGTGGCCGAGAAGCACTACCGCGCCGCCGTGGCGAACCATCCCGAAGACTACGCCGCCGCGCGTTCACTCGCCGACTTTCTCCTGCGGAGAGGCCGTACGAACGACGCCCGCGCCGAACTCATCCGCATCTGCGACATCCCCGGACCGGGGAACGGCCCCGAAGTGAAGCGCTGGGCAAGGCGAACCCTGGCGATGCTCACCGCCGAAAATGCCACCTTCCGCGGCCTGGAGCGGGCGACCGCACTCATCGACAAGAACATCGGCGACGACGGCAAACGCAGCCCGGAGGATCTCGAACTGTTGATCACGATGCTCTCCGACCGGCTCGAGCCCGCGAGTTGGCGGCGGGCGATCGATTGTCTGGTCGATCTGCGCAAGCAACGGCCGTTGACGATCAACCAACGCATCCTTTTGGCCCAGCTGTACAACAAGATCGGCGACTGGGAGGCATGCCGCCGCGACCTCGTCGAGTTGGTCGCGTCGCCGTCGAGCCCGCCGTGGCTGTACAGCATCCTTGTCGAGAACCTGATTTCCCATTCGGAACTGGAGAGCGCGCGGACGTGGCTGCAGAAACTGCAATCGGTCTCCGCAGGCTCACCCATGGCGCTCGCTCTGGAGGCGAAATTGGCGATGGCGACCAACGATCGTGAGCGCGCCGTCGCCGCCGCCAAGCAATTGATGCCCACGGGCCCGGTGCCACCGGAGCAGGCGCCACAACTCGCGCTCGTGGCGAAACTTCTCGAAGAGATGAAGTTCCCGAAGGCGGCCGACAAGGTGTTGGTCGAGTATGCCCGCCTGAGCCCGCAAGGCGTGTTGGCGCACGCCGAGTTTCTCGGGCGGCAGGGGCGCACCACCGAGGCGCTCGACCTGCTCGACACGCTCTGGGAAACGGTGGCCGTGGAGCGTTTGCTCCAGTCCGCGGTTTCGGTCTGCCGCTCGGCACCGGATGCGATCGACGACGGACAGCGTGAGCGCGTCCAGGCCTGGTTCGCCCGCGCGAAGCGGCAGGATCCGGGATCGGTCCGCATCCCGATGGTCGAGGCACTCCTCCAGGAATCGGAGGGCCGGATCGCCGACGCGGAGGACACCTACCGTGAAATCCTCAAGCGTGACGGACTCGCTCCGCTGCAAGCAGCGGTCGTCGCCAACAACCTCGCGTTCCTGAAAGCCCATCCTGATTCGGTGGAGGAAGCCACCCGTCTGATCGATTCGGCGATCCAGGAACTCGGTCCGCACCCTGATTTGCTCGACACCCGCGGGCTCGTGTGGCTCGCCGCGGGCGACAGTGATCGGGCGCTCGACGACATCATGGAGTCGGTCCTCCTGCCGTCGCCGGCGAAGTATTTGCATCTCGCGATGGCGCAGATCCAGGCCAAACAAAACGGCGAGGCGCGGTTGTCGCTTGAAAAAGCGAAGAAACTCGGCCTCGACGAGAAGCAACTGTCTCCCGCCGATCGTGAACGCCTGCAGCGGGTCGAAGCCGCCGTTCAGTCGGCTGGCGCCTGACACGCTGACTCGGGCGGCGTACCGACCAGCGTTCGGCTGTTTCGCGCGGCCTGGAGTTCGCGCCGCCTGAATTTCGCGTCCCCCGGGAGCACGTGAGGCGTCTTCAGCCCTGCAACATCCGTGACCGGGCCATCGCTTCCTCGGCTTCGGGAATCATTCCGGCACGCATGCAGGCGACGCTCAACGCGGTGAAGCTGAAGGGATCGCGGGGCTGCAACTCGCACACCCGCTGCGCGTACGCCACCGCCTCCCGATGCCGCTCGAGTCGCGTGCACCAGACCGCCAGCGCCGAGAATCCAAGGTCGAACGTGGGGTATTCCAGGACCACGCCCTGCAGCAGCGACACCGCTTCCTCGAGGCGTCCGGCGTCCTTGAGCTGTTCCGCTTCCGCGTATCGTGCGTCGGCTTCCGGGGAACTCATCGAATGCTCTGCTCCAGATGGCTTGGACGAGCGGACGAAACCGTCCCATCCCCTCGCTGGTCACCATTGTAGGCGGTTCGGAGCCTCTGCTCAGGCCGCGGGAGTCCGGGCGGGCGGGGAAAGCTGGGGCGTGCTCCGGACGGTCGGGGGAAATGGGATTGAATCGTCGCGGCGGACCTGACGATAAAGCGTGGCACCCCGGGTCCGATCGGCGAGCGATACCACCCGGGCACCACTCGATCTCGGCTCCGACCGCAGCGGTCCCCAGCGCCCCGGAACACGCTCGTGAGCATTCACCCGTTGGCCGTCGTCAGTTCCGATGCGCGGCTCGGCACCGGCGTCACCGTCGGGCCGTTCGCGGTCATCGAGGGCGGGGTGGAGTTGGGTGACTACTGCACGGTCGCGTCCGGCGCCGTGATCAAGACCGGCGTCATCGCCGGATGCCACAACGAATTCCACGAACACGCCGTGATCGGCGGCACCCCCCAGCACGTCGCGCGACCGGCCCACATCGGTGGGATTCGGATCGGTGACCACAACGTGTTTCGCGAACATGCCACGGTGCACCGTGCCATGCACGGGGAGGGGCATACCTCGATCGGCAGCGGAAATTACGTCATGGTGGGGGTCCATTTCGGCCACGACACCACCATCGGCAACAACTGCATCTTCGCCAACGCCGCACTGCTCGGTGGCCATGTCACCGTCGAAGATCGCGCGTTCGTCTCCGGTGCGGTGGCGGTCCACCAATTCTGCCGGATCGGCCGCCTCGCCATGGTCGGCGGACATGCGCGCGTCACCCAGGACATCCCGCCCTACATGCTGGTCGACGGTCAGACCGGCTGTGTCGTCGGACTCAACGTCGTGGGATTGCGGCGCAGCGGCTTCACCAACGACGTGATCGCCGACTTGAAGGCGGCTTACCGCGTCATCTTCCGCCGCGGCTTGCCCTGGAACGAGGTTCTCGAGACCCTCACGGCGGAGTTTCCCACCGGCCCCGTCGTCTCGTTACGGGCATTCCTGTCGGAGGGCAAACGAGGCTTCGCACAGGAACGACGCGGACCTCCGAGCGTCACGCTGCGGCTCCGCGTCCCTGACGACGAATCGCCGGCCGCGAAGATTCACGCCAAAGCCGGCTGAACGCGACGGGAACGCAACAGCGGAGCGTTCGCATCGCCGATGGCCCCATGCGGTATGGGCTATCGGCACGGGCACATGCCCCGGCAACCCGTCGGCCAACCCATCGAACCGACGGGCAACAGGCAGCCACCCTCCTCGGTAGCCACCC
This sequence comes from Planctomycetaceae bacterium, assembly GCA_046086245.1. Classification (GTDB taxonomy): domain Bacteria; phylum Planctomycetota; class Planctomycetia; order Pirellulales; family UBA1268; genus F1-20-MAGs016. Next base: position 16,414 of record JBJSXB010000104.1, on the reverse strand, counting down.
TACTCAGCAGACGCCGTGCCGGCATCGGCCCCATCGCCACCCGGCTCCAACCCGTGCCGCTGCAGCTTCCGACGCAACACGGAGCGGTCGATACCGAGCAGCTTCGCCGCCAGCGACTTGTTGTTCATCGACGCAGCGAGCGTCTTTTCCAAGTGCATGCGTTCGACATCGGCCAGCGTCGGCCAATCGCCACCCGGAACCGGCCGCGGAGCTGCTTCGGCCACCGCCCCACCAGCCTTGCCGTTCCCCTTGGCAGCGGCGCCGATGTCGGGCTCGACACGAAACACCCCGGGGACACCGGTCGCGGAGAGCACCCCCTCCGAGGCGGCTTTCACCAGCCCCGACACCCCGCCGGCGACCACCCCGCCGGGAACGGTCGCCTCGGCACCGGGCAGTGCGACGAACGTGCCGCCAACCGAAATCGGACCGCCGGAGACCATGAATCCGGTCAGTGCTTCCGGCTCGATCTCATCCCCCGACGAGAACATCACCGCCCGCTCGAGAACATTCTCGAGTTCACGGACGTTCCCCGGCCAGGCGTATGACTGGAGGGCGTCGATGGCGGATGACGACAGCGCACACAGCGGCATGCCATGACGCCCGGCCAACTCGGCCAGGTAACGCGTGGCGAGCACCGGAATATCCTCCGGCCGCTCCCGGAGCGGGATCGTCCGAATCGTGACGACGTTCAACCGGTAGAACAGATCCTCCCGGAACCGTCCTTCTGCGACTTCCTTCGACAGGTCGCGATTGGTCGCGGCGACGACGCGCACGTCGATCGGAATCTCCTGATGGCTCCCCACGGGAACCACCGTCCGCTGCTGAAGGACACGCAACAGTTTCGCCTGCAACTCCAGCTCCATCTCCCCCATTTCATCGAGGAAGATCGTGCCTCCGTCGGCCGCACGGAAGCATCCGAGCGTGGAAGCCGTCGCGCCGGTGAACGAACCCTTGAGATGTCCGAACATGTGGCTGGCGAACAGCTGGCCCGTCGTGGCGGCGCAATCGACGGGAATGAACGGCTTGGCAGCTCGCTTGCTGCAGGCGTGGACGGCGCGAGCGATGAGTTCCTTGCCGGTGCCGCTCGGCCCCAGAACGAGCACGCTCGACTGATGACCTGCGACCATCTCGATCGCACGCCGAACCTGATTCGCCCACGCTGAAACGCCGACGATGCGGTCGAGGAATGATGCCCCGACGCCGGACTTCGGCTGACCAGACCGGTCGGTCGCAGGCGTATTCGCGGGGAACGACATGGTGCAGCAACTCCGCTCAATGCCCGGCGAACCACGCTCCTTGCCGAAGCGTAGAACCGACCGGTGGACGATTGAATTGATCCCGAACTGCCCCGAAACCACCGCCCCCGAAACCACCGCCCCCGAAACACCAACTCCGAATCACCGCTTCTTCAAATTCTTCCTGTGCCCCGAACAATCCGCCGGAAACCATCAACTGGCCCGTCCAACCCTGGCCGAACCAAAACTGACCCCGACGGAAACTGGGCCGACGGAAACTCTGCCGACGGAAAATCAGCCGACGGAAACTCAGCCTTCCCAAGCTCGGACCACCGAAGCTCGGATCACCCGGCAACGGACCAGTGAGAATACCACCCCGTTTGGGTGGTTCCCTGCCGTCCCGCCCGACCCGAACCGGACGACAATGTAAGTCGGGTCCGCCTTCCTGCCAACTCCCCCCCCGGCCCGTCCGCGGAGGCGACCCCGGGCCCGCGACACCCGCTCGCGGCGACCCGTTGCCAACAACGCCTTGGGGGGTGGCACGCGTACCCGAATCGATCGGCTCAATCGATCGATTCTTGCGGGACTGCCGCCCCCCTTCGCCGCCGAGGGGTCGCCCCATCGGGTCTTTCAAGCCAAGATTGAAGATAAGGCGCCGGTCGTCCGCCTTCCCGCCATCCCCGCTTCGCCGATCGCGCCCCACGAGCGTTGCCCTCCATGCCGACCCCGCTCGCCGCTGCCCCGTCTCCGGGCCCACTTTCGCGTCACCGTGGTCCGCTCCGCATCGTCGCGGTCCTTCTCGGCGTGCTGGTCGGTTGGTTCGTGGTCGACCGGCTCCTCGTCGATCGCCGGCCGATCGTGGTCGGGCTGATCCATTCGCTCACCGGCGACGACGCGGCACGGGAAAAAACGCTGCTCGACGCCGAGACCGCGACGTTGGCGGAACTCGACGCCGGCGGCGGGCTCCTCGGTCGGCCGGTGCACTGGGTGGTGGCGGACGGCTGCTCCGACGCGACGACGTTCGCACGCAAGGCGGAAAGCCTGGTGCGCGATCGGGGAGCATGCGTGATCGTCGGTTGTGCCCGCACGGGGGCCCGGAAAGCCGTCGCGCGTGTCGTGGAGGCGACCGATCACCTGCTCGTTTACCCGTGCCGACACGAGGGGCTCGAACAGTCGAAGAACGTCTTCTACACCGGCGCCGTGCCGAGCCAGTGCCTGGGACCGGGAGTGGATTGGCTGCGGCGCCGCTTCGCCGCCAAACGATTCCAACTCCTCGTCGCCGATGACGCATGGGGCCAAGCGATCGCGGCCCTCGCCGGCGACATGGCCGCCGCCTTCGGCGACCACGTCGCCGCGAGAACGATCGTGGTGCGGGACGACGCGGCGGAGGCGGTCGCCGCCACGATCGCCGCCGCCGATGCCGATGCGGTCATCTGCACGCTCGACTGGGGGACCACCGCGGCGGTCGTGCGGTCGCTGTCCCGTCTCGGCATCCGGCCCGACGCGCTGCCGATCCTCGCCCTGCCCGACGACCCCTCGCCCCCACCCGGCGGAGACGCGCTCGCCGGGGTGTACACCGTGGTCACCGGCGCGGCCGCCGGGACGGCACCGGCGTCGCCACTCGCGTCCGACGCGGCGGCGGCGGCCTCCCTCGCGATCCGTCTGTGGGCCCAGGCGGTGCGCGACGCGGAGAGCACGGATGTCCGCCAGGTCCGCGACGCCCTGCGGCACCAGAGTCTGTCCAGCGGCGACGGGATCCTCGCCATCGACCCGGGCACGCAGCACACCTGGCAACGCGCCTTGGTGGTTCGGATCCGCTCCGATGGCCGGCAGGAAGCGGTTCCGGATGCCGAGCCGACAATGCTCCGTCCGGTTCCCTTTCCCCCGACCCGTTCCCGTGCCGCATGGGAGCGTTGGAGCGAATCGCTGCTGCGGGGCTGGGGTGGGATCTGGGACGCTCCCCACACCGACCGCGAGGCACCCGTACCCCGCCGCCCTGCCGGGGAGGCCACCTGATGATGGCTTCGACACCGACGGGGCGCTCGAGCGATCCCCCGATGCCCCGGTCGATCGCCGGACGCTTGTTGTTCTGGTTTCTGGTGATCGCCCTGATCCCGTGTGCGATCCTCACCGCGACCACCGCGCGGATCGCCACCCGGGCGCTCGAGAACTCCGTGCGGCGCAATCTCGATCAGATCGCCGCTGCCAAGGCCAACGATGTCGAGGCCTACGTGCTGGAGAGGATCCACGACGCGACCACGCTCGGCCGGTCACCGGAGATCGCCCGCTTCCTCGGCGCGATCGGCACCCGATCGGCCGGCGTTGCCCCCGGCGACACCGGGACCGGCGACACGGTGCTGCGACCGTTTCTCGAGTTCGCGGCCCGCTCCTCCGGGTATTCGCAGGTGCTGCTCATCGACCCCGAAGGCCGTGTGCTGTTCACCCTCGACGAGTCGGTGGCATCCGGCGCGTCGCTGCGGGAAGGTCCGCTGGCCGACTCGCCGCTGGCGATGGGGTTCGATCGCGCCCGCCGCCTGCTCGCCGCCGACATCACGGGATTCCAACCCTACGGCACGGCCCGTCGATACCTCGCCTTCGTGACCGGTCCGATCCTCGCCGACGGACGGTTCGTCGGTGTTCTGGCCCTCGGGATCGGTCCGGAGCCGGTGTGGCGCATCCTCGACGACTGGCGCGGCCTCGGACAGACGGGCGAAATCGTCGCCGGCGAGCGGATCGGCGACGACGTCATCGTCACCACGCCACTGCGCCACACCCCCGATGCCGCTTTCCGGCTCCGCCTGCCGGCGGGCAACCCGCGCGGCCAGGCGCTGCTCCGCGCCACACGGGGAGAACGCGGCACCGGCACCGAATCGGATTACCGGGGCGAGCCGGTCGCCGCGGCCTGGTGCTACCTGCCCAGCCTCGGCTGGGGCATGAACGTGAAACAAGACGCCCGGGAGGCGTTCGCCCTGGTGAACTTCCAGCGGGCGACGATCATCTGGCTGTCGTTGGCGACGATCATCGGCGTCACGCTGGCGGCATTCGTCGTCGCCCGGACGATCTCCACGCCGATCCGCACGGCCGTCGGGGTCGCACGGCAGGTCGCGGGGGGGGATCTCCGGGCGAACGTCGGCACGGGCACCGACGACGAGACCGGCGCCCTGCTGACCGCGATCCAGACCATGACCAACGATCTCCGCGGACTCATCGGCCGGATCCAGAAATCGTCCGTGGCGCTGATCTCGACCGCCACCGCGATCCAGGCCACCAGCGCCGAACAGCAGCAGGTCATCAGCGACTATGGTGCCTCGACGAGCGAGGCGGTGGCCGCGGTCAAGGAGATATCGGTGACCAGCCAGGAGTTGGTCCGCACCATGACCGAGGTCAACGACGTCGCCGCACGCACCGGCGAGATGGCGGCGGAGGGGCGGGGAAGCCTCGCCGACATGGGAACGACGATGCGGCAGTTGGCCGACGGCACCCTGTCGTTCAACGCCAAACTCGCCGTGATCAGCGAGCGTGCCGCCAACATCAATCTGGCGGTGACCACGATCACGAAGGTCGCCGACCAGACCAATCTGCTCTCGATCAACGCCGCGATCGAGGCGGAGAAGGCGGGGGAACTCGGGCTTGGGTTCCTCGTCGTCGCGCGGGAGATCCGTCGCCTCGCCGACCAAACCGCCGTCGCCTCGCTCGACATCGAGCGGATGGTGAAGGAGATGCAGAACAGCGTCTCGGCTGGAGTGATGGAGATGGACAAGTTCACCGAACAGGTGCGGAGCGGAGTCCGCGAAATCGGCGACGTGTCGGCGAAGCTCACCGACATCATCACGGCGGTGCAGGGGATCAGCGGCCGATTCGGGCAGGTCACCGAGGGCATGCGTGCCCAATCGCTCGGCGCCGAGCAGATCCGCGAGGCGATGATGCGACTCGCCGAGGGGGCGGCACGGACCGCGGAGTCGCTCACCGATTTCAACAGCGCCACGATCCACCTCCGTCAGGCGGTCGGCGATCTCAAGGAGGAGGTGTCGCGGTTCACGATCTGACGGCGGAAGGCCGTGACCGGGAACAGCGCCAAGCATCCATGCAGCTCATCACCTTCACCGTCGCCGGACAGCAATTCGCCATCGAGGCGCGCCGGGTGATCGAAGTGCTTCCCCTCATCCCGGCCCGACCGGTGCCGATGCTGCCCGACTACGTCACCGGCATGTTCGTCTACCGGGGCCGTCTCGTGCCGCTGGTCGATCTCGGCATCCGTCTCGGTGGCACGGCCGCGGAGCGCCGGCTCAGTACGCGGATCGTGGTGGTCGAATACGCCACGCCCGCCGAGCCAAACCCGCCGGCCGCGATCCCCGCGCCGACGCGCGTCGGGCTGGTCGCCGAAAACGTCATCGCCACGTGCCGATCGGAGGACGCGGAAGCGGATTATCCACCGCTGCGATTCGAGGACGCCCCGTTCATGGGGCGGATCCTCCGGCTGCGGGGCCAGACCGTGCATCTGCTCGCCGTCGACCGTCTGCTGCCCGCGGAGGTGGTAACCGGGCTGTTTCCCCTGTCCGCCGAGCGGTGTCTGCCATGAGCCGAAACGAGCCCGGCGGCCTCGTCGCCGCAGAAACGCTGTTGCGGCGCTGGATCGGCCTCGATCCCGGCACGGTCGGCCATGCCGCCATCCACCGCGCCGTGCGACACCGCATGGCCGCCCTCGGCGCGGCCGACACCGACGCCTACATCCATCGTGCCGAGACCGACCCGAAGGAGCGCGACCTTCTCGTCGAGGAGGTCGTGGTGGCGGAAAGTTGGTTTTTCCGCGATCCGCAGGTGTTCGCGTTCGTGCGCCGTTTCATCGGCGACCGGGTGGCGACGGGCGACCGCACGCCGGTGCGGGTGCTGAGTGTGCCCTGCGCTTCGGGAGAGGAGCCCTATTCGCTGGTGATGGCGCTGCTCGACCATGGCATCGATCCGCGCGCGTTCATGGTCGACGCCTCCGACGTCAGCCACGCGGCGCTCGAGCGTGCCCGGGCGGGCCGCTACACGGCGAACGCCTTTCGCACTTCGGAGTCGGGCTTCCGCGATCGCTGGTTCCGCGACGAGGACGGACACGCCGTCATCGACGGCCGGGTGCGCGACCGCGTCCGATTCACCTGGGGCAACATCCTCGACGACGCCTTCGTGGTCGCGGCACTCGCCGGCGGACGAGCCCCGTACGACGTGGTTTTCTGCCGCAATCTGCTCATCTACCTGACCGCGGAGGCACGCTGTGCGGTCGAACGGGCGATCGACGCCCTCCTCAAACCCGACGGTCTGCTCGTGCTCTGCGCCGCGGAACCGCCGATCATGAAGGGGGAATGGATCCCCGCCGGCGCCGGCGCCGTCTTCGCGCTGCGCCGGCCGCCCCAGCCCGCGGCCCCCGCCCCGCCACGCCACGCGGCGGCGACGCCCCCTCCCGCCCGAACCACCCCTGCCCCGATCGGTGAGCGATCGCCGGCCCTCGCCGATGCCACGCCGCCGCCGGCGGGCGCGTCGGCTGCGGCGCCGCGCCCCGGCCTGCCGGACGTTCTCGACACCGCGAACCGTCTGGCGAACGAGGGTCGTCACCGCGAGGCGATCGAGACCTGCGTTGAATACCAGCGGACCGCCGGCCCCGCTGCCGAGGTGTACTACATGATGGGTATGGTGCACCAGTCGATCACCGACCTCGACGCCGCGGAGGACTGCTTCCACAAGACGCTGTATCTCGATTCCGGCCATGCCGATGCCGCGTTGGCGCTGGCGCTGCTGGCCGCCCGACGCGGTGACGTGCGGCTCGCGGAGATCTACCGCCGCGCGGCGGCCCGAGTCGTCGCCCGGGGAGCGAGACGATGACCGAGCCATCGCCCGGTGAGCCGTCCGGGGTCGCACGGGAGCGACTCGCCTCCGTCCCCGTGGCGACCGGCACCGGCCACCGCCCCCCACCCGACTGCTGGCGGACGATCGGCGTCGCCGGCGACCGGAGCTGCCCGGAACTCGAGGCGTACATTCACTGCCGCAACTGTCCGGTGCTCGCCGATGCGGCGCGGACGTTCTTCGACCGGCCGGCTCCCGAAGGCTATCTGGAAAGCTGGAGCCGGATCCTCGAGGTGCCGGAGAAGCCGGCGGACACGTCGGCGACGAGCGTGCTGGTGTTTCGTCTCAGCCGGGAGTGGTTCGCCCTGCCGTCCACGACGCTCGTCGAAGTCACGCCGCAGCGTCCGCTGCACCGGGTGCCCCATCGCGGCGCCGCCGTCCTCGAGGGCCTGGTCAACATCCGTGGCCAACTCCAACTGTGCGTCTCGTTGCACCGGCTGTTCGGCCTCCCCGCCGCACCCGTCACGCCTTCAGCCCCGCCGGGCGATGCCGACCCCGGCACTCCCTCGCGTCTGCTCGTCGTCGAACCGCCCGTGGCGGTGTGCGATCGCTGGGTCTTCCCGGCCGATCAGGTGGCCGGCGTCCACCACGTCCGGCAAGCGGCGCTTCGGCCCGTGCCATCGACCGTGAGCCAGTCGGCCTCGCGGTATTCGCAGACGTTGTTCGAGTGGCAGACGATGGTGGTGGCGCTGCTCGACGAACAGCGGCTGTTTGCCGACCTTCGCCACATGGTGGCGGACTGACGCCGCCGGCGTCGCATTCGAGTGGAGCCGTCGCCCGTGGCCGAAGACCTCAGCGGATTCTCGATGCTCGAGCTGTTTCGCCTCGAGGCGGAGAGCCAGACGGCGGTGCTGTCGACCGGCGTCTTGGCGATCGAGGCGCCGGACCGCGCACCGCGTCTCGTCGAATCGCTGATGCGCGCCGCCCATTCGCTCAAGGGGGCGGCGCGGATCGTCGGGCTCGATCCCGCGGTGCGGGTCGCCCACGCCCTGGAGGATGCCTTCGTCGGTGTGGGCCGAGGCACGCTGCGCATCGGTGCGGAACAAGTCGACGCCCTGCTCGCGGCGATCGACCTGATCTCGTCGATCGCCGCCGACGACCGGGCGTTGGCCGAGGAGGTCGCCTGGGCGGCGCGGGCTGACGCGGTGATCGACCGCTTGACGAAGGTCTTGGTGACCGATCCACCTGCCCCGGCGGTGACCGCCACGGGCGAGGCCGTGACGTCATTGTCCGCTTCCCTCGGCGCCCGGCCGGTCACCCTGCCGCTCGAGCCGCCCCCGCCCGTCACCGAACAGATGCTCGAGCCGGTCGACCGCGTGGTGCGGGTGTCGGCCGAAAGCCTCACGCGACTGGTCGGTCTGGCGGGTGAGGCCTTGGTGGAAACGCGCCAATTGCGGCCATTCGTCGACGGCCTCCTCGCGCTGCGGGCGACACAGGTCGACCTCTGCGACGCGATCGCGGCGGTGGAGGAACGCGTGGTCGCCGAGCGCGATCCCGCCTCACCCGTCGCCGCGCTCCTCGAGCGGGCACGGCAGCGCTGCGAGGAATCCCTCCAATCGATCCATCGTCATCTCGAGGAGTTCGAGAGTTACGCACGACGCAACGAGGATCTCTCCGGCCGCCTGCACCATGAGGTCATCACCAGCCGGATGCGCCCGCTCGCCGACGGCCTCCGTGGGTTTCCCCGCCTCGTCCGCGACCTGTCACGCTCGCTCGGCAAACAGGCGCGGCTCGAGGTGCGCGGGGAACAGACCGGGGTCGATCGCGACATCCTCGACAAACTCGAGGCTCCGCTGGCCCACCTGCTCCGCAACGCGATCGACCACGGCATCGAATCGCCGGCCGAGCGCATCGCGGCGGGCAAACCGGCGGTCGGCACGATCCGGCTCGAGGCGCGCCACCGCGCCGGCATGCTCCAGATCGTGCTCGCCGACGACGGCCATGGGGTCGATCTCGCGCGGCTGCGGTCCCGGGCGGTGGAGCGGGATCTGGTCGCCCGACAGGTCGCCGAGCGGCTGTCGGAGTCGGAGGTGCTCGAGTTCCTGTTTCTGCCCGGTTTTTCCACGAAGGAACAGGTCACCGAGTTGTCGGGCCGCGGTGTCGGCCTCGATGTCGTCCAGAGCATGGTCAAGGCGGTCGGGGGCACCGTGCGGGTGGCCAGCCAGCCGGGCCGCCAGACGGTCTTCACGCTCCAACTGCCGATCACGATGTCGGTGATCCGCGCGTTGCTCGTCGACATCGGTGGCGAACCATACGCCTTTCCCCTCACGCGCATCGATCGCATCGTGCTCTGCCGGCATGCCGAGATCCGCACCGTCGAGGGGCGGCAATACATCGATCACGACGGCGGGGCCATCGGCCTGGTCGTGGCGGCACAGATCCTCGATCTCGACGGCGGCCCCGCCCCGGGGGATCCGATGCCCGTGGTGGTGATCAGCGACCGCGGCCAGCGATTCGGTCTGGTGGTCAACGCGATCCTCGGCGAACGCGACCTCGAAGTCCGGCCACTCGACGCCCGGCTCGGCAAGGTACCCGACATCAGCAGTGCGTCGTTGCTGGAGAATGGACACCCCGTCCTCATCGTCGATGTCGAGGATCTGGTCGTCTCGATCGACAACGTTCTCATGGGGCGGCGCTTGACCAGGCTGGAGTTTGAACGGATCGCCCACCAGCAGACCAGACGCGCCAAACGCGTCCTCGTGGTCGACGACTCGATCACGGTGCGCGAACTGGAGCGCCAATTGCTGCAATCCCGCGGGTTCACCGTCGATGTGGCGGTCGATGGGATGGACGGCTGGAACGCGCTGCGGGGTGGCGACTACGATCTGGTGGTCACCGACATCGACATGCCGCGAATGGACGGCATCGGCCTGGTGTCGCTGATCAAAAACGACCCGGTCCGCCGGCACATCCCCGTGGTGATCGTGTCCTACAAGGATCGCGACGAGGACCGGATCCGCGGCCTCGACGCCGGTGCCGACCGCTACCTCACCAAAAGCAGTTTCCACGACGAAACGTTCGTTCATACCGTGATCGATCTCGCCGGGGAGCCGGCCTGACACGTCGGCCCGACCTGACGGGGACCGATCGGCACACAGCCCCGGGACACAGATCGTGCGCATAGCCATCGTGAACGACGTCCGAGCCGCCTGCGAGGCGCTACGGAGGATCGTCGAGGGACGGACCGGCCACGAGATCGCGTGGACCGCCGCGGACGGGGTCGAGGCCGTGGCCATGGCGCGACGCGACCGGCCCGACCTGATCCTCATGGATCTACTCATGCCGCACCTCGACGGCGTGCAGGCCACACGACAGATCATGACCGCCGCGCCGTGCGCGATCCTGATCGTCACCGCGACGGTGAGCGGCAACATCTCGCTCGTGTACGAGGCGATGGGGTTCGGAGCCCTCGACGCGGTCGATACTCCGGTGCTCGCCCCAGACGGCGAGCAGGGCGCCGACGCGCTGGTCGACAAGATCGCCACCATCGCGAAGCTCGTGGGAGCCACCCCGGAACCGCGGCGGCCGTCGCGTGCATCCGCCTCGGCCGGGCCGCGGCACCTGCTGGTGATCGGGGCATCGACGGGCGGGCCGAAAGCGCTGTCCGATCTGCTTGTGCCGCTGCCCCGCGACTGGAACGTGGCGGTAGTCATCGTGCAGCACGTGGATGTCGCGTTCGCCCCGGGCCTGGCGAAATGGCTCTCGGAGCGGACCGGTCGCACGGTGCGGGTGCTGGAATCGGGTCAGACACCGCTGCCCGGCGATGTCCTCGTCGCCGGCACGAACGACCACGTCGTGCTCACCGCCGGTCGCGCGCTGGAGTACCGCACCGAACCGCGCGACGTCTTCTTCCGGCCGAGTGTCGACGTGTTCTTCGAGAGCGTCGCCGCCCACTGGCCGCAGGCGGGTGTCGGCGTGCTGCTCACGGGCATGGGGAAGGACGGGGCCCGCGGCCTGCTCCGTCTCCGGGACCGCGGTTGGCACACGATCGCGCAGGACGAGGCCTCGAGCGTGGTATGGAGCATGCCCAAGGCCGCCATCGACCTCGGGGCGACCTGTGAGGTCCTGTCGATCGGGCAGATCGCCCGTGCCATCGTGCCCCGGCTGACCACCTGACCCGGCGCCGGGTGACGGGCGCGGTACCGACCGTCGTGGGGTGCGACCACGGTGCGGCGGGAATCAATGTCGGTCCGCCGCGGCATGCACGGCACCGGCAGCCGGCGAGACGGCAGCCAGGCAATCGAGCACCGTGCGCTCGTCGCCCGTCAATCCCACCACCTGCACGCCGACGGGCAAGCCGGCGCTGTCACGGTCGGTCGCGCGTGCGGCCCGGAGCACGGGGTCGAACGACCACGCCCGGCCCACCTCCTCGTCGGCGCGAACCGTGGTGACCGGCGCTGTTCCCGCCGGCAGATCGAGCAGATTGGCGAGCAGACAGGGCACGGCGGCGAGCACGAGCGTGGCCGCGGTGCCGTGCCGTAGTGCCGGCAGCGCCGAGACGGGGCAGACGAGCACGTCGAAACGGGTCGCCCAGCGGGCCACCTGCTCGCCGACGGCGTCACGGGCCGCGACGAGCGCGGCCATTCCGGCGGCCGACCGGGGTCCGGTGGCGCAGAGGCCGGCCGCTTCGAGCCGACGGCCGCCGAGCCGCGCGGCGATCGCCAGGGCGGTCCGCCACGGTTCGTGGAGGCCCGACATGGCCAGCAACCGGCCGACTCCGGGAATCGGTCGTTCGCCGGCGAAGAGCCGGCGGATATCGGCCCCGCCATCCGCCGAGAGAATGCCCAACAGCACCCATGCCGCCTCCAGCGCCGGCGCGGAGTCGACGCGTTCGACGGTGGCCCCGCGCGAGGCCAACCGCCCGATCGCCTCGGCGACCCCCCGGCGGATGGCGGCGGATGCCCCGACCGGTCCGGCGTCGTCCCACCAGCCGACCCGCAACGGCCGACCGCCGAGAAGATCGGGGGTCGGGCCTGACAGCGCGTCGTGGAGGAGCCGCAGATCGGCGATGTCGCGGGCGAGTAACCCGACGCGGGGACGCACGAGCGACAGGCCGGGCACGGTGTCGAAGGCACCGCCTTCGCCGAGCAGCGCATGGCGGGGTAGCAGCCCGCACACGCCACACGAGTGGGCCGGCTGGCGGATGCTGCCGGCCAGGTCGTTGCCCACGGCCAAAGGCACGACCCCGGCCGCCACCAGCGCCGCGTCACCGCCACTCGACCCGCCCGGGCCACGGTCGTCACGCAGGGGGTGCAGCGTGCGGCCGTGGACGGGGTTGTCGGTCTCGTGGAGATACATCGCCTGCGGGACGTTCGCCTTGCCGACCACCACCGCCCCGGCGGCGCGCAGCCGGGTCACGAGTGCGCCGTCGGCGGCGTCGATGGCATGGCGACGACGGATGATGCCGAGGGTCGTCGGCAGGCCGGCGACCGCGAAGCATTCCTTGACGCTCACCGGCACTCCCGCCAGCGGCAGTCGTGCGCGGTCCGACCGCCGGTCGATGACCGCCGCCTCGGCGGCGGCCTCCCGGTGGCGTGGCAGCACCAGTGCGTTGAGCCGGGGGTGCGTCCGCCGGTGGTGCAGGATGTGTTCGTCGAGGACGTCGCGTGCGGAGCGACCGGCGACGACTTCGGCGACGATGGTGCGGGCCGAGGCGATGCCGTCCATCGATTCGCTCCCGGGCCTCGTTCAGCGTGGCACGGGCCACACATCGGCCGCCCAGACCACCCCGTCCGCGACGATCACCCCGGCGACCACGACGCGTTCTCCGGGCACGGCCCGCGGTGGGCGGCGCGACAACACCACCATGGTACGGGCGGCCCGGTCGCCATCCTCACCGCCCGGCGATGCCAGTCTGACCCGCGACGACCAGAGCGCAGACCGCTCGGCGACCGACTCCAGGATGCCGACGACGACGCCCCCGTCGCTGCCGCGGTCTTCGTCGTCGAGCCACGCCCGCCCGGAGCGATCCACGTCGTCGCTCAGCGCGTCGGCGTTCCCGCCGGAAAACTCGCCGAGCCCCAATTCGTCGCCAGGCGCGACGAGGGGTGTGCCGGCCGTCCGGGCGGCCTCGTCGAGCGCGACCAGACGCTCCGCGGCGACCGCGAGATCGCGATACCAACCGTCGGGCGACCGCTCCGCGCGGTCGGCGTTGCCATCCACGAACGACGCGCGGGCCGCCTGTGCCTGCGCGACGGCCGACCGGAGCGCCCCGCGGGCATCGTCCACGCCGCTGGCCGCAGCCGCGACGCCGCCGGCCGCGTCTCCCGGCATCGGTAGGCGGTCGATGCTGGGCCTTCCCTGGGGCGCACCGGCACCACCACGCGCGCCACCGGGCACCCAGGCACGGACCGAGGCGGGCAACGACGGCGCCAGCCGCAGCGGGTCGCGCTGGAACCCCCAGAGGAGAATCGCGTACGTCACCGGGAGGGAGAGCATGCCACCGAGGACGATCGCCGCGAATTGGCGGAGCGGCGCGGCATCGCGCCGTCCCGTTCCACCGCCGGCGGACCTGACCACGGCCACGTCGGTCGAGAGCGGCATGCCATCACCGATCCCTTGGGAATCACCGCTGAACGACTCGGACGCGGCACCGATTCCTTCGAAGGCGGTCGACTCCTCGACCACCGCACTGAACATCGCCGACTCCGATGCATCCCCCCCCGCGCCGCGCGGAGGGCCCGCCCCACCACCCGCCGGGCCGGCGGCGCCCTCCACCACGGAATCGCCGTCGCCGTCGGGGAGAAACACCAAGGGCGTCAGGCGCGGTCTTGGAACGTCGTCGTCTCCGGATGGGTCGTCGAAGACGAGGTCGTCGTCCGGCAACGCGTCGTCGTCGAGTTCATCCTCCATCCCGGCGAAACTGCCGTCGTCCGCCGCAGCCGCCGAATGGTCGCCAGCGCCGCGACCGCCCTGCTGCGACGGACCGGGGTCACCATCGTCATCCGCCGGCGCGTAGCCCGGGGGTGGAAACACGGTCAGCGGCGGGATCGACTCGTTGTCGGCGGCGGGGCGAACCGCCGCATCGTCACCCGGGCCGGTGGACGCGGTGTGGTCGTCATCGGGGGGCTCCGGTGCCCCGTCCCGCCCGTCGGTCCCCATCTCTCCCGGCGGCGTATCGGGGGGATCGCGTCGGCCCATGGTGTGCCCCGTGCCGTTGGCGCCCGTCTACGACCGACTCCGAATCCGGCTATCCTACCACTCCGTTCTTCCTCTGACACCCGCCACAGGACCGGGCCGACCACGCCGATGCTCGACGTTCTGGTCATCGCCCCCCATCCCGACGACGCCGAACTCGGCATGGGGGGCACGATCGCGCTGTTGCGCTCGCAGGGGATGCGCGTCGGGATCCTCGATCTCACCGATGGGGAACCGACTCCCCGCGGTTCTCGCGAGACGCGCGCCCGCGAGACGGCCGCCGCCACGCAGGCGCTGGGCCTCGATTGGCGCGAGAACCTGGGATTGCCCAATCGACGGCTCCGCGCGACGCTCGCCGCCCGCGGGGCATTGGCCGGGGTGATCCGCCGGACGCGGCCGCGCTGGCTGTTCGCACCCCACTGGGTTGATGCCCATCCGGACCACTCGGCAGCCACGCGATTGATCACCGCGGCGCGATTCTGGGCGAAGCTCACCAAATGCGACCTCCCCGGGGAGCCGTGGCATCCGCAGCGGATCTACCACTACGCCTGCGTCCATCTCAAACTCGTCGTCCGACCCGCGTTCATCGTCGACATCTCCTCCACATGGGAGACGAAACGGCGCGCGCTGGAGTGCTACGCCAGCCAGTTCCCCGCCGATGGACCCCCGCCCACCGTTCTCGACCGGGTCGAGGCGGCGGCGCGGTGGTGGGGCGTTCAGACCGGGGTGACCTACGGCGAGGCGTTCACCGCCCGCGAACCGATCGGCTTGCGGAATCTCGGCGGTCTGTTCTGACCGGGGCGTCGACACGGCCCGTCGGCGGCGGTCGTCCGCGGCGACGCCGTGCCTCGACGCCGGCGGCGGTGATGGGGATGGGGCCGAAAGAGGGGGGGACGGCGGGGTCACAGAGACTTGGCCGGTGGCGCCCGGAATCGTGCGGCGGCCACGCCGGCGTGGCCGATACACCCTCTTGGGCGCGCCGCGTCCCGCCGTCACGGAGTGCCCCGCCCATGCCGTCCCGCGACATCAACGTCATCGCTCTGGTCAAGGGAGGGGAACGATACGTGTTCCTCTACGATGATGACAGTCGCGAGGAGACGTTGCGGACGCTCGGCCGGTTCGCCGCCGATCCCGAACTGAGTTTTTCCTGGTACGACGCGGCGATGCTGGGCGACAAGGTGCGACGGTCGCCGGCTCACGGCGGCCGCCTCCGATTCG
Source organism: Planctomycetaceae bacterium (assembly GCA_046086245.1). Classification (GTDB taxonomy): domain Bacteria; phylum Planctomycetota; class Planctomycetia; order Pirellulales; family UBA1268; genus F1-20-MAGs016. The sequence continues at coordinate 941 of JBJSXB010000104.1, read as the reverse complement.
TCCCCCCGGCCGATCGCCCCGCCTGACATGCCATCCGCCAGCGAGCCGCCGGGATTCGCCCTGGCCGCGCGGCGCTTTCTCGACCATCTCGCCGCACAGCGTGGCGCCTCGCCGTTCACGCTCAAGAGCTACCGCGAAGATCTGCTCCAACTGGGCGGATTCCTCGACTCGGCCGGTTGCCGCTCCCCTGCCGCGGCCACCCCTGCGCTGCTGCGGCGCTACGCGGCGGGATTGTCGGCGACCGGCTACGCCTCCTCCACGGTCGCCCGAAAACTCGCCAGCCTGCGGAGTTTCTACGCATTCGGACAGCGCGAGGGCTGGGTGACGACCAACCCCGCCCGTCCGATCCGCAGCCCGCGGCGCGCCCGCAAACTTCCCCGCGTCCTCTCCGGCGACGATATCGCCCGACTGCTCGTCGCCCCCTCGGGCGACGCTCCCGGCAGTCTCCGCGATCGTGCGATCCTCGAACTGATGTATTCCGCGGGCCTTCGCGTCCGCGAGCTGACGACGCTCGACGACGGCGACCTCGACCTCGACGACGGCACGGTGCGCGTGCGCGGCAAGGGACGGCGCGAGCGCCTGGGCATCGTCGGCCGGCATGCCCGGGCCGCGATCGAGGCCTGGCTCGCCGTCCGCGCGACCGCGGGGCGCGGCAGCGGTCGTCCCCTGTTCACCAACCGCTTCGGCGGCCGTCTCGGCGTGCGCGGAGTCGCGCGGCTGCTGGAAAAACACCTCCGCGCCGCCGGTCTGGCGGGCCGTGCGAGTCCGCACACGCTGCGCCACAGTTTCGCCACGCACCTGCTCGACCGCGGTGCCGACCTCCGCACCGTCCAGGAACTGCTGGGGCACAACGATGTCCGTACGACGATGATCTACGCGCACGTACTCAATCGCGGCGGCCCGCTGATCCGAAGCCCGGCTGACGGCCTTCTGGGACCGGG
>JBJSXB010000103.1:0-3642 GCA_046086245.1 Planctomycetaceae bacterium | reverse complement strand
TCTCGAGCGACGTACGGATCGCCTCCTCCAGCGTCACCTCCCAGATCTGGTCGAAGCTGGCGTTGGACAGCGTGAGCGGTTCGACGGTGCCGGCCGCCTCGTCGAGCGGAGGGCTGCACGAGTCGGGATACTCGATTTTCTGCACTGCCCCGACGTAGTGCGCAAGATCGCCGTCCTCGAAGAAATAGAACGGCTGCCGGGGCGCACAGCCCGGCGCAGCCAGCGCGATGACGAGTGCCGCGACGAGCAACTGTCGGCTGGTGGAATGCACGGGGCCGGTCCCGCCGGACGGTGATGGTTGCATGAAGTGCCGCCGCTGCGCCCTCGGGGGCAGCCGGCCTCGCGGCCGGCTCCCTCGCCGCGGTGCCCCCCGACCCGCGACCGGGTCGTCGTCACGAGGGCGCAGCGACGGCCGAGGTGGTATCGACCTCCCGACCGGCAAACTTGGACGAATCGTCAATGTCGGACGAAACCTGGGAAAGGTGCGCAAGAACGCTTCGCCCCAACAGCCCGCCCTTCCGCCGGCCACCGGGCGAGTGGCGATGGCGGGGCACCGGACGGTGTCGGCCGGCGGGCCGTCAGCGCGGAGCACCGGAGCGCAGGGCCAGCGCCGGCCAACCGGCGGTGGTCGCGCGGCGGAGCGATCCCCGTTCCTCCCAGCGGAACGCCGCCGCGCATCCCGGGAGGCGGGCGACGAATGCACGGCCCGCGTCGGGACCGAGGACACTGGCGGCGGTGGCGACGGCGTCGGCCGTCGTACAGTCGGGCGCGATCACCGTCACCGCCGCCGGGCCGGCCACCCCGATCCCGGTGCGCGGATCGACGATATGGCTGTAGCGCCGACCTCCGATCTCCACCGCCTGGAACGCGTCACCTGAAGTGGTGACGGCGGCGTGCGCCAGACGAATCGTCTCCCCAGCGCCGGCCGGGCCGCGCGGATCGAGCGGGGCCACGGCGACGCTCCACCCATCCGCTTCCGGTGGTGGAGCGGAGGCGCCGACGTCTCCCGAGGCGTCGATCAGCGCCGCCTCGATGCCGAGCGCCGCGATCCGCTCGAGTGCCCTGTCGATCGCGTACCCCATGCCGATGCCGCCGAGATCGAGCCGCATGCCGGGACGCAGGAGCATCGCGGTGGCACCCTGGACGACGAGCGTCGCCGGACCGACCGCGGCTCGTGCCGCCGCCAACCGCTCGGCGGAGGGCAGGCGGCCGCTGCGGCGTGCCTGACGCCACAGCGCGGTGAGCGGACCGACCGTGGGGTCGAACGCCCCGTCGCTGGCATCGCGGATCGCCACCGCGCGCGAGAGCACCTCGGCCAGTGGCGGCGACAGCGGCACGGGTCGGCCGGTCGGCGCCGCCGCCGAGAGACGCGACAGTTCGCTCTCCGGATCGTAATCGGAGAGGATCCGCTCGAGTCGCGCCACCTCGTCGAGCGCCGCCGCGGCCGCCGCCGCCGCCTCCGCTGGCGGTCCATGGAGCGTGACCTGCCACGCGACCCCCATCAGCCGACGTGTGCATGTGACGCGTCCCACGGGTGGCGCCGTCTGCCCCGACACCGGTCCGGCGGCGGCCGAAAGCCAGGCGGCGAGCATCGCCGCGCCGCGTCGTCTGGGGTAGGATGGCATCGAAGAGAGGGAGTGAGCCATGGAGAGCGTCGTTCCGAGCCCGGCGGTCGCGATCACCTTCGAGTGCACACCGCTTCGCGGTGTGCCGCGCCTCGATATCCCGATCGACGCGTCGCCGGGATTCCGCCGGCGGCTCGAGCGGATGCAGCGTGCCGTTGCCCGCCATGGCACCCGCAACTCCTATTATCTCACCGATGGCCGCTGCACGTTTCGGTTCACCAACGATCCTGACATCGGCTGGGTCGGTTTCGCCGTCGAAGGGACCGTCCTCACCGACGAACTCGACCGGCGCACCGTCGGCAGCGACCTGACGATCGAACTCGACCGGGAAACGTGCGACTGGCTCACCCAACCGGCGGTCGCCTGGCTGCTCCAGTCGGCGAAGCGGGCCGTCGAGGTGGAGTTCGACCGTTTCATCGCCGCCGGCGACCTGGCGCGGTCGCTCGACCGTCTCCACCGCGAACAGGCAGCGAGCGACGCCGCGGGTGGCTACCTGGGAATGAATCTCTGACCGGATGCGGTCCGTGCGGTCGCCGCCGGCGCGTCGCTCACCACACGTGGTGGACCTGGGGGCGGATCAAGGCGTCGTAGATCGCCTGGACGGCCTCTTTGGTCGATGCATCCAGCGGCGGGAGCGCGGCGGCCCGGGCATTCTCGCGCACCTGTTCCGGCCGACGCCCCCCAGGAATCACCGTCGAAACCGCCTCGAACGAGAGGATCCACGCCAGCGCGAACTGCGCGAGCGTCCAACCGTCCGGCACCAGCGCCCGCAAGCGCTCCACCGCCTCCAGGCCGGTGCTGTAGTCGACGCCGGAAAACGTCTCACCCCGGTCGAATCCCGCGCCGTCGCGATTGAATTGACGATGGTCGTCGGCGGGGAAGGTGGTCTCGGGGCGGAGGCGCCCGGTAAGCATGCCGCTGGCCAGCGGCACCCGCGCGATCACGGCCACGTCACGGCGCATCGCCTGCTCGAAGAACAACTCGGTGGGCCGGAGCCGGAAACAGTTCACGATGATCTGCACCGACCGCACGCCGGGGTATTCAATCGCCTTGAGCGCCTCCTCGACCTTCTCGACGCTCACGCCGTAGGCGCGGATCTTACCGGCGGCGACGAGGTCGTCGAGCACGCCGAACACCTCCGGACGGTAGTAGACTTCGGTCGGAGGGCAATGGAGTTGCAGCAGGTCGATCGCCTCGACCTGGAGGTTGGCCAGACTGCGCTCGACGAACGCACCGAGATTGGCGGCGTCGTAGCCCGCGGCCCGGTGGGGAGACAGCCGGCGACCGGCCTTGGTGGCGACCAGGAACGGCTCGGGACGCTCGCGGCGCAGCCGCGCGATGAGCCGCTCGGAGAGCCCGTCGCCGTAGACGTCGGCCGTGTCGAAGAAGTTGATGCCCGCGTCGAGGGCCGCGTGGAGCGCCGCCATCGACTCCCCCTCGTCGGCGCCGCCCCACTGGCCGCCGCCGATGGCCCAGGCGCCGAAGCCGATCTCCGAAACCCGCCAGCCCGTCCTGCCGAAGATGCGTGTGTTCATGGGAAGAGAGTGTGGGGCAGGTCGGGCCTCTCGACAAGCAGCCCCGTCGGCTGTTCGCGACGCGCCGCCACGACAGGGCGCCAGAGCCCCGGCTGCCGGAATCCCTGACCGCGGGCCGCTCGGGGCGTAGACTGCCCGGGATGGAGCCGCGACTTCCCTGGCCGGCACGGTGGATGGGCGACGGGCGGTCACGACCGCTCGGCTGGTGCGGCCTCGTGCTCGTGGCCAGCGGAGTGGCGCATCTGGCGGTCTGTGCGGTGCTCGGAGGGCCGTGGGAAGGACCCGTCACCTGGCGCAAGCCGATCCTCTTCGGCATTTCCGGCGGGCTCACCTGCCTCTCGATGGGCTGGGCTTGGGCGCAACTTCCTCAGCGCCGCGGCGATGGCTGGCTGGCAACGGCCACGGCCTGGGCGTTGCTCGTGGAGGTCGGACTGATCGACCTGCAACGCTGGCGAGGCGTTGCCAGCCACTTCAACCGGACG
>JBJSXB010000102.1:0-16721 GCA_046086245.1 Planctomycetaceae bacterium | reverse complement strand
GATGGCATAGGTCAGCCAGGACAGCTGTGGGTAACGAGTCAGCGCCTTCCCGAGCATCACCGCACCAGCCTGGATTTGATCGGCTATCAGACATCCTTCGGCACGGCATCCATGTCGCCTGCACCACGCAGGCGACACCTGCGTCATATTTTCCGGAAAGAGGATCGGTTGCGCGCGTACGGTGACAGAATAACCCGACCCACGGGCCGGTCTGCACGGCTCGTGAACGAAATGCAAGAGTCGGCATCGATACGCTCTTCGCCCCGACGACAGCGTCGTGGATCGACGCCTGTGCTGTGACGGACGAATCACGATCGCGACGGTGAACACTGTCCGCCGTGGGCCACCACCGTCGTCACCGACCACGGGCTTTCCGTGTCGATGGCGTCGGCGGTCTGCGGACCCTGTGGAGAACGACCGACCGCGTGCGGCGGCCATCGGGAACCGGCCGCGAACGCTCAGCAACAGCCCGTGTCGCCTACCTTGCACTTCTCCGGCGCGAGACAGGCTGTGTGTTTCGTCCCGAGATAGAACAGCAGGCCGGACGGCGTCGTCTCCATCCCGCCGATCGGGTACTGGGAAATCACCCCCTCCTCGTACTCGACTTCCACGGGCAATTCGTCGGACTGGAGCAACGGGCCGGCGATCCGCATGATCGCCGCCAGTTTCGTCGTCTCCAGCCGGTGATCGACGTCATGCGCGACCCAGACTTGCAGCACGCACGCCCGCGTCGTCCGGACCGTGCCGCCGCAATCGACGAAGTCCTTCTGAACCTTTCCGACCTCCGTGATGTGGTAATGGGCCGGCACGAAGGACTTGTCCGGCAGCATCCAGTGCATCTTCGCGTCGGGGTTGCTGTCGAGCGCCTGGCAGAACTCTTTCACGGTCATCGGCGTGTCCTCAGTGGGCGGCTTCCAGGACGGCGAGGAGGTCTTTCACCTTCTGCTCGATCAGGTCGCGAACGCCCCTGAACTCCTCGGGAGTCATGTCGCGCGGATCGGGAATCCTCCAATCCAGTCGCTCTCGCGCGTGCACCAGCGGGCATTCGTCGCCGCAGCCCATCGTCACCGCGACATCCACGTGTTGCCCATTGAACGCGTCGAGCCCCTTCGAGGTGTGCCCGGCGAGGTCGTAGCCCAGTTCCTTCATGGCCTCGACGGCTTTTGGATTCACGCGCCCCGACGGCCTCGACCCGGCGCTGGCGGCCTCGACGCGGCCGGCACCATGGAGGCGCGCGAACGCCTCGGCCATCTGGCTGCGGTTGGAGTTTTCGACACACACGAAAAGAACCCGCTTCATAGCCGGCTCCGGCGGACGACTCGATCGATTGTATCCCTCAGGCCGTCCGAGCGGCTCGCGCCGCTGCCGCGACCGGCCGTCCTTCACGGTCGCCTCGCGTTGCCAGCTTTCCCATCATCCTCGCCGAGGGGAGAGGAGTCGGGCGACTGGTCGTCGCGGTTTCACCTTCAGCGCCGCTCGACCGGCCGGCGCGAGAGCCCGGCGCCGCTGCCGTCGCCGTCGGGGGCGGATGCCGCGGGCTCGCGAGCGGTCGCCTGGGCCTCGGCATCCGCGAGACGATGGCGTTCGGTCGGAACATCGTCGGCGTCGGGCACCAACCGCGCCTGGACACGACCCACCGCATGACCAGCCACCACTGCACCGGCGTAGACGGGAAGTGCGACCGGCGCGACGAATCGCTTCAGCGAACCGCCCACATGCGTGCCGTAGTCCGGATACAGGATCCGATACCCTTCCCGTTCCAGATCCGCTTGCTCGTGCTGCTCGGCATAGGCGAGCGCATCCCCGGTCGCGATCGCCTCCGGCCAGAGGCCGGTGATCGGCAGGGCGGCGAGCAGCGCATACGTGCCCGGATGGTTCCTCCGGGCGACATCCTTGGCATGCCCCCCCTTCTGCAAGGCGATGGCGGGCACGTCGCTGTAGAGATAGATCGTGCCCGTGAATGGGTTGTAGTGGTCACCCCCGATCAATCGCCCGGGCAGGAGGGCTTCACCGGCCACGGAGAGCGCTCCGAAGGTGTAGCGATAGCCCCAGCCGACCGTCGTGTTGGCCCGCAGCCTGCGCCAGTCGCCCAGGGGGTCGTACAGATTGATCGCGAGTTTGACGTGCTCCAGACCATTGTCGTGGAGATAGTGGCGGATGGCTTCTTCCGTCTCCACCGAGACGTCGTGGTTGTCCACACGACGGTCCCATAGCATGATCTTGGACGGGATGCCGATCACCCAGCCCACGCCATCGACCACCGGCCGCCGCTTGCCGCGCTCGATCGGCGACTCGCGTGTGGCCGCAACGAGTTCGGGGGCCACGTTCATCCGCTCGACCTGGATTTCCCGCGGTTGCAGCCAGTCGGCGGCGCTGGCATGCCACCCACCGCCAAGCGCGCCGACGGCGAGCACGGCGGCCACGCTGGCAGTCGTTGCCGGTCTCATGCAGGCCTCGCGACAGCGGTCCCAACCCGGGAAATGCCGCGGGATATATCGGCGTTCCCAACCGCGCCGCACGAACGGAACGACGGCCAACGCCGGGCCGCTGGCCGCCGCGCGTCGGTGCCAGAGCACCCACTCCACGCAGGGCCCCCGGTCGGTCTCACCCGGCCGATCGGGTGACGGCGTACTCGCGGACGGAGGGATGACGGGAGGGCGGATCAGGGAGGTGGTGCCGGCGGCGGCCGCGCACCGCCCCTCCACCGACACACGCGACCGTGCGCGGCCATCGCCCGTCCGGCTGGCCGCGCGTGGGAATCGAGTGTCGCCGTTCTCCCAGGGCGACACGGGCTCGATGGAGAGCGTCTTCACGCCGACGCGCCCAAGCCGCTCCCAGACTGGCTTTGCCGTGCCCGCGCAGACAAGCGTCGCTGCCGATGTGCTCCGGGCTGCCTCGCCGTTCGAGCCCGTCCTCGCTCGTGAGCTTTCGAGCGACGTCGATGGCGCGACACTCCCGGGAGTCCTCGTCCACGATCGTCCGCCTCCGGAAGGCACCCCCTTCCGACGTGCGGTCCATCACGAATCGAGAGCTGCACACATGGTCTCGATGCTGCGGTCGCAGCCCGATGCACGAGCCGTCGTTGCGCCCCAGCCGCCTGCGCCCGAGGCCAGCAACTGTCCGCGGCCGTGGGTCGTCCGCCGTGGCCAGGACTCGGCCGCTGCCGGCGGAAGCGTTGATCGGTTCGCCCTAGCAGGCTGTGGACAAACAGCCTGCCGCACCTCAGGGATGAGGTGCCGGGAGTGCAACTCCCGTGAAAAGCGAAGCTGTTCGCGTGGCCAAAGGCCATGGATGGACTTTGGCCACGGGCTGCTCGCGGCGCGGCGGCACGGCGCGGATCAGGCCACGACGATCGCGGGCGCCGTGCCCCGCCGCCGCGCCAGCACGCGGAGGTAGGGGGGAAGAAAACGCGCCCGATGGCCGAAGCTGCCGGGGGAGGCGTCGGCCACCGCGTGCGGCGGTTCATGGACGTCCTCGATCACGAAACCGGCCCGGCAGATTCCTCCGAGGAGCGCCGAGAGCGAGTGCACGAACTCCAAGGTGCCGGGCTCGCGGAAACGCGACGGCTCGCCGGCGGGGAGTGGATCGCGGGCATCGAGCGGGAGATGGATTTCGTAGCGACCGGTCGGGCCGGGCGACACCCCCGTCTGCAGGCTGGCGGGTGCCTTGTGCTGACTGACGTAGACACCACCCGGTTTGACGACCCGGGCGACCGCGGCGAACACCGCCCCGACGTCGGCGACGTAGCAGGTGCTGACCGGGTGGATGACGACGTCGAACCGTCCGGCGGCCAGCGCGCGGAGATCGTCCATCGATCCCTCGACAAGTTCGAGGTCGAGGCGCCGTTCACGCGCCACCGCCCTGTCGAGGGCCAACATCGCCGGCGAAAGATCGAGCACCGTCACCCGCGCGCCAGCGGCGGCGTAGAGCGGACCATGTTTGCCCCCGCCCGCCGCGAGGCACAGTACCTCGAGCCCGACGAGGCTCTCCGGCAGCCAACGCGACTCGCCCGGCCCCCCGCCGCCCAGCCAGCCGAGCGGGTCGGCGAACGCCCCGTCGACGGCCGGCCGGGTGAGTGCGGCACCCGCCGCCGCGAGCCGGTCCCAGGCGCGCGCGTTGTGGTCGAGCGTGGCCGCTCGGCGCCGGGGGGAGTCGTTCATCGTCCCGCTCCGCGCTCCCGGCGCCCTACGGCGAGCCACCACGCCGTCACGCCGGCGGCGAGCAACACGAGTGCCGACGGCTCGGGGACGGCGGCCACCGGTTGCGAGAAACCGAACGTGGCGGCGACGCCGTCGGCCTGCACGAATCCGTACCAGCCGCCGTCCACCAGCGGTGTCGTCGCGACGCCCGTCATCGACGATTGAAACGGAGCCGCCGACCAGATCCCCGCCGCCCCGTCGAGTTGATACTGCGCCGGATACTCGCCGGTGTCGGGATCGTACGGGCCGATCGAGCGAACCACCGGCGTCCAGCCCGCACCCAAGCCCGACTGGTCGTAGGTGATCTCGTTGATGAAGTAGCCCCACTCGGGCCCGAAGTAGCTGACATTGATCGCCAACCGCGGATCCGAACCCGACACCGGTGGCGGGCCTCCGGTGATGCCGCCGGCGAGGGCGAACAGCATCTCCTGGAAGGTGCCGACGCCGTTCCAGCGGTAGCCCCAAGCGATGCTGGACGGCTCCGCGGTCTGGGCCGAGGAACCGCTGCCGATCACACCCGGGAACTGGAGGACGAGGCCGGCCGAGCGGGTGCCGCTGCCGGCCCAGAAGAGGATGTCGGCGAAATCGTCCACCGTGACCGGCGCCGCCACGCCGCGCCCGTCGGCGACGAGCCAGCCCACGATCGCCAGGAACGTCGCCGATCCCCACCGCCTCGACCGCCGTCCAATCCGTTCGCGCGTCATACCACCTCCGTGACCGATGGAGCGCGGAAGGCGGAAGCCCTCCACACCGCCGCTTCCCTGCCCTACCGCTCACTCGCCTCCAGCCCTCGTCAGCAGCGCCAGCAGCGTCGGCTGATCGATCGTCTCGGCGAGGAACTCGACGTGTCCGTCGCAGAACACCACGCCGGCGAGGCCGGGGTGATCGCTCCAGATCTCGTTGTTCTGGCTGGCGTTGATCGGATTGGTATCGCGTTGGTCGAAGATGTTTTGCCCGTTGGCCCACTCCGACTGTGCGGTGGCGTCGCGTCCGGTGCACTCCGCGATGAGCACCGTGCGAGAACTTCCGTCGATCACGTCGGCGACGGCGGTCGCGCGCTCGTACTGCATCACGCCGGCGTGTCGTGGCGACGGCTGGGGCGACGCCGTGCCGACACCGAACATGCCGCCGTAGTCGGTGTAGGCGAGACCATCCCCGGGATCCCAGCGCCCGTTGCCATTGCGGTCGCCCGTGGTGGATCCCGACCGCGTGGTCCGCGCGGTGCTCGGGCAGAGAAAAGCCGACACGACGGTGCCCGCTGCCTGCCGGTTCTCGGCGGCGCGGTAGGAACGCGTGAAGTCGAACGCCGCCGCCGCCGCGGCCTCTTCGACGTAGGGCAGGAGGTACGCGTTCCAGGCGATCTGCCGCCGCGGGGGGCGCGTGGTGCACTCGAAGCACCCCACCGGAAACGTCCGTCGTGCCGACTCGTGGCTCGCCACCGCGCACCCAAGCCCGCGCAGGTTATTCGCGCAGGCGGTGCGCCGGGAGGCCTCACGGGCTCCCTGGACGGCCGGAACGAGCAGGCCGACGAGCGTGGCGACCACGGCGACGACCACCAGCAACTCGACCAGGGTGAATCCGCGCCGGCGCGACGATGGCATCGGTCGATCCCCGGGCCGGCCGCGCGGGCGTACCGACCGCGACCGCCGCGCCCGACGAGGGCGCGCGGCAATCTCGGTCCTCCACCACCGCGGACGGACGCTACGCGACCGGTCGCTCACACGACCGTGCCGACCATTCCGCCCTCGCGGTCCGGCCGACTCACGACACCGGGTAGGTCTTCTGACTCTCGGGCTCGGGGGGCCGTCGCCTTCTCGCCACCGGCGGCATCATGGGGTGCCCCATCCCGTCGATCGGCACTCGGGCCGTCGTTCGGGGGCAAGGGTGGGCACCGGCTCACGACGCCGGCGAGCGGCAATGGCTCGAATCCAACCCTCCTGGCTCCGGGGCGACGGTCGTCGCCCGGAAATCGCCCGATCACAGCGGCGGGGCCGTCCCGGATTCACACCGGTGTTCCCTGTTTGCCCGATGGTGCGACGGCACCGCCGGGCCACCCGGATCGACGGACGGAGTCTATGGGCTGCGCCGAGGGTGTCAATCAGCGAAGTGGCGAGGGTGGACCGATCGATCCACCTGGAAAGCTGCGTCGGTTCGGCGAACGAACCGGTCCCGAAGGTGACGGCTGGGAGGGGGTGCGCCATCCACCTTGCCCGACCCCGACGAACCGCATCGTTTACCCGACAGGAACGCTAAGTCCCTTCTCGAAAAATACTTCGGGCTCGCTCAAGCCCATTTCCCCAGTCGACCGATACCCCCTTTGTCCCCCGGGGCATCACTGTGCCCGTCGGGCAACCAGGGGGCGGCAGCAACCTGCAGACGATTCGAGTCACGGACTGGCTCGACAGGCCTGCCGCGGAAGCGTTCGTGGATCACATCCTCGGGGTGACACGCCTCGCGAACGGGACGAACACTCTCGCGTGATCCGCAAGCAAAGGAGATGTGGCTCGATGAAGCGTATGTTGTTCCTCGGTGCGCTGGCTCTCGGCGTCACCTTTTGTAGCCAGTCCTATGGCTTCGAGATCCTCAACCGGATGCTCGGCCACAAGGGCTGCACCTCGTGCACTGAGCCCGCTTGCGACGCCGGCAATGGCTGTGCGGACGCCTGCGAGCCCGGCTGCGGCGGGAATGGCGGCTGCCTCGGCGGACGGAAGGGTTGCTTCGGTGGGAATGGTTGCAGCGAGCCGGCGTGCGACGCCGGCAACGGCTGCACCGAGCCCGCTTGTGGCGCCGGCAACGGCTGCACCGAGCCGAGCTGCGGGGCGGTTGGCGGTTGCGGCAAGAAGAAGCACAACCTGTTCGGCGGCCTGAAGGGGCTGTTCGACGGCTGCAAGCGGAAGAACGTCGGTTGCACCAGCTGCTGCGAGCCCGCCTGCGGGGCCGGCAATGGCTGTGCGGAACCGGCCTGCGGAGCCGGCAACGGCTGTGCGGAGCCCGCTTGTGGCGCCGGCAACGGTTGCTGTGAGCCGAGCTGCGGGGCGGTTGTGAAGACGAAGAAGAGCCGTGGCACGCCGATCCTCGACATGCTGCGGTCGATCCACTCGTCGAAGAAGCGGCACCACGGCTGCACCAGCTGCTGCGATGCCGATCCGGGCTGCGGTGCCGAGCCTGACTGTGCCGGTGGGAACGGCTGCTGCGAGCCGGCCTGCGGCGCGGTGAGCTCGGTCGCTCCGGCCGTGGCTCCGACGCCCGACGCGTCGGCCGCCAAGAAGACCACCGGCAAGGTGGTCGCGGTCAGCCGGACCGTGTCGACGAAGTGAGGTCCTCGAGGTCGATTCGGTAGTCCATTGCCCGACACCGGCCAGTGAGCTCCGCCCGGGACGAAAGTCCCGGGCGGAGTTGTTTATCGACCCGTCGGGATCGGTCCCGCCGGTGGCGGGTGCTCAGAGGACCTCGGCCGGCGGCCCCCGTCGGGTGACGCGACCGGCGACGATCTCGACCACGTGGCTGGCGATCTCGCGGGCGAAGGCGTGATCGTGGCTGACGATCACCATCGTCTGGCCACCGCGGGCCAGTTCCCGGATCACGGCCACGACCTCGCCCACCATCGTCGGATCGAGGGCACTGGTGGGCTCGTCGAGGAGCAACACCCGGGGCTCCATCGCCAACGCCCGAGCGATCGCCACCCGCTGCTGCTGACCGCCGGAGAGCGTCGTGGGCCAAGCGTGCGCATGACCCCCGAGCCCGACGCGTTCGAGCAGGTCGGCGGCCCGGCTGCGGGCGGCGGCGACCGGCATGCCGAGCACGACGCGCGGCCCGAGCATCACGTTGCCGATCGCATCGAGGTGCGGGAAAAGATGGAATTGCTGGAACACCAGCCCCACGTCACGGCGCACGCGCTCGAGCAGGGGTGCGGGCTGCGGGCCGGGGCCGAGCCGGTGGCCGGCGATCTCGACACTGCCGGCGGCGAACGGGTCGAGCCCCGAGAGGCATCGCAGCACGCTGCTCTTGCCGCCTCCGGAGGGTCCGACGAGGACCGTCACCGCCCCGGTGGCGACGGTGAACGTCACATCCGCGAGGATCCTCGTTCCGGAACGATCCGCGGCCAGCGCGGCGACGGCGATCACGGTGGCGTTCCCTCGGAAGATCGGCGATTGGCCATGGTGGGTCAGCGTCCCGCCGCGGCACCGGGCGTGTCCAGGGCTCGTTCGAAGCGGCGCACGAGGATCGCCAACGGCCAACTCATCGCCAGGTACAGCAGCGCGGTGACCGCCGCCAGTTCGACGATCGCGCCGGTCCCCAGCGCGAGCACGCTGTAGCGCTTGGTCAACTCGATCACCGTCACCGCCGAGCAGACGCTCGTGTCCTTGAAGAGGGCGATGAAGTCGCTGGTGACCGGCGGCAGGGCGATGCGCACCGCCTGCGGGACCACCACGTGCCGGAGCGCCTGCCAACGGCTCATCCCCAGGGCCAGAGCCCCCTCGAACTGGCCGATCGGCACCGCCTTGAGCCCGGCGCGGTAGATCTCCGATTCGTAGGCCGAATAGTTGAGCGCCAAGCCGAGGATCGCCGCGACCAATGGCGGCAGCGGCAGCCCGATTTTCGGGAGCAGGAAGAAGAGGGCGTAGAGCTGCAGCATCAGCGGCGTGCCGCGGAGGATTTCCACGTAGATCCCCAGCAGCCGGTCGAGCCAGCGCGGACCGTACTGCCGGCCGAGGGCGACCGCCACCCCGAGGACGATGGCGATCGGGAACGACGCCGCCGCCAACAGCACGGTCATTCCCGCCGATCGCACCAGCAGCGGCAGCGCGCCGACGAGCAACGCGCGCAGACCGTGGCGGGGAGCCGGCGGTACTTCCGCGGCATCACGGACGAGGAGCATTTGCTGCCGTCCGGCGAGATGCCAACGGTCGTAGAGCGCTTCGAGGCTGCCATCGGCTACGAGGTCGCCGATCGCCTCATCGATCGCGCGCGCGAGGCCGGGGGTTTCGGGAGCGGTGAGCACGGTGTACACGCCCCCGGCGAACGGGCGACCGACCATCCGCAATTCGGGAAAGCGATCGGCGTAGAAGGTGACGATGCAGTCGTCGAGCACCGCGGCGTCGAGAACGCCGGACCGGACCTGTTCGAGCGAATCGAGCGTGCCGTCGAAGCCGCTGATCGCCACGGCCGCCGGATCGCGCGAACGCATCTCGATCTCGGCCGCCGACCCGGTGAGCACACCGACGCGCCACGCGCCGCGCGGCCCGGCTTCGAGCAGTCGTTCCGGACGATCGAGCGATCCGTCACGACGGGCGACGATCTGCAGTGCGTAGGCGAAATAAGGGCGTGAGCAGCGGTAATCGCGCTGCCGCGCCGCGGTCAGTTCGATCCCGTTGATCACGCAATCGGCCGAGCGGCCGAGCAACAGTGGCAGGCGATCCCATGGCCCCTGTTGGAACCGGGCCCGCACGCCGAGACGCGCGGCGATCATGCCGGCGAGATCGACCTCGAAGCCGGTGAGTCGCGATGGGTCGGCGGGATCGAGGAAGACGTGTGGACCACCCCCTTCCTGATCGGCCGCCCAGACCAACTCCCCGCGTTCGCGGACCACGTCGAGTTCGGCGCCACGTCCGGCGGCCACCACGTGCGCCAGCGCGACCGCCAGCGCGATCCGCACCCACCGCGGCACGCGGCGGCGCGGCGAAGCGGCCGCGGCTAACCGCTCCGCCGGGTCGGCGGCGCCATCCGGTGCACGGTCGCGACCGGCATGGCGCGTCACCGCGATCCTCCCCGCAGCCGGCCCAGCCGCACGCCCGGTTCGTCGAGGGCCGCGGTGAGCGCCGAACAGCGCTCCGCCAACCGCCCTCCAGTCGCCAGATAGGTGCCGGTGCGGTCCGCCGCGGTGGCGAAATCGGCGAGGATCGGATCGACCAGGTGGGCATCGCGCAGCCCGCCGACCAAGCGGTCGATGTCGCGATCGAGGCCGGCGCGCAGCCTCGTCATCAACACCCAGCGCAACAGCAGACCCCACAGCAGCACCCAGACGACCGCCTCTTGGAGGAACCCGGTGCCGCTCACCGGCTTGCCGAGCCAGAGATGACCGTGGAAGAAATCGACGCCCGCCCGGACCAGCACGGCGACGAGCAACCCGGAGAACAGTCCCTCGAACAACCAGCGCACAGCCGGCCCGTCGAGCCGACCTCGGCGGTCTCCCACCAGCCGGTCGATGCCGGCGGCGAGCCACAAGCCCGCGCGATCGAGGAGGGTGCCGACGGTCGCCTGCACGCCACGCTCGTCGAGGTGTGCCCGGCCGACGAATGGCTCCTGGGCCCGCGCCCGTGCCGCGAGGCCGACGAGCACGCTCCGCGACTGTTCCACCTCGGCCTCGTCGAGTCCGAGATCGTGCACCTGCTGCCAGGCACCACGCCCGGCGGCGACGGGCGCGACGGCCTGCCCGGAGAGCAGCCGTCCGATCAACCCGCCACCGAAACTCCGGCCCCGCGGCCAGAGCGCCGTCAGTGCCGCGATGGCGTGGAGAAACAGTGCGAACGGCCCCCCATGCCAGCGGTCGAGCAACTCGTCGGTGAGCAGACGCTGCCAGGCCTGCCGGCTCGAGCGGAGACGGGCGGTGATCGCGGTGGCGAGCCGACCCTCGAGCCGGCTCCGCTCGGTGGCCACTCCGGCGGCGAGCGCCGCGACCGGCTCGCGAAACGGATCGAGCGAGCGGTTCGCGTCGGCGAGGAACCAGCCGGCCAGATCGAGACTGCCGGTGCGGCGGACCCGCCGCGCCGCGCGTCCCGCGAGTTCTTCGTCGATCACCCGCACGAGCGCCGCGAACCCGCCATCCGGCTGCATCCCCGCGGCCGCCCGGCGCGCGGCGTCGACCCCGTCGAGACGGAAGATCCGCGGCACGTCGAACCCCTGGCCCTCGAGTTCCCGCTGCCAGTCGGCACGGATGTCGGCATCGCGCGACGCGTGGGTCTGGACGAACAGCAGGGGCCGACCGGGCGCGAACGCCGCCACTTCCCGGGCGACGATCCACGAGCGGTACTTCTGCGCCGTGGCCACCAACAGCAGCACGTCGCACGCCGGCAGAATGGCCTCGAGACGATCGCGGTTCCGGTTGTCGTCTTCACCAGCAGCGGCGGCGTCGCCCGTGCGCCGAGGCTCGAGCGATTGCGTATCGGGGTCGGGACAGTCGACCAGCACGATGTTGGCGACCGCCGGGGCGTCGCTGCGCACCACGCGGGCGCCGATCCGCTCGATCGGCAACCATCCGAGGTCCACGTCCGGTGCGGCGACCACCACCGGGGCGATGGTCGTCGGCCGGGCGACGTCGCCGGCGGGACTCACGTCGCCCCCCGCCAAGGCGTTGACGAGCGTGCTCTTGCCGGTACCCGTGCCACCGACGACCCCGACGACCAACAGCCTCGACAGCTCGCGGCGGGCCCGTTCGAGACGCGGAGCGACCGCCTCCCACGCGGTCCGCGGCATGCGCGACGGCGCCCATTCGGGCAGGCTCTCCACCCAGGTCGCGATCGCGACGACGAGGTCGTCGAACGCCGCGAAATCGACCTCGGTTCCCCCCGTCGCCCCGCCAGCGGGCTCGCGCACGTCGCTTTCCATGTCAGATCCCCTCCCGCGCGACATGCAGCAGCCGCCGGATCCGCTCCGGTTCCGGACGCGCCGCGGCACTCGCCAGACGGTCGATCTCGTCCATCGCCCCGCCGAGGACCACATCATGGATCGATTCGGCCAGCACGCGCGAGCGCTCGGCCGACCAACCGGCGAACAGCCGCTCGACGAGCGGCCGCAGACCGGCGGCGGTGAGGCCCAGCGCACCTTCGCCGGCGAGGGTCGCCGCCGTGCCGACGACCACGTCGCCGGCGGTATGGACGAGCGTGGTCAGGCTGCCGGCCGTCGCGGCGGCGGCGGGCACCACCGCCGCGCCGGCGAGTCCCAGACCGACCGTGATCGCGGGACGGGCCACGGCGCCGGCGTTGAGGGCGGCGACGATCCAGCGCACGGTGCCGGGATTGTCGCGGGCGAACCGGTCGAGTTCGCCGCGCACGAACGTCCGGTAATCCTCGGAAACCACCGGCAACGACGCGTGGCGTTGTTGGAGATCGGCGAACCAGGCGGCGCGGTCGGCGTCGACGAGGCGCGGCGTCAGCACCGTCGCGAGGCGTGCGTCGCGCGCACACGCGTCGTCGAGGCGCTCGACGAAGCCGCCGAGAGCCTGCTTCAGTGAGGCCAACTCCTCCGCGGCGAAGTCCTCGCGGCGCTCGCGCGGGTCCCGGCCGAGACCGAGCGCCCGCGTGGTCCAGGCCACGCCGCGACCGGCGAATCGGTAGACGCGGCTGACGGCGAGGTCGAAGCCGCTGCGCCGCGGTTCGAGCCACTTCCAGATCTCGTTCCACACCACTTCGCGCGGCGCCGAGGGCAGTGTCACCTCGACGTGGGCCGCGTCGGCGAGACGGCGCCGCGACTCCTGCCAGGCGCGTGCCTCGACGGTGAATCGGTCCAACCAGCCCTCCACCCCGTCGGCCGGATCGAGGACGATCGTCAGCGAACCCGCCATCGCGGCCAGCTTGATGCGATCGAGATCGCGGGCGGCCAGATCGGCGACGATGTGCGTGCCCGGGACGGCGATCGGGGCATCGCCCTCGACGCCGGACGGGCACCCGGACACCGGATGGAAGCCAATCCGCCCGGCGTCGGCGGCATCGGCGTCGTAGGGGGCGGCGTACACGGCGGCGGGCTCGATGCCCGTGGCGTCGCGGAAAGTCGCCAGCCAGCCGCCGATCCGCTCCCGCTGGCGCGGCCAGTCCACCATGTTGAACACCACCAGCGCCGTCTTGCCCGCGACCGCCGCCGCCCGGAAGAACTCCCGCACCGCGGCGTCGTTGTACTTCTGCTGCGTGAGGACCGCGACGATCACGTCGGCGGCATCCCGCACCAATTCGGCACGGTGCCAATTCTCACGCAGTGTCCCGTCGATGTCCGGCGTGTCGAGCAGCACGACCCGGGAGGGCTGGCGACCGGTCGCGTCCTCCTTCCAGATGAGGATGTCGTCGGTGTCCCCCGGGCCCGCGGCGGCGTCGATCGCGTCGCGCTCGCTGCGCCAGCGACGGACCGTGAACCCGGGGAACAATCCCCCGACGTCGATCCCCTCGGCCCGGCCGCCGGGGAGACTGGCGACCGGATGCCGCGTCCGCGCCGCCTCCGGTGTCGACAGACTGATCGTCACTCCCGCCATGCCGCTGGCGACGAGGCTCTTGCCGGTATTCGTCCCGCCGCACACCGCCACGACGAGGACGGGCTCCCTCGAGAGCTGCGGGCGCAGTTTGCCGAACAGATGGGTGTGCCAGGGGAGTTCGACCGGATCGGGCGCGCCCACCGCCCGGGCGGCGGGGCCGAGTGCCGTCACGTCGCTGCAGAGCGGTTCGACGATGTCGGCCCACCCGGCACACGAACCTGACACCGCTGCCATGCCGTGCTGCGGTCGCGTCATCCCCACCGCACACGCACTCCCGGGCGACGTCGATCGCTCGTCGCCCTGCTCGTTGCCCGCCGCTGCCGGCCCCCCTACACTCCCGGCGAGGGTCGAGATCGGCCGCGCGGCCGGTCTCGACCGATCGGAACGTTCGATGCCAGTGTCTCCTGGCAACTGAATCTCCGCAAATCGGTCGGCACTCCAGTCGACCGGCGGACCGGCATCCTCCACCCCCCTTCGCGGTCACGCCGATGCTCCAGCGCCGCCCCGTGTTTCCCGGCGTGATCGAGATGAATCATCAGGCCGGCTGGCGGATCGGCTGCAACGTCTATCTCGTCTACGACGAGCGGGAATGGGTCCTTGTCGACATCGGCTACGAGGAGACGGTCGACGAGATCGTGGAGATGATCCGGCAGCTTGATTTTCCGCTGTCGAGTTGCCGGGCCCTGATCGCTACCCATGCCGACGTCGACCACATCCAGGGTCTCGCCCGCGCGCGGGGAATCCTCAAGGCACCCGTGATCGCCCACCCCCGCGCGGTCGAAGCCCTCGAGTCGGGAGACCGCGTGCGGACGTTCGCCGAAATCGCCGCGCAAAACGTCCATTTGTCGATGCCCCCGGTGAAGGTCGATCGCACCGTCGCCGACGGGGAGTCGATCACCGTCGGCGCGCGAACGCTCGAGGTCTGGCATACGCCCGGTCACACCGACAGCCAACTCGCCTTCCGGACCGGCGACCTGCTGCTCTCCGGCGACAACATCTATCGCGACGGATCGGTCGGGGCGATCGACGCCCACCACGGCAGCGACATCGAGGCGTTCATCGGTTCCCTCGAACGGATCGCCGCGAGCGACGCCGAATGGCTGCTGCCGAGCCACGGGCCGATCTTCCGTCGCGATCCGCGGTTGTTGGCCACCACGATCGATCGCCTTCGCGGCTACCTGCGCCTTGCCGATTTCGGCACGTGCGCCACCCGCTGGCCACTGCTCGACGAATGGGACCGCGAACTCGCCGAAGGCCGCCGGCCGTAGGCTCATCGCTGGTGGTGCCGAAGCAGCCTGCCGCACCCGTCGGAACTGACGCGGGAGTGACCCGCCGAGCGCTGCTTCCTTGAAAAGCGCCGCTTTTCCGCTGGCCGAGGCCATCGATGGGCGTTGGCCACGGTCCGATCGACCGGCATCCACCCGTCCCCGCGTGTGAGGGCCCCGGTGCCGATGGTTCCGGTGGTTCCGGTTTTTCCGTCAAGGCCGGTCATGCCGGCGGCCGATGCTACTCCGGTGTCGGACCATCGGCCCGGCACGTCTCTCGACCTGGGGGGGTCTTTGCATGAATCGGCATTGGTGGTCGGTGGCGATCCTCGCCGCGTGCCTCGGCATGGGCACCATCTCGACCGCGCGGGCCCAACAGCCGTTTTCAGGCGGCCAACGCGCCTTCGGTCAGCAATGGGGGCAATCCGCGGCGACACCCGATTGGAACCGCTTTTACCACTATCCGTACGTGTGGTATCCGCAGAACTTCTATGCCGACGGATACATGAAGAGTGCCAACGATTTGTACTACCGCTACCCGCAGGAGATGCGGGTGCCGGTCTACAACCGTGCCTGGCAAAACTACTACCCGAAGAACCGCCGCTACTACCAAGGCCACCACTTCCATCTCGACGTGTTCTGACGCCGGAAAGATGGGATCGGACGGGTTACCGCGGGCGACGCGACCGGGATGGCCGCCGTGCCACGGACGCACCACGCGTGTGACACCGCGTCGGCGACGTCGGCTCAGGCCGTGGGTCGCGTGGCGACCGCCGTCGGGCGACGGCGGACACGGTGCCAGCCCACCAACCCGACCCCGAGCAGGGCCACCAACCCTGCCGACGGCTCGGGAACGACGACCAGTTGGCCGGTCGACTCGGAGAAGCTGAGGAACTGGCCGTCGGCATTGGTGGTGCTGATCCACTCGTTGTTGACGGGTCCGGAAAACGTCAAGCCGGCGTACTTGCCACCGGCGACGGTGACGTTGCCGAAGTCACCCGCAACCAGCGACGCGGCGTTGAACAGATCGAACGTGGTGCCGAGAGGGTACAGCGTGTTGTTGTCGAAGTTGAGCGCCAGCGTGCCACCGAACTGACTCCCGGTCCCGTTGAGGTTGAACGCGTCGTAGGACGTGCCCCTGTCGGTCCCCGCGATGCCGATCGCCACCGTCGCCGCAGTGCCCGAGGTCACGACGAGTCCGTTGGTGATGCCACTGCCGCCGGTCGAAAGCACGCCGTAGCTGCCCGCGGTGCCGTTCCCGGGAGTGATCGTCGCCCCAGCGTCGACGACGATCCGCGGGATCACCCCGGTGCCTGTCACGGTCGCGCCGGTGGCGACAGTCATCGTTCCCGTGAACGTGTTGATGCGATTGAACGCGGCGATGCCGCTACCACCGACGTTGAACGCGCCCGCTCCGCTGACGACCCCTCCCACAACGGTCGTGGCCACACCGGTGTTCAACGGCTGGACTGCATTCAAGGCGATTCCCGAATTGATCGTCTGTGTCGACGACGAGTCGTTCGTCAAGGCGCCCGTGAGGCCGAATCCGCCACCGCCGATGACGAACGGCCCGGCCCCCGGCTGGAACGTGATCGACGACGCCGCACGGGCGGCGGCGGCATTCGTGGACGACAGCCGCGTCGTTCCCGACATGAAATAGTTGGTGGGCACGCTCTGGCTGGGAGCGACACCTGAAGCCCAGTTCCCATTGCTGGTCCACAAGCCATTGGCACCCGCCCCGACCCACGTCGCCGACTGACCGAAGACAGGCCCCCCCGGTTGCACGAGGGCCACCAACGCCGCCAATCCCCAGAGGGCGGACCGTGGGGACCACGCCCCCCCACAAAAGCTGGTCAAGTAGTCATTTCGGGCGGTACGGGCGAGAGGGAGTTGGGCCGACGACATGCTGTGACCTTCACGAGGGGTTGGAGGGAGACGGCCGGCCACCGGCGGGAGTGAGCACGCCCACATCCCAGCCTTTGCCCTGCTCGGGTCGCCGCGGCACCGCCGCGCGACCCC
>JBJSXB010000101.1:0-3078 GCA_046086245.1 Planctomycetaceae bacterium | reverse complement strand
CGCCCTCTGGAGCCTCCAGGCTCTGGCAGTCACCGCCACCTGGAACGGCAACGGTGCCAACAACAACTGGTCCACGGGTGGCAACTGGGCCGGTGGGGTCGCTCCGACCGGTGCCGGCAGCGGCGACACGCTCGTCTTCGGGAGCGGTGTGAACCGCCCCAATACGGTCAACACGACCGACAACTTCGTCCTCGCCAGCGGCACCTCGCTGCGGTTCACCAACTCGACCCCCTACACGCTCAGCGGGGGCTCGGTGCTGCTCAACGGCAACGTCGTCCAGACCGGTGCCTCGGCGATCACGATCGCCAACGAGGTGAAACTCAACGGCATCCGCACGTTCAACCAGACCAGCAGCGGCGGTTCGATCACCATCTCCGGCCCGATCTCCAACCAGTCGGGGGCCGCGGGGATCAACAAGACCGGTGCCGGCACGCTGATCCTCTCCGGCAACAACACCTACACCGGCGACACCACCGTCACGCTCGGCACGATGGTCGTCAACGGGTCCAACGCCGCCTCCACCTTCTTCGTCACGCCGGGTGCCACACTGCGGGGCACGGGTAGCGTGGGCGACGCCGTGGTCGAGGGCACGATCCAGTCGGGCACCAACGGCTCGACCGGCATCCTCCAGGTGAAGTCGCTGGCGATGCAGCCCGACTCGACCGCCCAGTTCACGATCAACGACGTGGGGCAGGGTGTCGGCTACAACGCGATCAAGTCCACCGGCAACGTCGACTTCGGCAACTCGTTCCTCGTGCTCAACCTGAACAAGAACGGCCTGTTCCCCGACTACACGTCGTTCAAGCTGTTCGACGCCCCGAGCTACAGCGGCAACATCGCCGGCATCCCCAACGTGACCTACGGTGGCCAGGAGTTGACCTTCAACGAGCAGCCCAACGGGTCCGGCCGCTGGGTCGCCTACGACGCCGTCTCCGACCAGTCGCTCATCTTCACCACCAGCAACGGCACGCTGACCGTGGTGCCGGAACCCTCGACGATCGCGATGATGGGCCTCGGTGCCGGGGTGATCGGGATGGTCGGCTACCGCCGGCGGCGGACGGCGACCACGGCCGCCAAGTGAGGGTGGTGCAGAAGTGAAACGTCGGTGCATGACTCGGGGTGCGATGTCCCAACCGGCTTGCTGACACCTGCAGGACGGGACGACCACCGCGACCAGGATCGATCGGACGGCCCCATGACGGAGTGAGAGACTCGACCGCTGACTTCGAATGACACCGACGACTCGCGGTGTGACGTCCCAACCGGCTTGCTGACACATGCAGGACGGGGCGACCACCGCGACGATGAAACGGCCGGCCCATCGGGTCCGGCCGTCGTCGTTTCCAGGCCCGGAAGTTTTCCACGAGCACCGCCGGCAACGGCGGTGCCGGGAGACGAAGCCCGCGGTGCGACGCGGTAGAATGGGCGAGACCGTGGTGGCCACGGTCGGCCTCTGATTCCACCCGTGACCCGGCAGACCGGTGTGACGATGGTCGCCACTGCGTCCCCCGCCGACCGGTTCACGGCACGCCGCGCTTCGCCGCTCGGCGGCCACCCACCAGGCGGCAACCGGGCGGCACGCGGGCGCTCGTGGCGGGCGGCGATGGCGTGCCTGGCGCTCGTCGGCGTGCCTGCCGCGGGCGGCGATGGCGTCGACGTGATCAGCGTCGCCAGGCACGGCGAGGTGCGCGGGCGCGTGGTCGCCCGCGAGGACGACGGCACGATCCTGGTGGCGGTGCGCCGCGCGTGGCTCGCCGACGCCATGCCGGCGCTGGCGGAATCGTGCGCCCGAGACGACCGGCTCGGCGCGCTTGCCGCCCGCGACGACGTGCGGCGACGGATCGAGGCCACGCTCGCCGACCTGCCGGAAGACGATCGGCGTCGCTCGTTTCTCGCGCGCGAGCGCGAGCGCGTCGAACGGCTGCTCACCGATCCGGCCGGCGATCCCGCCGCCCGTGCGGAGTTCACCTGGGTGCGCGTGCCCGCGCGGGCCGTCCGCCGTGAACGGCCTGCCGAGGCGAACGCGGCGCGGGTGGTCGAGTGGGCCTGGCACGAGCGACTCGCGGGGGCCGAAACCCGCGCGCCTGCGCGCCTCGCGCAGGAACTGGCCGACAAGGGGGTCGACCCGCGCACCCCGCCTCCGCCGCTGGCCGACCGGCTCCCGCCGCGGCCGCAGGACGATCGCCAATGGGAGGCGCGGCTGGCGCTGGTCGCCGACGCCCTCGACGAACCGGTCGCGTTCCAGGGGATCGGCGACCTGCAGTTGCGCCTCGCCGACGGCGACGAGGCGCGGCGCGTGATCCCGCTCATCGAGCAGCTGCTCGCTGGCAGCGTCGAGCAGCTGCTCGCCGGTGGCTTCGACGATCTGCTCGGGGCGTTCGGCGGCGACCGGCCGGGCCCGCCCCGCGCGGCGGCCGCGACCGACCGTTGGCTGGCCAGCGCCCGCGACCAAGCCGGGGCGGAGGGCCGCTGCCGGGCCACGCGACTGCGCCTCGACGTCGACGCCGGACGCGTGGCGATCGAGTCGGCGTTCCAGGTGCGGTTTCGCGACGGCCACTGGGAGACGGTCTGGCACGACCGCGAGATCGCCGATGGCACCGCGGCACGGCCGATCGCCGACGACCGCCTCGCCGGCGACGCCCGCGTGCGAGCGGTCCTCGACACGGTCCGCCGCCTCGGCGTGGTGGACGAAGCGACGATCGACCGGGCGCTGCGGATGGGCGCCGCCACGCTCGAGGCTCTCGCCGCGCTCGACGGTCGCTTCGCCAGCTTCCGTTCGCTCCACTCGCGGGCTCTCGACGGCCCGCTCCTGTCGTGGTCCGACCACTGATCGAGCGACCTCGAACCACCGGTTCCCCGCGGAGTGCTCCCATGCCGTCACCATCGCTCCTGCCAGCCCTGCCACGGCGCCACTTCCTCGCCGCCGCCCCGGCGCTGGCGTCCCTCGCCACCACCGCCCACGGGGCCGACGAGCACGCGCCCGCCGTGGCGCCGATCGTGCCGCGCACCGACCGGCGGATCCTGCTGTCGTGCAAGCTGGGGATGATCCCGGGGGAGGCGGCCGGCGCGCCGCTGGCG
>JBJSXB010000100.1:0-3372 GCA_046086245.1 Planctomycetaceae bacterium | reverse complement strand
CAGCGCATCAGCCCGGTGGAAAACTATCCGGAGAAGCTGCTGGCGATGCTCGAGTACGTCGCGCCGCCGCAGGCCCGCGACCCGACGGTGGTCGTACTCACCCCGGGCATCTACAACTCCGCCTACTTCGAGCACAGCTTCCTCGCCCGCCAGATGGGGGTGGAACTCGTACAGGGCTCCGATCTGCTGGTCGTCGACCGCGTGGTGCACATGCGCACCACGCGCGGGCTCGAGCGTGTGGACGTGATCTACCGGCGGATCGACGACGACTTCCTCGACCCGCGGGTGTTCCGCGCCGACTCGCTGGTGGGAGTCCCCGGATTGATGGATGCCTACCGGGCCGGCAACGTCGCGCTGGTGAATGCCCCCGGCACCGGGATCGCCGACGACAAGGCGGTCTACGCGTACGTGCCGCGCATCATTCGCTATTACCTCGGCGAAGACGCCATCCTCCCCAACGTGCCGACCTGGGTGTGCGGCGAACCCGCGCAGTGCGACCACGTGCTCGCCCACCTCGCTGAGATGGTGGTCAAGCCGGCCAACGAGTCGGGGGGCTACGGGCTGGTGCTCGGCCCGCGCGCCAGCGCCGCCGAACTCGCGGAGTGCCGGGCGCGGATCCTCGCCCAGCCGCGCAATTACGTCGCCCAGCCGATGCTCGCCCTGTCGCGCGTGCCGACGGTGGTGGGCGACACGCTCGAAGGGCGGCACGTCGATCTCCGTCCCTTCATCCTCTACGGCGAGGAGATCTTCGTGCTTCCAGGCGGCCTCACCCGGGTGGCGCTCGTCGAGGGATCGCTGGTGGTCAACTCGTCACAGGGCGGCGGAAGCAAGGACACCTGGGTGGTCCACGGTGCCCCGGGCAACGGTCTGGCCGCCGATCTCCCCGGCGCCGGCGGGAGCCACCACTTCACTTCGGCGGAGGGGTGAGATGCTCTCGCGCGTCGCCGACAGCATCTACTGGATGAACCGTCAGATCGAGCGTGCCGAGAACGTCGCGCGGGCGACCGAGACGACGCTCGACCTGTCGCTCGAGGGCACCGTCGATCACGGCAGGCTGTGGAGCGCGCTGGTGTGCGCCTTCGGCGACCAAACCGATTTCTGGGAACGGTACGGTGCGGCCGATCAGGAGCGCGTGTTCGAGTTTCTCGCCTTCGACACCGCCAATCCCAACTCGATCGTCCGCTGCCTGCAGGAGGCGCGGGAGAACGCGCGGACGATCCGCGACCTGATCTCCTCGCCGATGTGGGAGGAGATCAACAAGTGCCATCTCCTGGTGCGGACGGCGGCCGGCACCAAGGGCCGCGGTGGCGATCCCCGCGAGTTCCTCGACGACGTGAAACGGGCCAGCCAGCTCGTCAACGGCGTCACCGACGTGACGATGTCCCATGGCGAGGCCTGGCACTTCGCACGGATGGGGCGCCTCGTGGAGCGCGCCGACAAAACAAGCCGGGTGCTCGACGTCGAACACTTCTTCGGGCCGGTCGCCCACGACGGCCGCGACGCCGTCCAGTGGTCGGCCGTGCTCAAGAGCGCCAGCGCCCTGGAGATGTACCGCAAGCAGTACGGCGCCGTCTCGCGCCGCAGCGTCGCCGAGTTCCTCGTCCTCGACCGGCATTTTCCGCGGGCGATGCACTTCTGCCTTCTCAAGGCGGAGGAGTCGCTGCTCGCCGTCACGGGGGGCACCAAGGGCGCCTACTCGACGGCGGCGGAGCAGCGGCTCGGCCGGCTCCGGGCGGAACTCGACTACGCCCATATCGATGAGATCCTCGACGGCGAGGGGGCGCTCCACGGCTTCATCGACACCTTCCAGCTGCGTCTCAACGGCGCCAGCGACGCGATCCACGACACCTTCTTCGCGACGTCGCCCATGCGGGTCCGCTGACGGGCCGTTCGTGGCGATGCGTCGTGGTCAGCCGTCGCGTGAATGCAACCCGCATTCCGTCTTGGCGGTCCCACTCCAACGGCCGGCGCGTTCATCCTCGCCATCGAGGATCGCCCGCGTGCACGGCGCGCAGCCGATACTCACGTAGCCCTTGTCGTGGAGCGGGTTGTAGGGAATGTCTTCGCGGACGACGAGGTCCCACACCTGCGCCTTCGTCCAGTTCGCCAGCGGCGACACCTTCACGACACCGAACTTGTGGTCCCAGCCAACGATCGCCGCGCCCTTGCGATCGATGCTCTGGTCGCGGCGGATGCCGCTCATCCACGCGTCGAACGAGGTGAGTACCCGCCGGATCACCGCCAGCTTGCGGTCGCCACAGCAACGATTGGGGTCGGTGCGGTACAGCGGTCCGCCGTGGAGCCGCTCGTACTCGGCGACGGTGGTCGCGGGTGTCTCCAGAGCCACCTTGATGCCATAGCGACGGGCGAGGCGGTCGCGGAGTTGGAGCGTCTCCGGAAACTGGTAGCCGGTCTCGAGATTGAACACATGCGTCGTGGGAGCGACCCGGGCCAACCAGTGG
The DNA here is from genome assembly GCA_046086245.1 of Planctomycetaceae bacterium. GTDB lineage: Bacteria > Planctomycetota > Planctomycetia > Pirellulales > UBA1268 > F1-20-MAGs016. Next base: position 910 of record JBJSXB010000100.1, on the reverse strand, counting down.
ATGATCAGGCATCCCTCGGGGCCGAAGGCCGTCGCCATGGTGAGGCGTGGTCCGAACCGATCGGCCGCCCATCGGATGATCTGCGGCGGTTCGGCACCCTCGAGGCTCGCGCTGGCCCGCGCGAGCTCGTCGAGCAGCGAGGCGTCGGGTTGGCGGATTTCGCCGGCAGTGTCTTCGTCGGCCATCGATCGGTCTACCACGTCGCGCCGCTGATCGGTCGGCTCTCCGGCCGTCGCCGGACCCCACGATAGAAGGTCCGCCGTCCCTTGGCGACATCGGTTCGACGCCATGCGCCGGTCAAGGGGGGCTCCGCGCCGGGAATCGGCCGGGGGTTTCCGCCGGCGGAGCGGAAGGTCAAGCTATCGCCGTTCACGGCCCGATCGACCCGGGAGATAGGACATGGCACGCAGGGTGGCGTTGGCGGTCGATCTCGGGGCCTCGGGCGGCCGTGTCGTGTCGGGGAGCTTCGACGGACGGCTGCTCGAACTGGAGGAGCTCCACCGCTTCGAGAACGGGCCGGTGGCTTTCGGCGGCCAACTCGTCTGGGACATCGTCCGGCTCTGGCAGGAGATCCTCGTCGGACTCCGGCTCGGGGCGTCACGCCATGGCAGCGCGATCGAGAGCGTCGGTGCCGATACCTGGGGGGTCGATTTCTCGTTGCTCACGGCCGACGGCAGCGAGTTGCTCGGCCAGCCGGTCTGCTACCGCGATCCGCGCACCGCCGGCATGCTCGCCGCCGCCGAAAGGGTCGTGCCGCGCGACGAGATCTTCGCCGCCACCGGGCTGCAATTCATGGAGATCAACTCCCTCTACCAGTTGCTGGCCCTGAAGAAGCGTCATCCGACACTGCTCGCCGCCGCCGACCGGCTGCTGATGATTCCGGACCTCTTCCACTGGCTGCTCTCCGGCG
>JBJSXB010000099.1:0-10395 GCA_046086245.1 Planctomycetaceae bacterium | reverse complement strand
GGCTGCCGGCTGGGAATCAGCCATCCCGAGATCTCGGAGATGCAGGCCCGGGCGGTGTTCGAGGCGGCGGCCAAGGTGCAGAAGGACGGCATCAAGGTCAAGCCGGAGATCATGATCCCGCTGGTCGGCTTCCGGAAGGAGCTCGACAACCAGGTGGAGATCGTCCACCGGGTCGCGGCGGCGGTGATGAAGGAGACCGGGCAGAAGATCAAATACCTGGTCGGGACGATGATCGAGATCCCGCGCGGCGCGCTGACGGCCGACGAGATCGCCGAGAACGCCGAGTTCTTCTCCTTCGGCACCAACGATCTCACGCAGACCTGCCTCGGCATGAACAGCGACGATTCGGCGTCCTTCCTCCCCGCCTACACCGAATTGGGCATCGTGAAGGCCAATCCCTTCGCCTCGCTGGACACCACCGGCGTGGGCCAACTGATGAAGATCGCCGTCGAGAAGGGGCGGCAGACGCGCCCCGACATCAAGCTGGGGATCTGCGGGGAGCACGGCGGCGACCCGCACTCGGTGGTCTTCTGCCACCACGTCGGGCTCGATTACGTGAGCTGCTCGCCGTTCCGACTCCCGGTGGCGCGGCTGGCGGCGGCGCAGGCGGCGCTCGGCAAGACCTACTGACGCACAGCCGGAACCCGACGACGCGCGGTGGCCGCCGGGGCGCGGGCCGGCTTCCACCCCCGACGGACCGCCCGCCATGACGCTCTCGCCGGAAGCCACGGCCCTCGCCGTGATCCTCGTCGGCGTCGTCGTCCTCTGGATCACCGAGGCGCTGCCGTTGCCGGTGACGGCGCTGCTCGGGGCGGTGGCCTGCGTGGTCGCCGGCGTGGCACCCGCGGAGAAGGTGTTCCAGCCGTTCGCCGATCCGGTGGTGTTCCTGTTCATCGGCTCGTTCATGCTCGCGGAGGCGATCCGCGTCCACGGCCTCGATCGACGGCTGGCCTATGCGGTGCTCGGGCTTCCGTGGGTCGGCGAGGCGCCGCGGCGGGTGCTGGGAGCGGTCGCCTTCGTGTCGGCACTGATCAGTGCCTTCATCTCCAACACCGCCACCACGGCGATGATGGTGGCGATCGTCGCGGGGATGCTGGCGGCGATCGAAGAGGCGGCCGCGCGGCAACCCGATCCCGGCGGCCGCCGGTTGGAGCCCGCGTTCGCCACCGGCCTCTTGCTGTGCGTGGCGTTCGCCGCATCGATCGGCGGGCTCGCCACGCCGATCGGCACGCCGCCGAACATCATCGGCCTGGCGTTCATCCGCGACACGCTCGGCGTCGAGTTGTCGTTCCCCGGGTGGTGCGCGATCGGCGTGCCGCTGGTGGTGGTGCTCGTCGGCTGTGCGGTCGCCGTGCTCGGCCGGATGTTTCCCGCGGGGGTCGACCGGCTGCCGGGGGTCGCCGCCCTGGTGGCCGAGGAACGACGCCGCCTCGGGCCGTGGACGGCGGGGCAGCGATCGACCGCCATCGCCTTCGCCCTCACCGTGACCCTGTGGGTGCTGCCCGGCCTGCTCACGCTGCTGCTCGGCGGCGACCGGCCGATCGTCGGCCGGTTGCTGGCGCGCTGTCCGGAAGGGGTGGCGGCGCTCATCGGCGCCGTCGCCCTGTTCGTGCTGCCCGGCGGCCCGGGGCGCCGAGCGCTCACCTGGGCGGAGGCGAGCCGTATCGACTGGGGCATCGTTCTGCTCTACGGCGGCGGCATGGCGTTGGGCAAACTGTCGTTCTCGACCGGCCTCGCCGACGCCATGGGACGCGGGCTCACCGCCTGGCTGCCCCCCGGCAGCGGCGCGTGGGTGCTCGTGGGAGCGGCGGCGCTGGTGGCGGTGATCACCAGCGAGTTCACGAGCAACACCGCGAGCGTGAACATGGTGGTGCCGGTGGCGATCACGCTCGCCCGGTCGGCGGGGGGCGACCCGCTCGCCACGGCCTTGGCCGCCACGTTCGCCGCGAGCCTGGGATTCATGCTCCCGGTGAGCACGCCCTGCAACGCGATCGTCTACGGCACGGGCCGCATTCCCCTCCGCGCGATGCTCGCATCGGGCGCCGTCCTCGACGTGATCGGCGTGGTGGTGGTGACGATCGCGATGCTCGTCGTCGCCACCGCGACGCGCTGACGGGCCAGGCGCCGCAGGCGATCGGCCGCGGTTCAGAAACCGGCGTCGATCATCGCGCCGCAGTTGTGGCAACGGGGCAGGGCGACCGGCGGCGGCGTGGGCAGGTAGCCCTCGCGGCAAAACGTGCTCAATCGAGGGAAGAACGGGGGCAACGAGTAGCCCATGCCGCGGTTCCACCACGCCCCGCACGGCGACCCCATGGTGCCGCAGGGGGGACCGTACCCGGAGCCGCACCGCGGGCCGCACCCGGCGTGCGCCATGGCCATGCCCCCCGGTGCCGCCGCGACGTTGCCGTGCCAGGGGGGCGTCTGTCCGCCGCGGCACCCGCACGCCGCCGACGGCGCCATCGGCATCTCCATGCCGTCCTCGAACTCCTGTGCCCGGCCCGACGACCATCCGGCGGCGACGAGCACGCCGACGAGCAGTCCGGCGACCACCGTCGACGAGTGCCGGATCGCTCCCTGGGCGGGAACGGTGCGAGGGGTCGTGGCGACGATCGGCATGGCGGACGCTCCGACGGAGGAACCGGAAACGTCGTCCCGGCTCATGGCTTGTCGACGCGGCGGCGGCGTGCAGTTGAGCGAGGATCGCGGCTGCGAAGGGACGACGGTCGGTGAAACCATGAGGGGCCTGACGGTGGTTTCGCCCGGAGAAGCCCTGCCGTCGCCACCGCTGGCAACACGGGTAGGATGGCGGTGGGTGCACCCGGCGGAGGGCTCCGAGGCACCGTCCGGGAAGGTGCCACCGTGGCCGCGATCGTCGTCCGTCATGGCCGCCGCGACCCGCTCATCCTCGAGCCGGGCCTGGGCGTTAGCGCCGTGGAACTCGCCGGTCCGGAGGGGGTCGAGTCGGCGGCGGCGGAGGCGATGGTCGCCGTCGCGATCACCGCGCCTGTGGATGGGCCGCCCCTCCCCGCCTTCGCGGTGCCGGGCGATCGGGTCGCCGTGGCGCTCGCCGGCCCGCTGCCCCAGCCCGAGCCCGTCGTGGCGGCGCTCGCCGCGGCGCTGGGTTCGTCCGGGGTCGAGCGGGCCGACGTGAGCGTGCTCGTCGGGGCGCCGTCAGGGCGACTCCCTGCCGGCGCGACCCCCTTCGACGGCCACCGTGCCGGGGAAACGTCGTATCTCGCCGCCGACGAGGCCGGCCATCCCCTCCACCTGTCACGGACGCTCGTCGACGCCGACCTGGTCGTCGAGGTCGGCGCCCACCGCTACGACCCGGCGCTGGGCGCGGTCGATCCGCAGGGCGCCCTCTGGCCGGCCTTCGGCCGCAGCGACTGCGTTGCGGCGTGCGCCCGCGCGGTGGCGCTGCGGGGAAGACGGGCGCTGCCCGGGTGGCGCTCGACCGTCGAGCGGATGCGCTGGGAATTGGGGGTGGGAGCCGTGCTTCGCCTCGTGCCGGGGCGGCACGGCACGCTCCATGCCGCCTGCTTCGGCACTCCCGCAGCGGCGGCACGGGCCGCCCGGTCGCACGCCGTCGGATGGCGGCCGCGGGTCACGAGCCCGGCGCGGCTGGCGGTCGCGACGCTCTCGGAGACGTCGGCGCCCGAGACCCTGGTGCGCGCGGTGGCGGCGGCATCGCGCGTCACGCGACCCGACGCCACGATCTGTCTGGTCGGCACGATCCCGCCGCCGGGCCCGGTGTTCACGCGGTGGCGCGACGGGGTGGCGGTGCGGGCGCTCGTCGAGGAGGCGGTCGCCAGCGGCAACGCCGAATGGATCGCCGATGCCGCGCGCACGCGCCTCTGCGCCCGCGCGCTGGGCGCACGGCGCGTGGTGCTCCTCTGCGATCTCGACGACGCGCTGGTCGAGGATCTCGACTTCGGCAACGCTCGGACCCCCGAGGCGGTCGAGCGCCTCGCCGCCCGGGCCGAGTCGCTCGTCGTCCTCCACGAGGCCGACCTGCTGTGGCCGCGCTGCGACGGCACGTGAACCTGCGCTCACTCGGCCGACGCCGCCGCCTCGCGCCCCCGGGGCTCCGTTCCCTCACGCCTGACCGGCGCGACGAGCCGACTCGTCTCCAGCGGACCCCAGGTGCGTCCGTCACGGCTCCCGGCGGGAAAATCGCCGAGAAGCCACACGCGGCCCGCGCCGACCGACCAGTCGGCCCGACCGCTGGCGGGGGGGCGATGGAGGATATCGCGCCACAACCCTCCGGCGGCGATCCGCGCCGGAGCCGGTCCGGCGGCGATCGTGGCCACGAACGCACCCCTGCCGGTGCGATCGTCCCACGGTTCGTCGACCGGCCACGCGGCGGGGATCCCATCCGGCCACGCGGGGCACCCGCCCGCTGGCCGGCCCCAGGGCTCGGCCACCGGCCAGGCGACGGCGACGAACCGGCCGTCGAGCCGACCGCCGACCACCGCCACCGCGCCCGCGTGCCGCAGGCGCCACGTGACGCGCCGTCCCGCCAGCTCGATCGCGATCCACCAGGCGGCGGCGCCGTCGCCCCCCTCGATCACGCCCCAGGCGCCGCCGTCGTGCACCGGCCACAGCCAACGCCGTACCCCGTCGGCCTGCGGGCAGTCGTCGTAGACCGGGCCGGCGGCCGAGAGCTCGAGCGTGTCGGCACCGCGTGCGAACCGATCGGCGACCACCGGTGAGGCGAGTTCCGCCAGCACCGGCGGCGGCGTCAGCACGCGGAGCCCGTCGATCGCCAGGTCGCCGTCGACGATCGCCGCCCGCTCACCGGGCAGGGCGGCGATCCGCTTCACCGCCAGTCCGCCGTCGGGAGCGCGGACGAGCCAGCGCGCGTGCCGCCGCGGTGCGGCGAACGACGCGAGCCACTCCCGCCAGCCGACGCACACCACGTCGCCCGGTGCGAGCCCGGGGAGCATCGACAGCCCGGCGACGCCGAGCCGCCGCGGCGACGCCAGGGCCGCGCCGACGACGAGGGCCAGCGTTGCCAGCGTGGCCAGCAGCACGACGCGCACGGTGCCCATCGCTCAGGTCAATCCACCGAGCGGCCCGTCGCCACAGAAATCGGGATTGCCGAAGCGCTCCAACGCGGTGTGGCCGAAGGCGTGGGCCAGCGCGAGCAGCAGGCGGTTGTGGGGAACGGCATCGAACTCCAGTGCCCGGCCGGTGGCGAATCCCAGGCTCCCGCCGACGAGCACCCAGGGGATGTCGTTGCGCGTGTGGGAGTTGCCCTCGCCCAATTCGTTCGTCCAGAGGATCGTGGTGTGGTCGAGCAACGATCCGTTCCCGTCCGGTTCGGGAGTCTCCGCCAGCCGGCGGGCGAGGAAAGCCACCTCGCCGGCGTACCAGGCGTTGATGCGGGTAAGTTTGTCCTGCGCCGCCTCGTTGCCGTTGGGCTCGTGGGAGAGATCGTGCTGCCCCTCGTCGATCCCCAGCCACTTCATCCGCGGCTGGCCGACCGAATTGGTGTATTGCAGGCTCGCCACGCGGGTGAAGTCGGCCGCCAGCGCGGCGACGAGCAGCTCGATCTGCATGCGGCTGATCTGCGGCATGCGGTCGTTCTCCTCGAGGACACCCGGCTCCAGCACCGGCAGCGGATGGGCGAGCGCCTCGCGTTGGCTCGCGAGCTCCTCCTCGAACGAGCGCACCAGCGCGGCGTGTTCCTCGAGAATCCGTCGATCGTCCGCGGGCAAGGCCGCCGACACGGCGGCGAGATCCTCGCGGACCGTGTCGAGCACGCCGCGCAGGCTATCGCGGTCGCGGGCCTGGCCATAGAGCCGGGCGAACATCTGATAGGGATCGTCGATCGGTGTCACCGGCCGGTTGGGGCCGGCGTAGATCATCCGCGTCCAGGTGTCGGCACGGTTGGGCACGAGCACGCCGAACTCGAGCGATCCGAAGCGGGTCGCTGTCTCGGGCCGCGCCTGGAGGTGCGCGCGGATCTCCTGGTCGATCGACGGGCCGCTCGACCAGCCGGCCGGCGTGTCACTGCCTCCCTGGACGTTGCCCGGAAACAGTTCGACACCGGTGAGCAGGCAGCCGATGCCCCGCATGTGGCCATCGCCGTCGCCACGGATCTTGTTGCACACCCCCTTGAGCGTGAGCAGCCGGTCGCGGAACGGCTCGAGCGGCGCGAGGATCGGCGGCAGCGGGGAAGGGGGGGGGCCGTCGGGACCGGCGACGAACGATCCGGCGGCGGGCCAGAAGTTCTTCCGCACGGTCCCGTCGGGGGTGAAGAGCACCACGAGTCGCTGTTTGTCGGGACCACGCTGGCCGGCGAGGCTGGGGAGATTCCCGAGGAACGGCAGCACCGCCGGGCCGAGGCCCAGGCGGCGCAGGAACGCGCGGCGGCGGTGCGGCGACGCGGTCGGGCGGATCATGGCGACGGCGCTCCCGGGGAACTGGCGGCGGGTGGCCCGGCCACCGTCGCCATCATGATATCGACCGCCAGACGGCGGATGTCGCAGCCCTGGTCACGAAACGACGTCTGGAGTGTCCGCTCGAGATCGGGGCCGAACGCCCGCACCGGCTGGCCGACCAGCGCGTGGAACAGCGCCCGCACGAACGCCTCGTGGGCGTCGTCGCTCGCCGCGATCATCGCTCCCAATTCCCGCGCCCCGCGGAACGTCGTCGGCACGCCGTACCGCGGCCGGTAGGAACCGCGATCGTCGACCGGCGCCGCGCTCCCGTCGGCCATCGTGGTGGGCCGGTGGCGACCGACGGCGTCGAAGGACTCGAGGGCGAAACCGAGCGGATTGACGAGCTGGTGGCAGGTCTGGCAGGCCGCCGGCGACGTCTGCAACTCGACGCGCTGCCGCGTCGTGAGCCCGGGATGGAGATCGGGAGCCAGGGGCGCGACCGCCTCCTGCGGCGGACGGAGGACGTTGCCGAGCACGCCGCGCGCAAGGAAGACGCCGCGGTGGATCGGCGACGTGTCCGCCCGGTAGGAGAGCAGCGCCATCATATAGGGGTGGGTGAGCACGCCCGCCCGCGCGCCGTCGTCGGGGCGGACGGTGCGGAAGCCGTCGGTCGCGGGCATCTCCACGCCGTACAGCGGCGCGAGCCGGCCGTTGAGCAGGAGCCGGTCGTCGGTGAACAGCCGGCGGAAGTCGGCACCGTCGTCGTCGAGCAGCGCGGCGAGTTGGAGTTCGAGACTCGTCCGCAGGTCGGCGGCGACCTCGGCGGTGAATTGCGGGTAGATCGCCGGATCCTTGCCGATCTCCGCGGGCTGATCGATCCGCATCCATCCCACGAGCATGTCGCGGAGCTTCGCCCGCGCGCGCGGGTCGGCCACCATCCTTTCCGCCTGGCGGCGCACGCCGTCGGCCGTCGCCAGGCCGCCGCCCTCGACCGCCTCGACGAGCATCCGGTCGGGAATCGAGTCCCTCAGTCCGAGGGCGAGCCGCCCCGCGACACGGTGCGGATCGGCCGCGCCGGCCGGGCCGCCGGCGCGGAACAGAAATCGGGGCGACTCGAGGATCGCCAACAGCGCCCGCCGCAGGCCGGTGTCGGGATCGACGCCGGCGAAGGCGCGATCCACGAACCGCACCCGCAGCGCCTCGTCGAGGGGACGGCCGAACGCCCGGCCGGCGAACGACGCCGCGAACGCCGCCAGCCGCAGGCCGCGGTCCGGGGCGTCGCGCGGCACGCCCGTCAACCGCTCGACGTCCGCCGCCACGTAATCGGCGGTCTCGAGCGCCGCCGCGGTGGCCGCCGCCAGCCACTCGCGCGACACCGCGGTGCCGCGGTCGTAGCCGGTGCTGCGGTCGTCCGGGGGGAAGGGGGTGGCGAGTACCAGGGTTGGAGACGCCTCGTCGGGCAGGAGACAACGCTGCGGCACCGTCTCCAGCATGCCTCCCGGCCGCCGCCACAGCAGTTCGATCGTGGCCCGCGTCGGCCGTTCGCGGGCCGGTTCGTCGACCCCCTGATTGGCCTTGGAAAACTCGAGCACGATCGGGTGCGGCCGTCCACCGAGGAGCATGGCACCGCCGCGGAACTCGGTGTCGGGCCCCGACTTCACCCACGCATCGACGATCGGCCGTCGGGCGTCGCCGGGCTGGTTGACCATCAGCCGCACCGCGTGCTCGGTGCGGACCACGAACTCGTGCCACCCGGTGTCCGTGGGCACCACCGATCCGGTCCAGCGGATCGCGAACCGTCCCGGCTCGAACGCCTCCGGGTCGGGGCCTTCGGTGCCGAAGTCGAAGCGCACCAGCGGATCGATCCGCTCGATGACCCGCTGACGGCGATCGAACGCCCGTCCCTTGAAGTAGCTGCCCGACAGCCCGCGCGTGCCGCCCGGCGGCGGCCCTTCGCCGCCGCCCGCCCCGACCAGGTCGGCGATCACATGGCGGTGCTGGCGCACCGTGAGCCGCGCCAGTTCGACGCGCGGCGGCCGGAACCGCTCCCGGGCAACGGGGGACGAGAACGTTTCGTGGACGTAGGCGGCGACGCGGCGCGACGCGGCGGCGTCGAGCGCATCGGGATCGTCCTCCGGCATCGTCGCGTCGATCAGCGCGGCCAGTTGGTCGATCGGACGCTCACCGGCCAGCGGCACGGGCACGGCGGGGCTTCCCTGCCCGTCGGCACCATGGCAGCGCTGGCAGTGCTGCCGGTAGATCGCCGCACCGGAGGGGGAAGGCGCGACGTCGTCGGCACGCGCGAGGCCGAGCACGGCCACGATCCCCCCGAAGGCGAGGGCGAGACGCCGTCGCACCGGACGATTCCCGGTGGCATTCCCCGCTGCGGGCGACATCGGCATCGCGCACACCCCGCCGGAACCACGCCATCCCGGGCCGATCCGCCGCGCCGCCGGCGCGCGGCCCGGCACCATGCCCCGTCGGCACGCCGTCGATGCTACCCGCCGCGGGGCGGCGCCGCAGCGCGGGCCCGGACCTCGAGGAGCACGCTCTCCTGATCGCTGCCCGGCAGTGGCCAGGCCGCCGCGCGCCGCACCGTGACGCGTTTCACGAGGCCCCGGTGCCGCGCCTCCCCCTTTTCCTCTTCCCACCGCGGCCCCTTGACCACCAGCAGCCGTCCGAACGACCCGGCCACCGGCTCGAACCAGCCCAGCAGTTTCACCAGCGGCGCCACGGCGCGGATCACGAGGGTGTCGAACCGCGCGGCCGCCGGCCGGGCGACGAGCGTCTGGGCGGCCACCTCGTGGACCGGCAGCGGCAGGCCGATCTCGGCGAGGATCGCGCGCAGCGCCCGCGCCTTCTTCACGACGCTGTCGGACAACTCGACCCGCAGGTCGGGTCGGACGATCGCCAGCACCACGCCCGGCACGCCACCGCCGGTGCCGACGTCGAGGACGCGCTCGCCCGGGGCGAGCAGCGCGGCGATCGCCAGGGTGTCGGCGATGTCACGGGCGACGAACCGCGCCACGTCGGTGTGGCGGGTGAGATTGATCCGCTCGTTCCAGCGCCACAGCGCCGCCGCGTACGCGGCGAGGCGCGGCAGCGTCTCCGCCGGCACCGCCAGCCCGAGCCGATCGCATGCGTCGCCGATCGCCCGGGCCAGCGCCGTGCCGTCGTCGGAGGCCATCACCCCCGGAAGTGGATCGCTCACTTGATGAACAGCATCTCGCGGTAGGTGGGCAGCGGCCAGAGATCGTCGGGAATGATCGTCTCGATCTGATCGGCGGTCTCGCGGAGAGAGAGCATCGCCGGAATCACGTCGCTGTGGAAATGCTTGACCTCGCCGCGCAGGTCGCTGGCCCCGTGGTGGGACAGCGCTTTCTCCAGCCCCTCGATCCTCTTCTCCAGATCGCCCACCAAGCCGGTGAGCTTCTCGAGCGTGCCCATGTGGACCGGCTGACCGAGCGCCTTGAGCTTGCTGGCGGTGTCGACCAACTCCCCCTGGTAGCGGTAGCCGGCCGGCAGGATCAGCGTCCGCGCGATCTGCAGCGCCGATTGCGCCTCGGTGTTGATGTCCTTGCAGTACCGCTCCATGTAGATGTCGTAGCGGCTGCGGAGCTCGCGTTCCGAGAGCACGCCGTAGCGCTCGAACAGGGCGATGTTCTTCGGGGCGACCAGGGCATCGAGCGCCTCCGGCGTGGCCTTGAGGTTGGGAAGCCCGCGTTTCTTGGCCTCGTCGTGCCACTCCTGGGCGTAGCCGTTGCCGTTGAAGATCACCGCCTTGTGCTGGGCGACGATCTGCTGGAGCAGCTTCTCGACGGCGCCGGGGAGTTTCGCGGCGTCACCGCCGGTCGCCTTCTCCAGTTCGGTGGCGATGTGGTCGAGGCTCTCGGCGACGATCGTGTTGAGGGCCACCAGCGGGCCGGCGATCGACTGGCTCGCTCCGACCGCCCGGAACTCGAACTTGTTGCCCGTGAAGGCGAACGGGCTGGTGCGGTTGCGGTCGCCG
>JBJSXB010000098.1:0-3649 GCA_046086245.1 Planctomycetaceae bacterium | reverse complement strand
CGCCGCATGATCGCCGCCGCCGCGCGGAGTGTCGCCGCGCGGCGGGCCGCACCGCGGGCTTGCCACGCGGGTCGCGCCGCGGCCACCGTCTCCAGCGCGTGGCGCGCATCGTCCGCGGTGGCGGCCGTGACCCGCGCGACCGTGACGGCGATGTCTCCCGGATCGGGGCGATCGAACCCGCCGCCGCGCGTCGCCCGGCCGCCGATGACCACCGGCACGTCGATCGGTCCGCGGGCGAGTTCGGCGGCGATCCGCTCCAGGGCGGTCGCCATCATCGACCGCGACGCCGCCACGGCGAAATCGGTGAGCGGTTCGTTGCGGAACTCGGCCGCGGGCTCGGACGGATCCGCCGCCTCCCCCGGCGCCGGGCGGGGCGGGAGGAGGAGCGTGGCAGGCGGCACGTGCTTGACGAATCCGGCACGCAGGAAGGAATCGTTCGACGAATTCTCGAGGAGTCGCCGCACGAGGTAGGCCATGCCCGGCACGAGCTGGCCGTAGGGCATGTAGACGCGGAGCCGCCACCCCGCCGCCGTCACGGCGTGCTTTTCGGGATCCCCCATCCCGTAGAGCATCTGCATCTCGACGTCGTGTCGCGGCAGCCCGAGGTGGCCGGCCACCGCCATCGCGTGGGCGAGTGAACGGATGTTGTGACTGGCGATGGCCGGCCGCAACCAGCGTGCCTGCTCGAGGAGCCAGGCGGTGGCCGCCTCGAAGCAGGCGTCGGTCTGCCACTTGCGCTCCCAGACCGGCACCGGCCATCCCGCGGCCCGGGCCTGGATCGTCTCCTGATCCCAGTAGGCACCCTTCACCAGCCGCACCCACACCGGCGTGCCGCGCTGCCGCGCCCAGTCGCCCAGGGCCGCGAGGTCTCGATGCGACTCGCGCAGGTAGCACTGGACCACGATCCCGCACCACGGCCAGTCGCGGAACTCATCCTCCATCGCGATCTGGCGGAAGATCGCCAGGGCCAGATCCTTGGTCGCGTGGCTCTCCATGTCGACATGGAGCTGCACGCCGTTGGCCCGGGCCAGCCGCCACAGCGGTCGCAGCCGGCCGAGGACCCGGGTCGTGGTGCCCTCCGGATCGATGGCGTCGAACTGGCTGTCGAGCGCCGACAATTTGATCGACAGATTGACGCGCGGCAGCGGCGCCGCCGGGTCGCCGTCGACGAGCGGATCGGCCCGCCAGCGGGCGGCGAGCGGGGGCAACTCCACCAGCAGGCGGGCATACGCCGCGGCGTAGGCGTCGGCGTCGGCATCGCTGGTGACCGCCTCGCCGAGCAGGTCGAGGGTGAACCCGCGATGGAGGCGTCGTTCGGCGAGCGCCGCGGCGGCCGCCTCGTCCGGCGTGGTGCCGGCGATGAAGCGACGCGCCTGCGAGAGCACGGCGGCGCGCACGGCGCGGATCGCGAGGGGAGCGAGCAGGCCGCTCCGCGCTGCTTGCAGCGCCGTTCGCACCGCCACGGGAAGCCGGGCGAGCACGTCGTCGTCGATGTACTCGCGGATGTGGCGGTCGAGCGCCGCCGGATCCTCGAGCATCGGCATGCAATCGACGAGGCGGAACAGCCGCACCTTGAGGTCGTCGTCCTGCGTCGCCCACTCCCCCGCCTGCTGGACCCAGAACTCCGGCGACACCCGCGACGGCTGCGCCGCCAACGCCCGGTCGAACAACTCGCGGCCGATCGCTTGCGTCCGTGCTTCGATCTGGTCGCGGTCTGTCGCCGACAAGCGGCTCGTGAACAGACCGTCGGCGAAACGCCGCGTGTCGTCGCTCATCGCCCCACTCCGTCACACACCGCGGTCCGGTCCGGATCGGACAGGAACGGACCGGTTCCCGCCGGCATCGCGCCCCACGCCACGAGGACGTCGGCCAACACGCGGACGGACGCCGTGAAGAAGGTTTCGCCACGCTCCGCCGAGGAGCCGGCCGGGGCGCCGCTGCCGGTGTCGGGATGGACGCGCGACCAGGGGCGCGGCGTCCACACGCCCGGCTGTCGCAAGGCCGGCGGCAGATCGGCCGCGCGCCCGCCGTCGCCCGCAGCCGGTGCCACCCAATCGGGCCGGAGGTGCAACAGCAGCGATGTCTCGAGTTGCCCGGCATGGTCGCCGGGATCGGGAAACGTGGCGGTCAGCGTTTCGGGAGCGAGCCGCCAGAAATCGACGACCACGATCGTGATGCCGACGGCGAGCATCACGTCGCGCACCAGCGGCCTGAAATCGTTGCCGCCATGACCGTTGACGATCACGAGACGATCGATTCCCTGCTTCATCAGGCTGACGGCGACGTCGTTGAGGATCGCCAGCGCCGCCGACGTGGAGAGATGGACGGTGGCGACCTGGTCGAGTTGCTGGGCGTCGTTGCCATACGGAATCGCCGGGAGGACGATCGGTCGGGCGCCTCGTGCGACCGCCAGCGCGGCCGCCTCCTCCGCGAGAGCGACCGCCTCGATGACGTCCGTGCCGTGGGGCAGGTGGACATTGTGGGCCTCGGTCGCCCCCCAGGGGAGCAGCGCCACCGTCGGGCGGTTGGCGAGCAGTTGGGAATAGTTGGCCTCGTGGAGGATCCAGTGGCGCGGCCCCCTCGGCCCGGCGACGGTCGTCGAACGATTCGGCGTGCCGGATGCGTCTGGGAGGTCCATGCAAAACCCGTCGTCTTGGCCGGATGGGATGGCAAACCCCCGCCATGGTAGCGGACCCGCGATCGGCAGGGTCCCCGGAACCCCCCAGTCCCCGCGGTCTCGTCCCAAGTCATCGACACCGCCGAATCGCTCGCATCGCGCCGGATCCCGCGACCGATACTTTCCGCGGATCGCGGCACGGGGAGGGCCATGCCGGCGGTTTCCCCGCGATCCATCGACGCCCGGGCATGGACCGTGCCTCAGTCGCCATCCGCCACCGATCGGTCGGCCCTGGGCCGCAAGACACCGTCGCGCTGGCAGCGTGCGGGACCGCTCGTGGCCATGGTGCTGGGACTGATGGCCGGGAAGGCACTCGGCGACGATGCGCCGTTGTTCGCCGCACCGCCGGAGCCGCGCGCCGCGGTGACCAACCCGCTGCGTCGGGCGGCGAACGTCGCGGACGTCCCGTGGTCGGGCGCGTTGCCGCCGGGCACCGCGCCGTCAATCCCGATCGGTGTCGGCGGCGGCGTTGCAATCGAGGAGATCTCCGCGCCGATCGCACGGTCCGCGGGCTACGAGGGTCCCGGCGACGTCGGCCCGCCGCTGCTCCGCGCGCCCGTTGACAACCCGTTCGATCTCGCCGAGGACGTGGAGAAGACTGATCCCCTGTGGCGCGACCGGTCGTGGGCCCCCGCCGGCTTCACGGGGCCGTCGAGCGTGATTCCGGAGGAAAGCCAGGAATCCTCGCACTTCGTCCCGATCGAGGATCGGTGGCGGCTCGGCCTGCCGCCCTGGGACAGGTACGGCAAGGGCCATCCCCGCCTCGACGATTACCCGTACGCGCTGGGGAATTGGCTGAACCCCTACACGCAGCACGTCCTCAAGGAGGATTTCCCGGTCATCGGGCAACACACCTTCTTCGACATGCGCGTGGCGACGCGCTCGTTGCTCAACTGGCGGCAGGTGCCGACCCCCAACACCCCGTTCGAATCGACCCCCACCCCCGGTCAATACGACTTCTACGGCAATCCC
>JBJSXB010000097.1:0-2525 GCA_046086245.1 Planctomycetaceae bacterium | reverse complement strand
GCTCCGGAAACTGGCCCGGATCCGCGAGGCGGAAGCGGCGGCCGCCGCCTGACGCGGCCCCGTCGCCGCCAACGACCCTTCTCCCTGCCAGGCCGCCCCGCATGACCGTCCGCACCCGCTTCGCGCCCAGCCCGACCGGCTACCTGCACATCGGCGGGGTCCGCACCGCACTGTTCAACTGGCTGTTCGCGCGGCAGCACGGCGGCACCTTCATCCTCCGCATCGACGACACCGACGCCGAACGCAATGTCGAAGAGGCGCTGGCGCCGATCCTCGACGGGCTGCGCTGGTTGGGCATCGACTGGGACGAGGGGCCCGGGGTCGGCGGGCCGCACGCTCCCTACTATCAGTCGCAGCGCGCCAGTGGCCACCGCGCCGCCGCCGAGCGACTCCTCGCGGGTGGGCACGCCTACCGCGACTTCGCCACCCCGGCCGAGCTGGACGAGGAACGCAAGGCGGCCCAGGCGGCGGGGCGGCCGTTTCTCTACAGCCGCCGCTTCGCCGCGTTCGACGACGTGACCGCGGCACGATTCGCCGCCGAGGGGCGGGCGAGTGTCGTACGGTTGAAGATGCCGCGCGAAGGGGCGCTGGTCATCGACGACTCCGTCCGCGGCCGGGTGGAATTCGCCTGGGAGCGCGAGCAGGACCACGTGATCCAGCGGGCCGATGGCTCCTGCCTCTACCATCTCGCGAGCGTGGTCGACGACTTCGATTTCGCCATCACCCACGTGATCCGCGCCGAGGAGCACCTCTCCAACACGCCACGGCAGGCGTTCATCGCGCTGGCGCTGGGCTATCCGCTTCCCGCCTACGCCCATCTGCCGCTGGTGGCGGAGCCGGGCAGCCGCACCAAGCTCTCCAAACGCAAGCTCGCCCAGTACCTCAAGAACCAGGATTTCAAGCAGGTCGCCGAGCACGGCACCCGGATCGCCGAACGCATCGGCCTGGCGCCCGAGGCCGACACGTTCAACCCCGTGATCGTCGACTTTTACCGCGAGGTCGGCTACCTCCCCTGGGCGATCGACAACTACCTCACGCTCCTCGGCTGGTCGTACGACGACTCCCGCGAGTTCTTCACCCGCGACGAACTGATCAAGGCGTTCTCGCTCGAGCGGATCAATTCGTCGCCGGCGAGCTTCGATCCGAAGAAGCTGTGGGCCGTGCAGGACCACTACATGCACGAACTGTCGGTCGACGACAAGCTGGCCCTGATGCTCCCCTATCTGCGGCGCGCCGGCCTCGTCGGCGACCCGGCGACGGCGGAGCAGACCGCGGTCGTGCGGCAGGTGATCGAGGCCTCGGGCGACCGGCTCAAGGTCGCCGGCGACATCCTCGCCTACGCCGACTTTTTTCTCGTCGAGGAGCCGCCGTTCGACGAGGCGGCTGTCAAGCAGCGCCTCGCCAAGCCGGGGGTGGCCGAGTTGCTGTCGGCGTATGCCGCGCGGCTGGAGACCGCCGACGGCTTCGCGCCCGACCGGCTCGAAGCCCTGCTCAAGGAGGTGGTCGAGGCGCGTGGGTTGAAGGTTGGCGACTTGGTCCACGCCGTCCGCGTCGCGGTCACCGGCCGCTCGGTCGGACCCGGGCTCTACGAGACGCTGGCGATCCTCGGCCGCGACAAGGTCCTCGCCCGGATCACCCGGGCGCTGCCGCTGGCGGGGTGAGGCGGACTCAGGCGGGTGCGCGACGCCCACCGACGCGTCGGATCGAGCCGTGCGGAGCGGGCCGCCCCCCGCGCCTCCGCCCTCGCGTCGACCGGCAGCTGCCGGGGGAGCGACCGCCGCTGGTCGGGGCGGACGAGTTTTTTTGGGGGGGCAGTTACGACCCCACCCAGTCGTGCGGTTTGGAAGAGAACGCTGTCTGGGTCCCCGGCTGTTCCGGGGCGGGATCGGCGCGGTATCCGAAACGGGGAACAAGCATGATGCGTTCGAGCCTGTGCACGGGATTTGCGGCGCTGGCCCTTTCATTCGGCGTGGCGACGGCCGCCGAGCCGGTCCGCCAAGTGGCGCTTCTTCAGACGGCCGACATCGTCGACACGGCGGTCGCTGCCGGGACGTTCAAGACGCTGGCGGCCGCTGCCGGTGCCGCTGGTCTGGTCGAGACCCTCAAGAGCCCTGGCCCGTTCACGGTTTTCGCGCCCACCGACGAGGCGTTCAAGAAGCTTCCGGCCGGGACGGTGGAAAACCTCCTCAAGCCCGAGAACAAGGAAAAGCTGAAGGAGATCCTGCTCCTGCACGTCGTCCCCGGCTCGGTGATGGCGGCTGACGTGGTCAAGCTCAAGGAGGCCAAGACGGTCGGTGGCAAGACGATCGGGATCGCGACCGAGGGTGGCGTGACGATCAGCACCCCGTCGTCGAAGGCCAAGGTCGTGAAGACCGACATCAAGGCCAAGAATGGCGTGATCCACGTCATCGACACCGTCATCCTGCCGTGAGTCGAAATCGAGTAACCATCGCTCGCTGACGCGGTACCGCCAACGGCGACTGCCGTCAGTGCACAAATCGAAGCCCCGCGGGTTGCCCAAGCCC
>JBJSXB010000096.1:0-6153 GCA_046086245.1 Planctomycetaceae bacterium | reverse complement strand
GCGGCATCCCCCATCAGCACATGGACCCCGCCGGGATGCATGCTCCGGGGGGGAATGACACCGTCGGCCCAGTCGTGGGCGCCGCCGGGGCAGCAGTCACCACCGGCCGACGGATACATCCAATTGGGAGGCGCCGCCGTGGTGAAACTCGAATGGCCGGCGGCATACCAGGCCCACAGGCCCCCGTTGTTGCCGCGCACGCCCTGCGGCCGTTCCACTGCCGCGCGGCCGATCGCCTCGAGATCGGCCGCGCTGGGCGCGGATCGATTCGACACCTGACGGAACACCGCCCCTCCCGCGTAGAAGACGTCGAACGGAAACACCCCTTTCGCCCCCGTCGTCCCCGTGCCCGCGAGAATCTCGCCGGCGAGGATCGTGTTCGACAATCCGTCCGACACGTCGGCGAGGCGGCGTTCGCGATCGTAGGCGATCATCCCGTTGAATCGCTCGCCACCCCAATTGGTGTCGAGGGAACTGCCGGTGCACCAGGCGTAATTGCCGCCGGCTCCCGACCAGGCCATGGAGATCGCCGCCGGTGCCGACGCGCAGCGCAGCACGCGCAGGGGCGACGACCGCATCAGGCGATAGGTCGCCTCCCAATCGCCCGGTGGTCCGGCCGCGGTCACGAATCGTTGGTGGAGCGCGGCTTCCTCGAAAAACGGCAGCAGCTGGACGGTGGCGCTTGTCGCCTGCCAGCGGCCGGGGCCGACCGGGTGCCTGTTGCGCGGCAGCGCGGCCCGTGCGTCGTGGTGCGCAAGCAGCGCCGCGCCGAGGCGCTTGAGGTTGTCGGCACAGGCGACACGGCGGGAGGATTCGCGGGCCGCCTGCAGCGACGGGAGCAGCAGGGCCGCGACCGCGCCGAGCATGGCGATCACCACGAGCGCCTCGACGAGCGTGAATCCGTACGTCCCCCTCCCGGCGCCACCGGGTCGCCCGCTGGTCGGGGCATGGACCGACGATCGCGGGTACCACCCGGACGAGGCGCCAGCATCGCGGTTGCGGTGAAGGGCACCGTCGCCCGGGTGCGAAAGGGCCCCCGGGTGGACAACGCCCCCCGGGTGGATGACGGCCACGCATGGAGGACGGCAACGGGGCACTACCGCGGTGCCGCTCCCTCCCCGATGGCCGCGCCGCGCGGCGACCGGACCGCGGCGGGCGACGTCATGGTGCCGGCCGGCAGCAGCCGGTCGATCGTGCGCCCGTCGCCGTCGAAGAACTCGATCGCCGCGCTCTCGGTGGCGGACCCGGCGTCGATCGCCACCGCGGTCGTACCATCGGCGTCGTTGAGTTCGATCCGTCCTCCGCCGGCCCCCGCCACCCGCCCGGCATGGATGACCGATGTCCCGTCCGGTTCGACCACGATCAACTCGCGGCACGTCACCCGGATCGCCTCGATCTCTCCGACGCGCTCCGGAGGCACGAGCACCGCCCGCATCGCCAGCCCGAGCGCAAGGAAGACCAGCGGATACACGGTCCATCGTTCGCGACTCGTCATCGCCTGGCCCCGTCAATCGCCGTGGAGTTGCCGGAGCCGTCCCGAGAGGCGCAGCAACCATTGCACCCGTTCGAACTGCTCGAGCCATTCGCCGGTCACGACGGCCAGCGTGTCGGCTGCGGGCGGTGCCAGTCCCGTCGGACAGGATGTCCCCGCGAGATGGGCGGCCGCGGTGCGGTACGCCGACAGCGTCCGATCGCCGTAGACGTGCACCGGTGTGAAGTCCTCGCTGAAAAAAGCCACCACCGGCACGCGTTGCCCACCGCAGACCCGCAGATGGGCGGCGATCGAGGGAATCGCGTCGCGGTCGAGGAAGCGGAGCACGATCGACGGGGTCGCCGCCGCGAAACGTGCGAAGATCGGGCACTGATTGACGCAGTCCCCGCACCATGCGCCGGCCAGCACCAGCACGGGCATCCGCCGCGTGAAGGAGGCGAGCAGCCGCGACTGATCGGGGGTGAGAACGACACGCCCCTCGACCGCCCGCCACCGGGCACGCTGCTCGTCGGTGGCGTGCCGCTCCAGGAAGCCGTCGTACGAGGCCGCATACCCGAAGGCCGCCTCCCACGCGGCATTCGTGGGCGGCGCGCCGACCCCGTCGATCGGCACGGCGCCCGGCATCGGGAACTGTCGGGGAATCGCCGTCATCAGGTCCTCTTCGGTCCCATGGCCACCAGGGTTCGACTCGCCGCCGGCGGGCCGTCGGCGGGGAAGCGACGAGCATACCAGGGTCGCCAATTTGCAGAGGCGCACGATTCGCTTGCCCGGATCACCACCACAATCGGTTTTTTGCCTTCGTTTTCCCCCTCCGAACCGACCTTGACCCCCGGGAATCACCCTCGTACTGTCCCCCCGACTGAAGGCCAGACGGGGCGACCGACAAGCCCCGGCCCGGATCGCGGGAAGCATGGAAGCCTCCCGTCGCTCCGGGTAGTCGATGTGACGATCCAATCGCTCCCGGAAACGGTTCAGGTTCTCCGCCCCCCTGGGACCTGGACCGTTCCGGGGGCCTTGGTCGTCGGGTTCCGGTGCTCCGGACCCCCGCCTCGGCCCTCGCTCCCCGCGTGGGTGCGGCCCCTCGAGCCGCTGCCCAGGGAACCCCGGACCGCTCCGCTCCACGAGGGCGACACCACGTCTACGATGCACGCATGGCGAGCGAAGCGACACCGGCCCCCGGCGAACAGATCATCCGCTGGATCATGGCGGCGCTGGTCGTCTGGGGTACGGTCCACGCCATCGGCGCGTGGACGCTGAATCACGATGCCCGCAGACCGCTCGTGGTGATCGTCTGCATGGCGGCGTTCCTCGGCTTCTGGATGGCGATGCTCTCGGCCCGCCGTCGCCGGCTGGCGAAACATTGTTCGCGGGACGTGGCCAATCAGCCTGCTGCACGTCACGGGTGAGGTGGCCGCGGCACGCCGTCGGTCAGCGTTGGGGCGGGTTGGCCGGTGCCCGCGTCAGCGCCGGCAACGACAGGGTCGCGCCGTAGCTCGACAACAGTTGGTCGAGCGACAATTGGAACGCGTCTTCGAGGCTCGCGTCGACCGATTGTCCCTCCTTGACTCCACGTACGAATTGCTTGAAACGCCGCCGATCGCGACCCGCCATGAAGCGGACGAGCCCGGAGGCGATCCCGTATTGCTCGCGGCCGATGTGCTCGGCGGTGAAGAAGCCCTCCCCGACGTGGCCCGTGGTGCGCATGAAGGCCAGCGACTGCGCCTCCTTCACGGGCACCACGCGCCCCGCCGGCACCACCTGCATCCCGATCCACTCCGCGATCCCTTCGTTGAGCCAGTTGGGCAGGCGCACGGGCGACACCCAGCGATGGTTGAAACCGTGGCTCGTTTCGTGGACCAGCATGTGCTCGAACGCCACCTGATCGGGTCCCTTGTGTCCGGCGACGATCACCCGGCCGGTGGGCGCCTGATGGCAGATGCCATGCGCGCCGGTCACGTCGACTCCGACGAAACGCTTCTCGAAGGCGAGAAAATCCTCCTGTGCTCGGAACGCGAGCACGAGGCATTTGCCCAACCAGACCGGCTCGCCCGCCGGGATGTCGTACAGGTCGCAGAGCACGTCGTGCATCCGGTCGAGGCTCGCCACCACGCCGGCGACCTCCGCTTCCGGTATGTCGGTGACGAAGATGAACTCGTGGGTGGTCGCCACGCGCATCCCGGGAAACGCCCCCCGCACCTGCTCCACAAGCGCCTCCAGGGCGAGGACCTCGGCCGCGTGTTCCTCCGCCGATCGTGAGGGCCAGGGATCGATGCCGAGGGCGCGCATCCGCGCCGCCGATGCGGCCGCCGCCTTCCCGCCACCATCGCGGGCCCGACTGCTTCCCTGTCGGGCCACCCCGCCGCTGGGACCCGATTCATAGACGACCTCCCGATCGACGATGATCCGCGACACGGTCGCGAGTTGCACCGTCTGCGGAGGGGCCGCGGGGTCGGTGAGCAATCGCAGCGCCATGCCGGAGCCGCGTTGGCGTGACACACCCGCCAACACGGGCCGCACGATGCGCCGGCCGCTCGACAATTCGACGGCATCAAGCGTCCGCCCGACGCTGCGCTCGAGCCGTGCCGAAAGGGCCTCCGCGGTCTGCGCCGGCACCCTTCCCATCGGCAGCAGGGCCGCCGCCAGCCAGCCGGCTGCCAACAGGGCGATGCGTCGTGCCATGGCACGCATCGGCGGTCGTGCCATGGCACGCATCGGCGGTCGTGCCATGGCACGCGCCGGCGGTCGTACCGATCGGCGACCGGCGCTCACTCGCCTGCGTTCGACGTCCGCCGGATTTGCGTGCTCGAGAGATCGCAACGGAACGTCTCCTCGGGAACGAACCGCGATACCGCGCGGAGGGACTCCGGCACCGCGCCCGCGGACGGATCGGCGAACCGGCCGTCGCGAACCCGCCCGAACACCACCAAACCGGCGACTCCGGCCGCGATCCGCGACACCGCCTCGTCGGCGGCCCTGGCCGACCCCCCGTAGTATCGTCGATCCCAAAGCCGGGTGAAGGTGTCGGCGCCGAGCACGAAGAAAGCGTCGGGGAAGACCGCCACTTTCTCCAGAAAGGTCGCCGCCCGCGTGATCCACAGCGAGTGCTCCCTCAACGCGTCGGCCCGATTGGCGATCTCGATGAAGTCGAGCGGCGGCTTGTCGACGTTCGCGATCGACAACTCGTACTCGACCGGTCGCGCTACCAGCGACTCGGCCACCGCGGCCATGCCGCGATGCCCCTCGTGAAGTGGATCGAATGACCCCGGAAACACGAGCCGACCGGTGCGCGCGCCGGGAGCGCTGCCGTCGGCGGCGTGCACGGCGGACCGCGTCCCGGCGAGGAGCTCGCGCCATGCCGGCGGGGCGTCGATCCTGGTTTCGACGACCCGCTCGTCCGCCAGCAACCGACCGTCCGCTCCCGCGTCGCGCGAGCCGCAGGCAACGCGGATCGCTTCGAGCAACACCCATGCCGCGACCTGCTCCTCGGCGGACCGGTCTCGCGATCCCTTGGCGAGCCGTAGTTCGCGCACCAGGGTGGTGGAAGCCGTCTGCACGGCGACGACGACGCGATGGTGCCCCTGCTTGGGACGCGTCGTGGCGAGGCTGCCGGTCGCCGCCGCACCGACCGCGGCACCGGCATCGGCACCGAGCAGTCGCGCCTGCGACCACGCCCGCATCGCCAGGCGCCGGGCGGCGCGCGACGAGCAGTAGCTCTCCTGGGGGCCGCCGAGAAGTCGATCGACCGCCTCCCGGGCGTGGGGGACCAGGCCCTCGACGAACACCGCGCTCGCCCCGGGCGTCCCCGCCAAGGCCGCGATCGCGCCGCTCCCACCCCCCGCCGCGGCGGCCACGAGCCGGCGTGCCTGGCGGGCGAGGTCGCCGACCAGGTCCGCGGCGGCGGTCGCGATCGGATCGCCCGTTCGGTCCATGGAAACCGCTCCAGCGACCACGCCCACCGCGCCGATTGCTGTTGGCGCACAACAGAGGAGGCACGCGATGATACCGACCAAGGGCAGGCAATCTGGGGGGGTACGGGAAGACGTTCCGGCGATCGCCATCCTGGCAACGCCCCTCACCGTGGCCTTTTTGTCCGCGGCCTTTCTCAGCGCGGCCTTCGCCAGGGGGGCGTGGGCCGCGGCGGAGACAGGCGCGGCCCCGGCGAGCGGCGCGGCCGCGGCGAAGACAGCGCCTGCCCTGCCGCGATTGTCCCCCGACGCCGACGCGGTGGAACGGCAGACGGTGGAACGACAAACGGTGGCCTTGCTCGACCGCCTGTTGCCGCCGCGCAGCGACGCCACCGACGACTGGTCCACGGGATCAGCCTGCCTCCACGGTCCGGGAGAACCGCGGTGGATCACGCCGTGTATCCCCGGACCGCCCTGCGATCCGTCACGGCCACCCCACCCTTTCGACCTCGTGGGCGTGCGCGGCGCACCGACCGCCGGACCCGTCTATCGGGGACCGTGCGCGGGACGGGTGGGCACCCACGATTGCGGCCCGGCGCCGCGGCTCCATCGCGTGCCCGACGCCCTCTTCGATCGTTTCTACCGACCGAGGTAGATCTCGCGGGCGATCAAGGCCGCCAGAATCAATCCGGCTGCGGTGAGCCCGCCGATCGACAACCACACGCCGCGCGACGCGCAGCGCATGCCGAGCCAACC
>JBJSXB010000095.1:0-13289 GCA_046086245.1 Planctomycetaceae bacterium | reverse complement strand
GCTCGCTGGTCGTCGGTCAGGTGGCGGCGGTTCGCGTTTACCGACCAGATGTGCTCCTCGACGGTCTCCTCGCCGCTGGGCTCCCACGCCAAGACGGGCAGGTCGATTTCGATGCCACGTCTGCGGAGTTCCTCCTGCACGCGAACCCGATTCCGGCCGTCTATCAGAAGCCCGTCATGCACCTCAACGGCCTGTAGCCGCCCTGCGCGGGCCGCCGCCTCCACCAGATCATCGAAGTCCTTGCCGACGATCAGCGGGAACCTGCTCGCCAGCGGGTGCACCGTGAAGCCCCCGATGACCTCCAGCTCCGCAGACTGTCCCGCCGGTGGGATCTCGATCACTGCGATAGCCGCGACCGGCGTAGCCGGTGACGCGTCGGTCGCCATCTGGGCCGTCGTGGAATCATTCCGGTCTGGCTGACCGTTGTGGTTGATCACTTCGTCGGTGTTGTGGTTCTGCTCGTCCATGATTTTCTCCTCGGTTTCCTTCGTGGGTTCGGCGGGCAGGTGCTCGGCATCGACAGGAACTAGCGGTCCCGTATTCAGCGCTACACCGGTCCTCTCCATCTCTTCGTGAGTCGTCGTGTGCCACAGCGGTCCACGAGTCGCTCACGTGAGGAGCAACTATCGCGGCGCGCCTCGCCTTTGGGTACGCGCAGCAATGCACACATCGATGAGCACTCATGCCCACTTCCGAGACGGCAATTAGTGCATTGCTGCGCATGGTGTCGGTCGCCTGCTTGTGGTCTCTTTCGGGCCATCGCTCGTGCTCCAAGAAGCAAAGTGCTTCGGTGCGGGCGCGACATGGATGACGAAGGAGTAGGAAAGTGGGTTACGAACGAACGACCAACTACACGGATGTCCTCAGGGACGATGAATGGGATGATCTCGTGAGGCAGTACGCGGAAGTGGAGGCGGCCCCGGATCCGGAGCCGGTTCCCGCTGGCACGTATAAGGTGCATGTGGTTCATGGGAAGTTTTTCCGCAGTCCCGAGAAGGGCACACGCGGATACCGGCTGACCTTCGAGGTGGTCGAAGGTGAGCACTGCGGTCGCCGGATCTGGGACACGACGTGGATCACAGGCCCCGCGCTTTCGACGGCCAAGAGAAAGCTGGGAGCGCTAGGGTTTCGCGGGCTTCATCAAGTTCATGACCCCTTGCCAGAGAACTTGTTCTGCACGGTGCAGGTCGTGGTCCGTCGGGAGGATGACGGCTCCCTGTGGAACCGCGTCGTGACGATTAGCGACGTCGTGAGGCGGCCGAGTTACAGCCGCGTCGTCGACGAGGACTTCAAGGAGGAGACGGGGCGAGTCAGGCACACCGAAAGGGGTGCGTGATGCCTCGCCACGGCGAGCCGACTGAAAGTGCCTCCCGCGTGTACGCGGCGGTCCTTCGCGTCGGCCAAGTCGTGCGGTGCACCCGGACCGGGAACGTCGGATTGACCTTCCACTGGGAAGTCGCCGGCGCTCCCGGCCGGGGCCAGCCGCTCGCAATGACCTTGTGGTTCACGCCGGAACAGGTGGCGCGGCGCCGTCGCGCACTGCACCGGCTCGGCGGATGCCGTCGCAACGTGGCGACTGCCCGCCGGATTTCGGGAGATGTGAAGCGGTGCCTAGTGCTTTGGCGGGAGATCCGCCGCGCGCACAGGGAAGTAGACCGCTGGGTGATCGGACTTCGGTACCTCTAGACATGGAGAACGGATCATGGACGACGGTGCGTTTTGCTATCAGTACAGGATCGTGGGGCCGGTCACGAACGACCGGAAACTCGTCTCGGCGGTCGCTGTCTTCGAGGCGTACAGCCGATGCGAAGACCGGGCGCGGGTCCACGAGGAGAGCTACCTCAGCGCGTTCTATTTCGACGAGGGTTTCAGGGAGCACCTGAAGACCGCGCAGACCACGCGGGGCTTCCAAGGCGCGACATGGTCGCCGTGGATCTGGTTCGACATCGATCGCGACCCGAGCGAAGGGGGCATCGACAAGGCGCTCGCCGACGTACGGAGGCTCGGAGAGACGCTCGTCGGGACATTCGGCGTGCCCGCGGAGCAGCTCGTCTCGTTTTTCTCCGGGAGCAAGGGTTTTCACCTGGGGTGCCCCACGTCGCTGTGGGCCCCGGCGGGCGGACCCGCGTTTCATCGATTCGCGCGGGCGTTCGCGGAGATCGTGGCCGGCGAGGCCCAGATCCGGATCGATACCGGCATCTACGACGCGGTCAGGGCCTTCCGGGCGCCGAATAGCCGGCACCCGAAGACGGGGCTCCACAAGCGGTTCATACCGTCCGGGCAGCTCGGGGTGCTGACCGCCGAGGACATCCTCGATCTCGGGCGCTCTCCGGCACCGTTCGAGCTGCCGGACGACTTCGAGGTCGGGCGGGCCGACAGGCTGGTCGAGGCGTGGAGAGAAGCCGAAGCACAGGTGGCCAACCAAGACGCCGCCGCTGCGCAGAGGCGGGCCGCAGGGCCCGACGCCGCGGTTCGCGTGAACCCACTCACTCTCGACGTCATCCGCAGCTGCAACGTGACCGTGGGCGACCGGCATAAATCTGTCTATTCGGCCGCCCGCAACCTCGCCGACTGCGGCGCATCACGGGAGCTGACGATCGGCCTGCTGACCGAAGGCGCCCGTGACATCGGGCTACCGCCGAAGGAGGTCGCCCGGCAAATCGAATGCGGTTGGAAGGACGGCCAGCCCCCGCTCAGTACCGACGTTTCGTGTTCGTGACCCCAGAACTTCAACCCCATTCTCACGAAGGAGAAATCATGACCAATCGAAGCTCATCGCGGCCTCCCCTGACCTCGGCCCGGTACATCGGCGGACGACAGGCGTTCGGCCAATGGAGGGACGACGTCTGGCACGGCACCGGTCCCGTCCTCTATCGCCACACCCCAAGCCACCCCGAAATCGGCCCGGGGCTCGTCACGCTGATCGGCGGAGCCCCGGGCGGAGGCAAGACCGCCTTCGTCACCCAGATCGCCATCGATGCGTTGCGGTTCAGCCCGGACCTTCGGCTGCTGATCGCGAACTGCGAGATGTCGGAGGAAGCCATCCTGAACCGGCAGTTGGCCAGACTGTCGGGGGTCAACGCCGAGCTGATTCGGCACCGAAGGCTCCGTCCCTCCCACTTGGACCGGATCGACACTGGATTGGCCACGCTCGAAACGGTGATCGACCGCATCGGCTTCCTACAGCGGCCGTTCTCCCTGTCGAACGTAGCGCTCACTGCCGACGACATGGGCGCGCAGGTAGTCATCCTCGACTACCTCCAGCGGTTCACGCTTGATGACGAGGACTCCGAGCCGAGGGAGCGGATCGGCCGCATGATGGACTCCCTGCGCAGGCTGGCGTCGAGAGGGCTGGCCGTCATCGTCGTCAGCGCACTCGGCCGAACCCGCGATCGCGCCGGACGGTCGTCGTATTCCGGTGACGGCCTTTCGCTGGCGTCGTTCCGCGAGACGTCCGAACTGGAATACGGGGCGGACGACGCCTTCATTCTTGCGCCGATCGAGGAGGGGGATCCGAATCGAGTTCGGCTCCAGCACCTCAAGTCCCGGCACGGGGAGCAGGTCACGCAGGACCTGCACTTCAACAGGGGCGTCCAGTCATTTCAGCCACTCGATGGGAACCGCCCCGTGGCCGCCGCCGATTGGTCGCAGGGGGCGAGGCGGGACGGGTTCGATGAGGACCTCCGCCGCGCATGGGACGACATCCCGAGCGCCGCGCCTGACGGGGATGGGACCGAGGAGCCCGGCGCCGGCCCGTCGGAGGAGACTCGGCCATGAACCAGCCCCGCGTACTTCTGCCGGGAGAGGTTCTGCCGCCACTGGATTCCCCAGGCGACTCGAGGGCGCCAGTGGGCTCCGAGCCACGGGAACCGGTCGCCCTGCCGGCCAGGCGGTCCGCCGTCCGCGTCCCGCCCCGGAGCGGCCGTTCTGGAGCGACCAAGCAGCGGCCTCCTTCGGACTCCAGGGGCCGGTTCAAAGATATCAATGACTTCGTGGACAAGACGATGCGGACGCTGCCCGACAGAGCCGCGCGGGCATGGTTCGTGCTCTGGAGAGACACCAAGCCGGATGGATTGGCGCGAACCTCCCAATCGGATTTGGCTCGCCGCATGGGCGTGTCGCCGGATACCGCAAAGCGTGCGATCAAGGATCTGAAAACTGCGAAGTTAATCGACGTGGTTCTCCCCGGCAGCATCGCAAGGGGCCCCAGCGTCTATCGGCTCAAACCAACGCCGGGTAATCCTGGGCGTTGATGGTGGAGTGCAGCGGTGCACCCTCATGGGGTGCAGGCGGATCGCTTTTTTGGGTGCACCGCTGCCCCATATCCCACAAGGGATCCCATAAGCCGCGTGCGCGAGTGCTCACGCACACGCACGCGGACGTACTACCGACCAAGAGAACTGAAAAAATCACAGACGCAGACCAACTCCATCCACGCACTCTCTGCTACGCGCAGCTCACGTGAATTCAGTTGATGCCTGGATCCTGAACTGCGGCTATGTGCAGGCGATAAGCCGCCTTACCCAAATCAGTCAGCGAGATTCTCTGGATTTTCGAGGATTTGGGGTCCTTGGAAACGGCCTGTTCTGTGATCAGCTCCCAGATGCGCTTGCGAGTCGTAGAAAGGTTCTTTCCCGGCAGCTTATTCATGTCGGTCGGTCGGCCATCGAATGCCTTATGTTTTCCAAGCTCTTCAAGGTAGCGCAGCACCGTATACTCGCCTCGTTTTGACATCTCACGGAGTTTTTTCAGCAACGCCTTGGCCTTGGCTTCAGCTATTAGGTCTTGATCTGTAACGAGCGGATCTGGCACAGACGGCGACTGCTTCGCGGGGGCTGCATCCGGATCAACAGCCGATGCAACGGGAGCCAGGGCGGGATCGTGACTAGAAAGCGGCTTCTGCGCTTGGTCGGGAGAGAACAACTCGCCCTCTTGCTGCGCGTCGAAGCCCTGCCATTCGTTCATCTGGTCGAGCGCGTGCCCCAGCAGACTTCTGAGGGCGCCCTGTACATGAGCGACAACCTGCCCACGTACTCCATCCGCATTGGCATTATTGATGTCCCGTTGAGCAGCGTCCTTCCGTGGTTTTTTCAAAGAGGGCGGCCCGGGCTTGCTGGCGCGGCCCCGCCCTTTCGACACGGGGCGTCTTCGCCGCTTGGAGGAGGATTTTTTCGCAGCCATGTCAACGTTCGTCCGTCACGGCAAAGCCGCAAAGAACCGCCTTAGGACCTTCTCCTGCGCTACGCATAGGCTGAGCGCCGATGAGTTCACCTTGTCTCGCGAAGAGAGGCCCACCGATTCCTTGAGCGCCGCGATCGACTTCTGAGCTGAGTCATAAGCCACAATGCAGCTCATTTCCAAGTCCGTGGAAGACGCAAGCTCAGACGCGAGTTCCGACGCAACCGTGATGGCATCGCCGAGCATTGCAACACCGATTGAGCCGTCTGGCAGTCCACCAAGCTCGACCATCAGCCTGTGTGCGCAGACAACATGAACCAGGCTCACTCGAACAGTCTCTAGCCCCGGCGCCGAACTCCCATCCCCGCTTGGCTGCATCGACTTGAAGAATGACGAAGGTGCCGATGCGTAACGAGGCTTCCCCCAGACGAGCTCACAGCCGAAAGCGGCATAAACGGCATGAACAATACTTGCAGCCGACTCTTCGAAGATGGCGTTGGCCGACTCGGGAATCCCCGCGTCAGGGGCGGATAGGCTTAGGCCCGGAAGCGGAAGCGATGGACCAGCCATTTCCTCCACAAACTCGCTGAACGTCGGTGGGATGCGCCAGTCGGCCGCGGATTTAGAACGCGCTCCGGATCCATACTTGCTCGCCAGTTCCCCGCAGGCCGTAGAGAGTGACTTGGGCCACCGCTTCAGCGGAACCCTGAGAGTAAAGACGTCCTCGGCGGTGTCTGCGAAATAGGCAGCCACGCGGCCCAGCGTCATCAGCACATCCGTGAGCATCTTGCTCGACTTCAGCTTGCCGGCTCGTGCCCGACGCTTACGAGCACGGATGGTCACTCGCGGCTCAAGAAGGATCAGGCGCGAGGCCAGCACGACGAGCGCTGCGTAGACATCAAGCGCTGCCGATGTCGAAAGAACGGTAGGAATAGGCTCCTGTAGATCAAGTAAAAATGCCGACTGCTCACGAATGAACGTCAAAAGCTGCCCCGGGTGATGTTTTTCGAGCTTGCCGGATGCTTTGGCGATGCTCGTTACCCGTTCGCTGAGAGGTGCACGGTGGGGAATCACGGAGTGCCTATTTAGAGGCAGGCGCTCCGTTCGTCGAAGCACGAAAGCGCATCCGAGCTCATCGACGGCTTCTCCGAGTTGCACTACTTCTATCGGGCAGCAGCCGTTGACCGACCAGCCAGCCAGATCGTTTCGAAAACCCTGGACAACAAGCCGTAGCCTGAGAGACAGATCGCCCTTCGCTGCGACTTCGCCAGACTTGTTTTTCAGGGCTTCCCGAACACATGCCGCATGTCCCAGTATCCACCGACACCCTAGGAGAGCATCGTTAAGGACTTGCGGACTGAGGGCTTCGTCGGAAACAACGCGCAGCAGGAGATCGTCGGGGTCGCGATACAGGAGCTCGCTATTACGGCAAGCGAAGCCAGCAATGGGTCCGAGACGTGTAAAGTCAGGCGACAGCGCTGCTTCGCTCGCCGACGCCAAGGCCACAAACGCCTTCGGGGACAGAGGTCGTACCGTCAAGCCGGTTGTTGGTGATTGGGCAGGCACGGTAGCGGTAGCCTTGGGATCAGTGTTGTCATTACAGAGGATAGTCGGAACTTGGCGTGGTGCTGCACGAGCCGCCAAATACGTACGACAACCGGTCTGCGACGTGATGGATTCAACGCATCGCGGCCGAATATGCCCGCCAGACCCGGGAAAAGGCGCATCCCCAAGCCTCGTCGTGCGATGCGGCCTCGAAGAGTTCCCGGTCTACGTCGGGATCCCGCGCCATTCGGTCGAGCGAGTAGTTCCAAGCCAAGGCATGAGCCCATTCGTGAAGTAGCGTCTCCACGGCCTGGTTCTCGTTCATGGCCCTGTTGAGCCTAATCACGAAGCGATGCTGCCGGCGCACACACTCGCCAAGTGTGTCGGCGGGGAGCCATGACGTTCGAACGACGACGGGCTTGGCGGGTGGGCAGTCCCAACGCAGGAGTCTCAAGACCGAGCGAAAAACATCCCATTGGGGTCGTAGCGCAAAGCCTCGGATTACCAGACCCTCCGACGCCGATGCCGAGAGATTCGCCGGGTGCTCGGCCGCAACCATCCGGCAGCACAACACCGGGGTGTCCTGTTCCACGGCGATAGTCGGGGCTTGTCGGGCCATATCGTGATGCTCCCGCTGTTTGAGTCTAGCGCATGCGTTCAGAAGCGCAAGACTGACGACAGGCAGCAACCCGTGCCCCGGTATTGTCGACCGAGTGCGTCCCTCCGGCGAAGAGCACGGTTGAACCAAGCAAGTCGGTTATTGACGGCTTGATCGTCGGCCTGATGGCTCGCACCGTGACGAGCAGAGGTGCCAGCGCGAGTATCTCCCGCTTACGGCCAGCAGACACCCTCTGCGAGCCCTACGAGGCTCCTAGAGGCCCGATTAATCCAGGACTTCCCCGTGCCCCCCCAGCCCGATCCAGCACGCCAGGCGCCGCCAGTGCGCTTAGGCAACAGGGGTGGTAGAGAGCGCCCGGAAAACGCCAACTCGACCCCCGCTTCGATCATTCGATCTGGCCGGCTATTGATATCTATTTGAGTGGGAATGCTGCCTGGCCTTTGGCTCTGCCAAAAACGTGCCCTTAACCTGCGGTAAGCCGTGCGCTGCCAACGACTTGCGGGCACGCGTGTTAAGAAAACCTGTCCGATTTACGCGGACCTAGTGTATGTCCTTCGGACATACAAGGAGACTCAATCCTGCATTAAAAGTACCAGATGATCGGAAGCGTCTGGCATTCATGGATCCAGACTGCTCCCCGAGAGCTCTGTCCTGGGTCCTGGGTTCCAACCGGAGATTCAAGCGATATGGTCGCTCGCCATACGCACTTATCGAAAGCAACCAAGGCTCTTTTGGCCAGGCAGCGCACTCTTGGGCAAGCGTATTTCCCGTGAAAAACACGCATCGGGCTTTTGTGAGGCTCGTGCCGGCGCCGAAATATCATTCCAAACAACTAACAAACAATCGGCCACTGACCCTGTAGAGCCGAAAAAACCATTTGGTTTTTTGTCGGGCAGCGCAAAAAACCCAGACTTGGCTGCCAAATGAGCCCTCTTTCAGTCGCTGTTCTGTGTGTGTTTGGCGACGGTCTATGTGCGGGCACCATCTGCTCTCTGACACCTAAAAAAAGCGGCCGAGGTGTATTTCAACCCCGGCCGCCTGTTTCCCGTCAGGCCAGCGTCAGCCCATCCACGCCCGACATGCCGCCCTGTAGCCACACGAAGCGCAGTTCATCGTGCTCGGCGCTGGATAGAACACCCCCGACTCGATTGCCCGCCAGACCCGCTCCACGCCCGCCAAGGTGCGTTTCACGGCGACTGGCTCGACCTCCCGGATATGCTCCTCGATCTGTGGCTCGCGGGTCTTCGTGATGATCAGGAACCGGGTCGCGATCCTCTTCCCGGGTGCGATCTCGGAGGCCAAGTGCGAGTACAGCAACAACTGCTCCCCGCTGTCTTCGACCTGCTCCTGACTCCATTTCCCACGGCTGGTCTTGATGTCGGTCACAACCAGCGTGTCGGCATCCTCGGTCAGCAGATCAACTCTCCCGTACAGGTCCGGCACACCCTCGACCAGCATGCCGCGAATCTCCTCCTCGACGCCCAGCACCCGCCCCTGAACGCTCGCCGCGGGGCTACTCAGAAAGGCCGTCAGCATCTTCGCGGCCAGAGCATCCAGCGAGGCCCGTGTCTCTGAACTGCCGAATGAGATCTCGTCCGGGTCGTGCGGCAGCCATGCACTTCTGTAGGCGAACAGCAGGGCGTCGAGGT
Organism: Planctomycetaceae bacterium; assembly: GCA_046086245.1. Classification (GTDB taxonomy): domain Bacteria; phylum Planctomycetota; class Planctomycetia; order Pirellulales; family UBA1268; genus F1-20-MAGs016. Next base: position 4,298 of record JBJSXB010000095.1, on the reverse strand, counting down.
CGGGCTTGGGATCGCCGGACAGAAGGGCTTGGTAGTGCTGCTCGACGGCCGTGTGAATCCCCGTGCCGAACACGAGGGCGCTGGAGACAGACTCCTCGGGTAGGCCGTCGATGTACCGGAACTTGTATTTCAGTGGGCAGGTCCGGAACGTCGAGATGGCCGACCAACTCACGTAGTCCCTGCCCGTGAGCCTCTTGGCAACTTCATTCGCTGGGTTCGCACCGGCGGGCTTCGTGGGCGTGAGCACCGGCAAGGTTTCAGCCCCGGCGATCATCGAGCACCTCCAGTCGCCGCGTAGGCCCCGTTGCCGTTCGTGCTGGGGCTGGTGGTCGGCTCGTCGCTCTTGAGCTCGTCGATGAGGTTGCTCGCCTGCCGGATGCCGAGTTCGTCCGCCGTGGTGAGCCCGAAGCGTTCCCGGAGCAGCCCCACGAGGTCGATCTTCCGGCGAGCAGCGATGGCCCGGATGGCTTTGACCTGACTGGCTGTGGCGGGACGGGGGCTGTGCTGGTTTGTGAACTGCGTGGTCGGAATCCTGCTCACGCTCGCCCCGGAGACAGTCGGAGCCGTACGGACCTCGATCACTTCCTGCGGCTGGCTGGGTTCGGAGGCGTCGCTGGTCAGCCGGGCGATCTGGTCCTGCACGGCCTTCTCGCACGACTGGTAGGCCCGCTGAACGACGACCTGAAAGCCCTCGTGATCTTGGAGGAGGGAGCTGTCGAGTTCGGCCTCGACATGACAGCTGGCCGAGGCACTAGAGAAGCCGGGCAAGCCGACTTTCTTCGAGATGCCGGCATTGAGTTTGAGCATGGGTGGGTTCTTTCTGGGGTTGATGGACGGGGGTGGATGGCGGTGTCGATTTCGTATCCGCCATCCTGAAGTCGGTCCGTACGGTGGCGCAGAATTCATCGCCGCCGTGCAACCGCTGTGATTTAGATATCTGGGACGAAAAAGCGACGGGCGTGGGTGCAGCGAGGCTTGGGCACCTCCACCACACTCCACGCCCGTCACTTATGGGATCGCGGGAGACTTCGAGCTGGTCAAAGCCAGCAGCAGGTCACGCCGCTCGGGCCGCCTGCTTCTTGCTCTTCTTCGCCTTCTTGAGCCGGGCCTTCAGCGTGCTCTTGTAGAACGGCTCGCGGCACCCGAATCCGAGGGCGTCCCAGTCGACGGTCTGCAGGTCATCGAGATCGACCAGCAGCACGTCCAGCAGACACTCCGGGTCCAGATCAGAGCCAGAGTCCTCGGGGGTGGTCAGCATGAAGCCCCGGCGCCGAATCTCGTGGGAGTCTTCGCCGGTCTTGCGGGCCACGGCGGCGATCAATTCGAGGTCACTCATGGGTTCTCGATCTCCTGAAAAGCGATGGGGAAAAGAACACGGACACGAACACAGGGACACCGGCCGCCAACGCAGCGAGCCGGAAGAAGGAAAACACGCCCGGCAGCCAGAGGGGGTGGGCGGTGGAAAGAACTGGGTGCGCGCACACCGGGCGAAATCGTCGCCCTATTCCGCGGTCATCACAGGCATGCACTCACACGGCCATCGTCGTCACGCTCGACCTGTGCCGGTTTCGCGTTGATTGATCTCGCGAGGGGGGCGAGACTGAACGCCGTCCGACTTGAAAAACGTGGGTTCGCCGCACCGATGCTCGAAAACATGATGGCCCGGATGCTCCTACGGGCTGGATATCGAAGTCGCTCCCTCACGACGAACGAGCGGCAGTTCCGGGCCGCAGCGAGGACGATTGAGGAACTGGTCGCGACGACTCCCGAGCCGGTCCTGCGGGGGCGTCGTCCAGTTGCGCCACTGCCCGGGGTGACGCCGGTGATGCGGGGTTGGTCGGCATTCATGACAATCGACCACGTCAACGGCGTCCACGAGGCGATGCTCGAACTGATCCCTCAACTCGAAGCCGGGCGACAGCCGGACATCGGGGACATCAGTCGCTTCGATCATCCCGGCGAATGCGGCCCAGAGGTCATGCCGCGGTTCCGGGACTTGGTCACGCGGGTCGCAAGCCTCCCGGAGTCGCATGCTTTCAATGGCCACGAGACGTTTCTGCACCCGATCTTCGGCAGGCTGAACAGTCGCGGGGCCTACGCCCTCTTGGCCTTCCACCTCCGACTGCATGTACCCCACGTCCGTCGCAGCATCGAGGTCAACGGCCAGCCGTGAGCGTTATCCACCCTCTCCGCCTGCGTTATTCAAACGCCTATTTGGTGGTCGGCGACCGGCCGATTCTCGTCGATACTGGATCGCGGGGTGATGCCGCGAACATCGTTGCCGGCTGCGCTGCGGCGGGCGTGAAGATTCGCGACCTCGCGCTGATCCTGCACACGCACGTGCATTCAGACCACTTCGGCAACACCGCGGAGTTAGCGGCCGAGGCCGGCTGCCCTGTGGCGTATCACCCCGGTGATCGACCGCTCGCCACACGAGGAAACAACGGCCCACTCCTAGGCGTGGGGCTACGCGGGCGGATTCTGGCGCGGTTGCTTGCCCATCTGCCGTTTCGCACACGGGCGGCTGACATCGATGCCGAAGAAGGCAGCCGGCTCGATGCGTTCGGCGTTTACGGTTCGATACTGCACACGCCGGGGCATACGCCCGGCTCGATCTCTGTCCTCCTCGACGCCGGCGACGCCATCGTTGGCGACGTGATCATGGGGGGCTGGGCGGGAGGTGCGATCCGGCCATCGCAACCCAACTTCCACTACTTTGCCGACGACCTCTCGGGTGCCATGGCGAGCGTTGATCGTATTCTTGCTGCGAACCCCGGGGGGCTATTCGTGGGCCACGGGGGGCCGTTGAAACACGAAGTCGTTGTGAAGTGGCGCCGCAGGCATGACGGCAGGAGATAAATCAGGCGTTCACGGGCCTTGCCGGAATCTCCATCGTCATAGACGATGCTGCAGTCGGAAGCCATGACCGTGGCTCTTCAACTCTGCCCTTGGCGCTCCGTGAAATGACACTGTTGGCGAACTGCGGAGCAGTTGTTACTGCTGTACTCGGCTGTCTCGGCCTGCTGTTTCCGAGTGCTGTCAGCCGCATTCTTGGTATCCGGCCGGATGGACCGCTAGGCATCTCAGAATTCCGTGCGACCTACGGTGGGTTTTTCCTGTGCCTCGGCATTGGATGCTTCGTAGCCCAAACCCCTTCTACCTTCACCGTCGTGGGCGCCGCTTGGTGCGCTGCGGCCGCGGCCCGAGTGTTGTTCTTGGCCATCGACGGGAGCCGGTCGTGGCAAAATGTGGTTGGCATTCTGTTCGAGGCGAGCGTCGGCGGAGCGATGTTGACAGCGAGGCTCTAACCACGCGACGCTGTGGAATCGCGATCAACCCGAGTGGTGTGGCAAATCTTTTGATCGCGAGCCACTGATCGCGGTCGTTCGTAATAATGCCGGAACTGAGTCCAAGAAAGCAGATATACCTTGCTTGACATCACCATCAAGATTGAGCGCCCCCGTGTTGAAGAGTTGTTCGCACCGTACCGAACTCTGATCGGCCACGACTTTGATGGCTATCGCAACCACGTGTACCGTTGCATCACATACGCGATGAACTTTCTGGACAACGCGTCTGAACACGAACAGATGGTGGAAACCGCATTCGTTTATCACGACATCGGGCTTTGGACAGATCAGGAACTGGCTTATTTGGAGCCCTCAGAAGCCGTCGCCCTCCAAGACAACGAAAAATACGGTTGGGAATTAGACCCAGACGCTCTGCGTGGCGCGATCCATTGGCACCACAAGGTGTTCAAGTACAACGGAATTCACGCGGACGTCATTGAGGCATGCCGTAAAGCCGATTGGATAGACGCAACGCAAGGTTGGTGCCGCAAGGGAATGCCCAGATCGGCTATAGCCAAAGTTGAATCCACATTTCCCAATTGCGGGTTTCACAAAACTCTCCTGCGGTTGGCCAAGGAATATGGCGGTTCAACGCTTGTTGGTGGCTTCAAAGTGATGCGAGGAATCGTAAAGTGGTGACGCGTGTGGGAGTTCTGACCACCCGCTTGCGGCTCTCCAACAGCCACCCCCTCTCCGCCGCCAACGCCTCCGTCCGGCTCTTGAACGGCCCCAGCACCGGCCCACCTGACGGTCCCATATCCGCCCACCAGTAGCCGTCCCTATCTGGCTCGACGTGGCTCGCCCGGGTGATCTTCAACGTGCCGATCTCCCGTAGGTTCAACTCCTCGCCATAGATGCACCGGACATCACCGCCAGCATCCACGACCAACTCCATTTCGGTGGTCATGCTGCACCTCCAACACCCCCGCGCCTGAGAATGTTCCTGCG
>JBJSXB010000094.1:0-4950 GCA_046086245.1 Planctomycetaceae bacterium | reverse complement strand
CTCGGCGATGAGGCGCTCGTCGGCGCCCTTCTCGACCACTGCATCGCGCGCCACGACCCCGAGCTCGCCGTCGCCCCGGAGCGGGCGCTGGCCTTTCTCGACGCGGTCGTCGGCCGGCAGGCGGAGCTGGTGGCGCGTTGGCTCGCCGTCGGCTTCGTCCACGGGGTGATGAACACCGACAACTGCGCCGTCTCCGGCGAGACGATCGACTACGGCCCCTGTGCCTTCCTCGACGTCTACGACCCGGCGACGGTCTTCAGCTCGATCGACCACCACGGCCGCTATGCCTACGGCAACCAGCCGGTGATCACGCAGTGGAACCTCGCCCGGCTCGCCGAGAGCCTGCTTGGCCTCGTCGGCGACGGCGGAGAGGCGGCGGTCGAGGCGGCCCGCGGCGTGCTCGCGACGTTTCCCGGGCGGTTTCGCGAACGCTGGCTGGCCGCGATGCGCGCCAAGCTCGGGCTGTTCACGGCCGAGGAGGGGGATGGGGCGATCGCCGACGGGTTGCTTGCGGCCCTCGCCGAGGACCGCGTCGACTACACCCAGTCGTTGGCCACGCTCGCCGGCCGGCTCGCTGCGGGATCGTCGCCCCCGGCGACACCAGCCCTCGATGCCTGGGAGGCGTCGTGGCGAGCCCGGCTCGCCCGGCAGCCGCAGGCGCCGGCGGAGGTTGTCGGCCTGCTGCAACGGAGCAACCCGCACGTAATCCCGCGCAATCATCGCGTCGAGGAGGCGCTGGGCGCGGCGGTGGCCGGCGACGTCGCGCCGCTCGAGAGGCTGGTCGATGCGGTTCGCCAGCCATTCGTGGCGACGCCGGAGAACGCCCACTACCGCACGCCGCCCCCTGCCGATGGCCGCTGCTACCGGACGTTCTGCGGCACGTGACACGCGCCCGCTGCGCGTTGGTCGATCGCCGTGCCGCCATGGCATTTGCCGCCGGTTCGATGGAGGACACTAACGGGTGGTCGCGTCATTCCAGGATTTTCCGGCCTCGTGGCATCCGAGCTGGGGAGCACGCGGTACCCGAGGCTGCCATGGTCGAAACGTCACACGGTCCCACTGAGGGAACTCTCAAATCGGACGTCCACGACTTCTGGAATCGTGCCTCGTGTGGCGAGGAGTTGCTTCTCGAGGCGACCGACAGGGATGGCTACCGCGAGCAGACGCGGAAGCGTTACGAACTCGAGCCCTTCATCCCGGAATTCGCACGGTTCACCACGGCGCGTGGATTGAGCGTCCTCGAGATCGGTGTCGGCCTCGGGGCCGATCACCAGTCGTTCGCCGAGCACGGCGCGGTGTTGACGGGTGTCGATCTCACGCAGCGGGCGATCGAGCATACCCGGGCACGGTTCGCTCTCTTCGGCCTTGAATCGCGTTTGCTGCAAGCCGATGCCGAACGACTGCCGTTCGCCGACGGCACCTTCGACGTCGTCTATTCATGGGGCGTGCTCCACCACAGTCCCGACACGCCCCAGGCATTTCGCGAGGTTCACCGGGTCCTCAAACCGGGCGGCACGGCGCGGATCATGATCTATTCGAAGTACAGTCTCGTGGGGCTGATGCTCTGGCTCCGCTACGGGCTGCTGCGTCTGCGCCCGTGGACCACGCTCGACGCCATCTACGCCGCGCATCTCGAGAGCCCGGGCACGAAAGCATATACCGTGGCGGAGGCGCAAAGGCTCTGCGCACCGTTTCACCACGTGTCGATCTGCACCACGATGACGCACGGCGATCTGCTCACGTCCAATGCCGGGCAACGCCATCGGGGGCTCGCGCTGAAGATCGCCCGGTGGATCTGGCCGCGGTGGTTCTTCCGCACGTTCACTCCTCGGGCCGGGCTGTTCATGCTGATCGAAGCGAGAAAGGCTCCCATCGGCTGAACGGCCGAGAGCGTTTTCGGCGTCGTCGCGCACAACTGGCCGCGATCGGGAGGGTGGCGATCGGGGTACCGAAGCCGGGCGCTCAACCCCCGGGGGTGTCGGCCTCGGCCCACGCCGCCACCGGCACGCAACTGCAGAACAGGTTGCGATCGCCGTGCACGTTGTCGACGCGCCCTACCGGCGGCCAGTACTTGCGCCGCTCGAGCCCCGCCACCGGAAACACCGCCACCTCGCGCGGGTAGGCATGGTTCCACGCGGTCGCCGCCACGCTCGCCGCGGTGTGGGGGGCGTGCTTGAGGGGATTGTCGTCGCGCGGCCACTGGCCCGATTCGATGCGGCGGATCTCGCCGCGGATCGCGATCATCGCCTCGATGAATCGCTCGAGCTCCTCGAGCGGCTCGCTCTCGGTCGGCTCGACCATCAGCGTGCCGGGCACCGGGAAGGAGAGCGTCGGGGCGTGGAAGCCGTAGTCGACGAGGCGCTTGGCGACGTCCTCGGCGGTGACACCGCTGGTCTCCTTGAGCGGCCGCAGGTCGAGGATGCACTCGTGGGCGACGCGGCCAAAAGGCCCGTGGTAGAGCGTAGGGACGTGGTCGGCGAGCCGGCGGCTCAGGTAATTGGCGGCGAGGATCGCCGCCTCGGTCGCCTGCACGAGGCCGTCGGGCCCCATCAGCCGGCAGTACATCCAGCTGATCGGCAGCACCCCGGCGTTGCCCAGCGGGGCCGCCGACACCGCGCCGACGTGGGCCGATGGCACGCCGCCGGTCGCATGGCCCGGCAGAAAGGGCACGAGATCCTCGACCACGCACACCGGGCCCACCCCCGGTCCGCCGCCGCCGTGGGGGATGCAGAACGTCTTGTGGAGGTTCAAGTGGCTGACGTCGCCACCGAATTCACCCGGTGCGGCCAGCCCCACCAGCGCGTTCATGTTGGCGCCGTCGACGTACACCCGGCCGCCGTGACGGTGGACGATCGCACACAGTTCCTTGATCTGCGTCTCGAACACCCCGTGGGTGCTCGGGTAGGTGATCATCACCGCCGCCAGCCGGTCGGCGTACTGTCGGCACTTCGCCTCGAGCTCGACCAGATCGACGTTGCCCTGCTCGTCGCAGCCGGTCACCACCACCTCCATCCCCACCATCTGGGCGCTGGCGGGGTTGGTGCCGTGGGCCGAGGAGGGGATCAGGCAGATGGTCCGGTGCCCTTCGCCGCGCGAGCGGTGGTAGGCCTGGATCACGAGCAAGCCGGCGTATTCCCCCTGGCTGCCGGCATTGGGTTGCAGGCTGATGCCGGCATACCCGGTGGCCTCGGCGAGCCAGCCGCGCACGTGCCGGTCGAGGAGCGCGTATCCCTCGCGCTGGTCGGCGGGGGCGAAGGGGTGGATGTCGGCGAACTCGGGCCACGTGATCGGGATCATCTCCGCGGTGGCGTTGAGTTTCATCGTGCAGCTGCCCAGCGGGATCATGCTGCGGTCGAGGGCCAGGTCGCGGTCGGACAGGCTGCGGATGTAGCGGAGCATCGCCGTCTCGCTGTGGTGGGCGTGGAAGACGGGATGGGTGAGGAAGTCACTGGTGCGCCGCAGGGAATCCGGGAGGCGATCGCGGGCGCTGTCCGCCCATTCGGCGACGTCCGGCAGCGACTCTCCGGGGGCGGCGAACGCCTTCCAGAGCCGCTCGACGTCGGCGCGCGTGGTCGTTTCGTCGAGGGTGATCGAGAGCGTACCGGCATCGAGCTGGCGGAGGTTGATGCCCTGCTGCAGCGCCCGGGCGAGGTGTTCGGCCGCGCGCCCGCCGCACTCGAGGCGGATCGTGTCGAAGGCGTGGGCGTTGGCCACGCGGTGGCCGAGGCGTTCGAGACCGGCGGCGAGGATCGCGGTGAACGTCGCCACCCGGCGGGCGATCCGTTCGAGGCCCGCGGGACCGTGCCACACCGCGTACATGCTCGCCACCACGGCGGGCAGCACCTGCGCCGTGCAGATGTTGCTCGTCGCCTTCTCGCGGCGGATGTGCTGCTCGCGCGTCTGCAGCGCGAGGCGGTAGGCGGGCCGCCCGTGGGTGTCGATGCTCACCCCCACCAGCCGTCCGGGGAGCGAGCGCTTGAAGGAGTCGCGGCAGGCGAAGAACGCGGCGTGCGGCCCGCCGCAGCCCATCGGCATCCCGAAGCGCTGCGAGGTGCCGACGACGATGTCGGCCCCCCACTCCCCCGGTGGGTTGAGCAGCGTGAGCGCGAGCAGGTCGGTGGCCACGCAGAGGGCGCCGCCGCACGCGTGGACGCGCTCGGCGAGCCCGCGGAAGTCGTCGATCGTGCCGTCGGTGGCGGGATACTGGACGAGCACGCCGAAGCAGTCGGTGCGGTCGATCAGTTCGGCGACGTCGCCGACCACCACCTCGATACCCAGCGGCTTGGCCCGGGTGGCCAGCACCTCGAGCACCTGCGGATGGCAGCGGCGGTCGGCGAGGAACGTGCGGCTCGACCCACCGTGGCAGCGGAGGGCGAGGGTCATCGCCTCCGCGGCGGCCGTCGCCTCGTCGAGCAGCGACGCGTTGGCGATCGGCATCGCGGTCAGATCGCAGACCATCGTCTGGAAGTTGACCAGCGCCTCCATCCGCCCCTGGCTGATCTCGGCCTGGTAGGGGGTGTAGGCGGTGTACCAGGCGGGGTTTTCGAGGATGTTGCGCAGGATCACCGGCGGCGTCACCGTGCCGTGGTAGCCCTGGCCGATGCAACTGGTGACCCGGCGGTTGCGGCCGGCGATCGAGCGCAACTCGGCCAGCGCCTCGGTTTCGTCGACCGCCGGCGGCAGCGCCATCGGCCGTGTGCGGGCGATGCTCGCCGGCACGATGGCCGCGATCAACTCCCCCCGCGACGCGGCTCCCACCGCGTCGAGCATGTGCCGCTCGTCGGCAGGTCCGAAGCCGATGTGGCGGGCGCGGAAGTCGGCGGCCGGCTCGAGGGCGGCCAGCCGCGTGGACCGGGCGCGATCGGCGGCCGGCGGGACCGGGCGCAGGGTCGGAGAGGACGACATGACAAGGCTCCACGCGGCGTGGCACCGGCCCCCGCGTGGACGGGT
>JBJSXB010000093.1:0-8109 GCA_046086245.1 Planctomycetaceae bacterium | reverse complement strand
GGAGCATCCGCGAATGCCTCGACGCGGTCTTTCCGGCGATCCCCTACTGCATCGATCTGATCCATACCGGCGCCCCCGCTCCCCCGCGCCTCGAGACCCGCCCCGACAGGCTCGTCGCCTTCCGGCCGAAAGGGTGAGGCTGTCCGCGTGACCCCATCGGCCCGCGCGTCCCCCACCGGGGCGCCCCGGCGACAGCGGGATCCACGGCACAGCCGCACGTTGTTCCGCGTGGGAGTCGTGGTCTCTCCATACCTTCCGGGGACCCGCGGAGCCCCTCCGCCGTCGCCCTCGCATCGGCCCGTCGCCCCGTGCTGTGGGTCGATGCGAGGGCAGAGGTGCGGGGGGCGCCCCCTCTGCAGAGCCTGAGCCGAGGCTTCCGTGAATTGGCCGAGGCCGGGTGCCCCGCCGCGGCTTCAGCCGTGCGCCGCCAGCACCCGCGCGAGCTGGGGGGCGAAGTAGGTGAGCACGGCATCGGCGCCGGCGCGTTTGATCACCAGCACGCTCTCGGCGGCAGCCTTGTCACCGTCGAGCCAGCCGTTGGCGGCAGCGGCGCGGATCATCGCGTATTCGCCGCTCACCTGGTAGGCGAGCGTCGGCATCCCGAACGTCGTCTTCACCCGATGGATGATGTCGAGCGCCGTGCCGGCCGGCTTCACCATCACCATGTCGGCCCCCTCGGCGACGTCGAGTGCCACCTCGCGCAGGCTCTCGAGCGAGTTGGCGGTGTCCATCTGGTAGGTCTTCTTGTCGCTGACGCCGAGCTTCGCCGCCGTGCCCAGCGAGGCGTTGCTGCCGACGGCGTCGCGGAACGGACCGTAGAAGGCCGAGGCATATTTGGCGGCGTAGGAGAGAATCCCGACGTCGTGCCGGCCGGCGGCATCGAGGGCGGTGCGGATCGCGCCGACTCGGCCATCCATCATGTCGCTGGGGGCGACGACGTGGCAGCCGGCCTCGGCGAGGACGAGCGCCTGCCGGCAGAGGATCTCCACCGTCCGATCGTTTTCGATCCGGCCGTCGACGAGCAGGCCGTCGTGGCCATGGGTCGTGTAGGGATCGAGGGCGACGTCGCAGATGATCCCCACCGCATCGCCCGTCTCGCGGCGCACGGCGCGCACCGTCCGGCAGACGAGGTTCTCGGGATCGACGGCGTGGGCGCCGTCGGCCGTCTTCCGCGCCGGGTCTGTGGCGGGAAACAGCGCGATCGCCGGGATCCCGAGCCGAGCAGCCTCGGCCGCGGCGCGGACGACCCCGTCGATCGGCAAACGCTCCACGCCGGGCATCGCCGCGATCGGCAGCGCGGCGGCGTGGTCATGGACAAACAGTGGCCACAGCAGGTCGGCCGCCGTGAGCACCGTCTCGGCGACGATGGCGCGGAGCCAGGGATGCTGGCGGTTGCGCCGCATGCGGGTGGCGGGGTAGGAACCGAGGCCGGGATGGTGCATCAGCGTCCTGTCGTCAGCGGTGGTCGACGATCTCCGCCGTGCCGGGGGGCGTGGCGTCTGCCGGCAGCGGGCCGGTGCGGGTGGCGATCGCGCACGATTCGTCCGACTCCCATACGCTCACCTGCCGAGCGATGACACCGAGATCGTCGAGCACGGCCGGGCACACCACCTCGAGCAGGTAGCGGGCCATGTTCTCGGCGGTTGGATTCCAGGGGAGCAGGAACAGCTTCGAGGGCGTCGAGAGCCGGACGGCGGCGATCGCCTCGGCGTCGTCGGCGAAGAGGATGAAGGCGTGATCCCAGTGGTCGTCGAGCCAGCCGAGGAGGCGCCGCTTGATGAGCGAGAAATCGACGATCCGCCCGACATGATCGACCGCCGTCGCCCCGGCCGCTGCGACCACCTCGACGTCGACGCGGTAGTTGTGCCCGTGGAGGTAGGCACACTTGCTCTCGTGGCGCCACAACCGGTGGCCGGCGCAGAATCGCAACTGTCGCACCAGCGCCAGGCTCGTCGATCCTGCGGCATGGTGTCCTGCGGCCGTCGATCCTGTGGCCGTCGATCCTGCGACAATCTGTACCGTGTCGGCCCGCACCTCAGGCGTGGGCGACATCGGCCACCTCGATGCGGATCGGCTGGACGTCGAACTTCGGATTCTGCCCGAGGAAGCGACAGGGGTTGTTGTGGAAGACCTCAATCGCGTCCTGGAGGGAGTGACCGCGGCGGCGGAACTCGAGGATGCATTCCTGGAGCGTGAACGGGTCGCTCGGACCCCAGTCGGCCGACGAATTGACGAGGATCCGCTCGCGGCCGTATTTCTCCAGCATGTCAACGGCACGCTTCGGCGAGCACTTGGTGATCGGATAGAGCGTGAAACCCACCCAGTAGCCGGCGTCAAGGCAGGGCTTGATCGTCTGCTCCTCGACGTGGTCGATCCAGATCCGCTCCGGATCGACGTCCATCCCGGCGAGCACCTCGAGAACGGTCTTCGTGCCGTGGGCCTTGTCGGCGAGGTGCGGGGTGTGGATGAGCACGAGTTGACCGTGCTTCATAGCGATGTCGACGTGGGCCTGAAGCGATTCGATCTCGTTGTGTGTCGACTTGTGGAGGCCGGTCTCGCCGACGCCAAGGACGGTCGGCTTGGCGAAGAACTCGGGGAAGTGCCGGAGCACGTCACGCGTCAGACCGGGGTTCTCCGCCTCCTTGGGGTTGACCGCCACCCAGCAAAAGTGGCGGATGCCGTACTGCGCGGCCCGGGTCGGCTCGAACTCGGAGATCTGCCGGAAGTAGTCGATGAACGTCTCGGGGTAGAGGCGGTCGAAGCCGGCCCAGAAGGCGGGCTCGGCGACCGCGACGACGCCGCTCATCGCCATCCGCTCGTAGTCCTGCGCCGTGCGGGCGATCGCGTGGTAGTGCGGCTGGATGATCTGCATGGGGGCGATCTCCGGGAATCGGCAGATGGTCAGACCTCGGCGAACAAGTCGAGCAGGGCCACCGTTCGCTCCCGCGAGGGTTTCGTCTCGGCGACGATCGCCAGCGCCCGACGGATGAGGTCGAGTTTCCGCTCCGCGCCGGCGAGGTGGCCGTTGGCGGCGCCGCTGCGTGCCACCGCGGCGTCGTAGCGATCGAGGTAGGCGGCGACCTCGAGCAACTGGTGCCGCGATTCCAGGAAATAGGCGTCGGCGACCTGGGCCGGGGAGAGCATAGGGCACCTGTCGGGGGGAACCGTCACCGAGCGGCGACCCTGAATCATACCCCCGTGATCATCGCGCGGCAGAGATGCCGGGCGCCGCGGCAGCGTCCCGCGAAGTCACGCCAGGGCAGTTTTTCAGGGGGGAGGGGGGTGCGGCCGTCCCGCGAGCGGTTCACAACTGCGTCGGGTTGGGGGCATCGCCGTAGACGACACGCGGATCGAAGACCTTCTCCCCCTCGGTGAAGGTCAGCGCCGTGCCCGCCTGCCGCTCCCGGCCCACGGGGACGCGGCGGTAGAAGCAGGAGCGGTAGCCGACGTGGCAACTCGCCCCGCCTGCCACGTCGACGCGCAGCCAGACACAATCCTGGTCGTCGTCGATCCGCATCTCCACGACACGCTGCACCAGGCCGCTGGTGGCCCATTTGTGCCACAGTTGCCGGCGGCTGCGGCTGTAGTACCAGGCTTCGCCCGTCTCGATCGTGCGTTCCAGCGCCGTGCGGTCCATCACCGCGACCATCAGCAGCTCCCCACTGCGATGGTCGGTGGTCACGCAGGGGATGAATCCTTGGGTGTCGAACTTGGGGGCGAGCGTCGTCCCCTCCTCCACCTGCTCGACACTCGTCCGCGCCGCGAACAACTCCCCTTCCGCCACGTTGCGTCTCCCCGGGCGTGCAAGTTCGGGATCGAAGCCGATCCGGTCCATCAACGAAACGGCCCCGGCGGTGTGCCCGCCGGGGCCCGTGTCACGATTCTCCCCGGAACGACGTGGTCGTTCCAATCGTTCGTTCGTCCGGCCCGATGGACCGGTTGGTCGTCGATCGTTTCAGCCGACGGTCTCCTGGACCGTCATCCCCCGACTCCTCGGCACTCGCAACGCGGACGCTCCACCCTCGTCACACAGCCAACCCGATGAGTCCCGGCGCCAGACTTGCGAACCGGCGGATCACAGACCCCAGAAGCGGCGGTTGTCGAGACCTCGCATGCTGTTGGTCGTCCTGTAGTCGACGTTCGACGCCATGTTGCCCAGCGTCGGCACTGGAACAGAAACCAGTTCGAGAATGTCGCCGATCAGCAGCGTCGCGGCACTCCAGGTCGGGTAGGGATCGACGGTCGGCGTCTCGACGGTGTTGATCGTCAGCCAACCGGACAGCGACAGATCGGACAATTCGCCCGTCTTGATCGCCGAGACCGGCTTGATCGCCGCCTTCACCTTGACCGCCGGAGCCTTGTCGGTGGACTCCGCCTTGAATGCCTCGGCGGTGGTGTCTCGCGACTCACCGGTGGCAGCCACCGGGATCTCGAACGTCGTCGGCAGCACGGCGATCGAATCACGCGTCAGCGTCTCGTCCGACACGTCGAGCGTGGCCGAACCCTGTGCTTCGGCGATGCCGACGACACGTGTCGCGGGGGGGTCGATCCAGGTGATCATCTCGGCCTGGGACACGGCACTCATCGCCATCAGGGCGACGGTGAACGGAAGAACAGTCTTGGCAGCGGAGAGGAGCGTGCGCATTGGAAACCCTTTCACGGTTTGGCACGCAAGCACCCGGGCTTCCCGAAGACGATCCCGCCATTTCCCCATGCGAGTTTTCGACCGGCGGTTCACGGGGCACACCCGAACCACCAGATCGACCATACACCGATTGGCACGAACACACCCGGACTCAACAACCGGGATGAACTGGCCAAGCCAGTGGAACCAAAAGACACTGCAAGGGGATCGCGGCGACGATTCCGTCGGCGGCAAATCCAGATGCTTGCAGTAGCGGTTCCTGGGGAGAGAAAACGATCGACCTCAAGAGTTTGTCAGATTTGGCTTCAGTCGTCAACACCTCTTCAAGAATCTCATCAAATCCTCACAATTACCCATCGATGTTCATTTTTTTCGGCTGTTTTCAATGTTTGTTCCCTATCGCCCCGCCGGCATCCCAGCCACCGATCAATCCCCGACCCCCGCCGGGGACTGCGGGGCGGGGGATTCGCTGATGCGAGCCTCGACCTGGGCAAGAATCGCCGGCAGAAACACGATCCCCGAGTAGTGGTTGGCGTACATCTCCACATGGTTATCGCCGTCCAGTCCGGCGGCTTTTGCCAGCCGGCGGGAATGCTCCGGGGGCACCACGTCGTCAAAGCGGCCCGAGTAGATCCAGGTTCGTTCGGGGTCGAACCGGTGGGCCAGACGAAGCGGTTCGATCGCCTTGAGTGTGCCGCGAATCGTTTCCGGGTCGAGGCCCGCGCGGCGGAGTTTTTCCCGCAATTCCGCCGCATCCTTCGCCCCGTTCTCGATGATCCCCGCGAGGTCGCAGCCGGCGAGCATGATGAACACCCGGTGGAATCCCCGGTCGAGGCCGGCCGTGGTCGCGGCGACGAACCCGCCCAGGCTCGTCCCCTGCAGGCCGATCCGCCCCGAGTCGACCAGCGGCAGTGCCGCCGCCGCGTCGCGGGCTCGCCGCACGTCGGCGACCGCCTGACGCACCGCCATCACCACCGCCTCACTCCCCAGCCCCGACTCGCTGCCCGGGCGCCGCTGGCCATAGAACGGCAGGTGGACGAGAAACGCGTGGACGCCTCGCGCCGCCAGGCTGCGGGCCACCAGTCTGCCCACGGTCATGCCGCTTCCCGACTCATGCACGACGATGCACGCCGGACGGCGCAGCGGCGTGTCCGCCTCGTCGCGGGCCTGGAACCACTCCATCCACACCTGGTCGTTGCAGCGGGCTTCACCCGGCTTCGGTGACGGGAACCGTACGAGCAGATCGCCCTTCCCCGGCTGGGCCGGTTCGATCGCCACCGGAAACGTGCGCCGCTCCCAGACCAATCCCGCCAGACACTCCTGCGCGTCGGCGTTGGGTTCGGTGCCCGGGGCGAGCGAATCGGCGGCCAAAAACGTGGCTCCCGCGGTCACGTCGCTCCGGGCGGCGGCATCGAGTGCCTCGGCGGGCACTTGGGCGAGCAATGCGGCGAAGTCGATCCGTACCCCGGGGCACTCCGCCGCCGGACGGCCGTGGCTGGCGAGGGCGACGTGGAGCACGAGTTGCTCCGGGATGAACAGGACGTTGTGGAGGTTCGATTGCATCGCCACTGGGCGGGCCATCAACCGCTCGGCGGCGGCGGCGTCAATCAGGCCGTGGGCTTCCTCGATCCGCGTCCGCAGGCAGGCGAGCCGGTCGCCGGCGGAGAGGACCACCGCGTCGGCGATTCCCGGCCCGAGGAGCGGGTGCCCCTCTCCCTGGCCGACCACGGTGCAGGCCTCCGGCGTGGCGGCCACCCCCACCGCGCGGCGGCTCTTCCCGTCGGCGAAAACGTAGTAGTACTCGCATGTCCGCGGGCTGCGGCGCCACAGGTCGAGGACGTCGTCGAGCGTCGTGCACTCCTCCAGTGCCCGGCGCATCAGCGTCGCCATCGGCACGCCGTCCCAGAGGCCCTCGCCGCGACCCCCCATTTCCCCGAGCGAAACGCCGCGGGCATTCATGCCGCTGACGCTGCCGGAGAAGCCGGCGTAGCCGACGTTCACGAACGGAATCATGCCGGTGGGCACCACCACGAAGGTCGTCGCGGCGTCCTGGAGGCCGATCTCCGTCATGTAGTCGAGCACCCGGCCGTGATAGAGCACGCCGTCGGTCGTCGCCGAGCCCGAGACCGCGAATCCGGAGCAGTGAAACAGCTCGGGAAACACGTTCACCGCCGCGAACACCCGTGGATCGATCGCCAGCGCCCCGGCGAGGGCCCGGTTCTCGTCGTGGTGGCGGGCGGGGATGTGCGGGGCGAGGCGGGCGACGGCGTCGTCGAGGCGCTGGCGGAACCAGGTGCCGCCGCGCACCGTCTCGACGGTGCCGACGACATGGAGCACCGAATCGATGCACCGCCAGGCCTCCACGCGAAGCAGTTCGCCGTGGGCCCGCCCGATCTGCTCGGGGGTGCCGTGGAGCGTCACGACACGCTGGCCGCCGATCCATTCCAGCCGCCCGTGGGGTACGCTCCGCCCGTCTTCATCGGGCGATCGCAGCGACGGCCCGGGGGCGAGGATTTCGAGGGCGCGGCGGGCCCCGCGCGCCAACTGCCGCTCGATCTCGGTCCGCGGCAGCCGGTTGACCCGCAGCCCCGGCCAGTCGGTGATGGCGCTTGGCAGGCCAGAGTCGTCGAGCCGCAATTCGACCCGGGTGTCGCCGGCATCGACCACCAGCGACCGGGGATCGGGAAAGGTGATCACGGCGTCACCGATGAGCCACCCCTTTTTGGAGGGGTCATGGCGGACACCGAGGAGGTTTGTCGCCAGGCCGGCCACGCCCGTTGCCCCCGGCTGGGCCAGAAGCGGCAGGGCCACCGCCACGGCGGAGTCGGTGGAGATGAGCCGGGCGGCACTGCCGGCAGGAGCGAGGTGGTCGGGGCCGTCGATCGGTCCCTCCCCCAGATGGACGATGCCATGCCGCGGGACCGCCAGGGCGATGCCGTCGGACCGGCGGCGGATCGTCGCGGCGTACTCGGGGTGATCGACGACGAGATCGAAACTCGCATCGTCGAAGCGGGTCAGGCCGACACTGGCACGCTGCGTTCCAGCGCCCCGGGCGTCGAACACCACGGTGCCGCGGATGGCGAAAGCTCCGCGGGTGCCCGCGATGCACGACCACCAGGGGGCGAGGGCATCGGCGAGGCTCGGCGCCTGGCCCATGGCGCGCGGCGCGGATGCCGGACCACCGACCCCCAGAGCGACCGCCAGCACGGCCAGCGCACGCACACCCCTCATGACGCACCTCCTCCGGTGGAAACGCCGCGCGTCCGACATCTCGTCGGCCCCCGGCGTGACATCGGACGGAGTCTGTCAGCGGCGCACCACAGGGGCAAGGGGAACGGCGGGCCGCGGACGACGTGGCGACTCGTCCGGTCGCTTGACCGGTCCCCGGACCCAGCCCTACGCTCGCCCGCGTTTCGGCTCGTCGTGCCCGCGTGGCACCCTTGCCCCCGTCCTTTCCGGAGCCA
>JBJSXB010000092.1:0-10806 GCA_046086245.1 Planctomycetaceae bacterium | reverse complement strand
CACCTCGGTCACCGGCCGGGCCGACGGTGAACCGCGCCGGAAAACTCCCCGAGGGAACCCCGCCGGACGACGACTCGTCGATGTCCTTCACCAGCGCCGTGCCGACCGCGGTGCCGTCGCTGACCCACACCTCCCGGCCATGGACCCCGTCGTCGGCCGCGAACACCACTCGGTCGCCGAACCGCGTCAGGCCGGTGGGGAAACTGCTCGTGGGCACATCGCTCCCGTCCAGCGCGATGTTGTTCACCAGGAAGGTGTCGATGCCGTCGGTGCGCCACAGCTCGGTGCCCGCCGCACCGTCGTCGGCCGCGAACAGCACGAACCCGCCGACGGGCGTCAGCTCCGTGGGATTCGACCCCCCTGGGCCGACGCGCACGTCGGCCACGGGCACCGTGCCGGCGGCCGACCCGTCGGTGCGCCACAACTCGCGCCCGCGCAGCCCGTCGTCACCGGCGAAGAGCAGGCCGCCACCGAACGGCACGGCCGCCTGATTGAACGTCGAGAGGCCGCTCGCCTGCCCGGGGGCCAGGTCGATCACCATCCGCGTCCCGGCCGGCGTGCCATCGCTCACCCACAGTTCCGTACCGGCATCGGGACGTGTCGCGGTGAAGAAGACCTGCCCGTCCACGGCGGCGAGGGTCCGCGGGTCGCTCGAGAGGGTGTCGGGGTCGGCGGGATCACCGGAGTCCGTGGCGATGTTGGCCACCAGCGACGTGCCGCCCGGGGTGCCGTCGGTGCGCCACAATTCCCGGCCGTGGAGACCGTCGTCGGCGGAGAAGAAAGCGACACCGCCGACCGCGAACAATGCCGCCGGAACGCTTCCGCTCGGCCCTTTGCGGATGTCGTGGACGAGGAACGTGCCCGCCGCGGTGCCGTCGGTGCGCCACAACTCGAGCCCGTGGACCCCGTCATCGGCGACGAACAACGCGACGTCGCCGGCGACGATCACCGCGTCGGCCTTCGGGCCGACGCTCGAGGTGGTCTGCAGGATCGATCCTTGGGCGCCGGGGCGGATGTCGGCGACGAGTGACGGCACGCCGAAGATCGCCGGGGCGTGCCGTGGTTCGAGCAATTGGGCGACGAGCCGATCACTGCGGCGGCGCCCACGATCCCGTCGCCAGAGCGAAGACCGCCGCCAAGTTCGGTGGCGCGGGGTCATGGCGAGCCTCGGCTGTGTGGGCGATCGATCCCGACCGACGCGGGAACGATCGCGGCGGCCCACCGCTCCCGTCGTCACTTCACCCTTGGGCATCGTCGGTGTCAAGCAAGCGGTGGAGGGCGGCCCCACCCGCGGACCGCGGCACGGCGACCGCTCAGAATTGGGCCCGTGTCAGGCGGTTCTGCCGCCCGAACCGCCAGTTGACGAACGCGCGCACCTCCCCGTCGAAGAAGCGATCGAGCCCCCCGCCGAGCGGTGTCACGTAGGCGAATGTCATCGTCGACCGCCGGTTCCATTCGACGTTGCACCCGACCAAGCCGTTGATCACCGAGACGCTCCCGGGATCGTTGCCGAGGACGTAGCCGTAGGCGTCGATCGGCTGGAACGGCGTCAGCCCCTGATTGACGTGCAATTCCATCATCGGCGAGAAGCCGGTCAGCCCCGCGCCGCGGGACGTGTAGAGCCAATAGCCGGTGGAGAAGCTCGCGTAGAGGAGCGTCGGCAGTTGCACCCGGCCGGCACTGGCGAGCTGCTGCCGCGCGATGCCCGCCTGCTGATCGGCGTTGACGAACACGGGACTGCCGTTGGAATCGACGTCGATCTGGAGGATGAACTGGTTGAACCAGCGCTCGGTCGGCGCCCACACCGCGCCGACGAACGGCATGGTGTGCACCGACTGGTTCTCGACATAGACGAGGCTGACCGGCTGCCCGAGTTGGTTGACGCCACCGATGAACACGGAGTCGGCCGTCGGCAGCAGCACCTGGATGCCGCCGCTGATGCCCCATGTCGGCTGCTGGAGGAGAAACGACTTGAAGATCACCGACATGTTGCCGAACTCGACGTCGCGGTACTCACTGACGCCTCCACAGGCGCCGTTGCCGGCCACGTCTTGGACGTTGGACAGCGTGCCGGCGAACGGCGTCCGCAACTCGATCGACGTCCACTGGTCGAAGAACGTCTTTTCGAAGCCGGGAACGAACCGATTCACGTCGGCACGCGCCGCGCTGATGTTGGCGTTGTGGAAGTAGCTGTAGTTGAAATAGACGCGGTCGCGCGGGATCGGACTGGCATTCTCGGTGAGCTTCGTGAACCCCACGTTGAGCCCCGGCACGAGGGCGGTGGAGTTGATCTGCACGAGGTAGTCGTAGAACAGGAAGGCGTCGTATTCCTTGCCGCTCGGCAGCGCCCCGGACGACGCCGCGGCGTAGACGGTGCGCGGGTTGTTGTCGGCGTACCGCGACGTGTCGAGTTGCGGACTGGTCGCGAAGGTGTCGTCGGCGGTGGCCGTGTAGAGGTCGGGCGACGACAGCGGCGTGATGCCGGCACCCGGTGACGGTCCGCCTATCGGGAGGCTTACCGGGGGCGTTCCCGGCACGTCTCCCAGCTGCACCGCCGGCAGCAGGAACGCCGGGTAGCCGGCGGCCTGGATCGCCTGGACGCTGTTGAATCGGCCGTCGGTGAACGACGCGACCTGCGCCCGGAACGGGCCGACGAGATGGCCGCTGGTATCGGCGACGAGCCGGGGTGCGATGATCACGATCCGGCCCACCGCTACCGTGGAGCTACTCGAGGACGGCGCGCAGCCGTCGCCGATCAGGCTCGGCGTGTCGGAATAGGTTTCACGGAGTCCGCCGACATCGAGATCGGCGAGTTCGCGCGCGAGGTCCGGACCACCGCCGCGCGGCGCGCGGGGAGCCGGTGGCGACGGCGCGGCGACAGGCGGCGCCGCGGGAGCGGCGGTCGGAGGCGGCGGGGCCGTCGGTTCGCTCGGCGTGCCGGGCGGGTTCACCGACGGAGAAGCCGCGCGCTGTGCTCCGGTGATCGCCGGTGACGCTGGGGCACCCTTGGAGGGAGGGGTGGCACCGCCCACCGGCGACGGCGCGGTTGTCGCTGTCGGCGGCACGACGGCGGGGGGCGGTGCGGTCGGCTGGGCCGCTGCGGCAGCGGGAACGCTTCCGAGCAGCACGAGTACGAGAAGCGGCCCGCGCAGCGGAAGACGCTCGACACCGCGGTAGCGCCGCGGGCGAAGACCGAGCATGACCACGCAGTCCTCCACGCGCGGCTACCGGCCAAGGTGGCAGGTGTCCTCGGGAAGATTTCGTCATCACGACCGTCATCCTGCATTCGATCGCCAGCGCAGGCACATCCTGCCCATTGTCACGGCCCGCGGCGGCGGCGAGTTTGCCGCTGGCGCGGTCTGCGGAGCCCGGCGGTGCGGCGTCTCCGGGGGTCAGCCGCCGGGTGACGGTGGCCGGCGGTCGCCGGCGCGGTCACCGCGGCGCGGGCCGCGGGTGTCGCCGCCGGCACCGCGCGCCCCACCCCGACCGCGGCTGGCGGCGGGGTCGTAGGCGGGATTGGCCTCGTGCGGGATCGCCGCCCGCGTGCGCTGCTGCCACTGGTGCAGGGCGGCGGTGAGCGCCTCGGCCTCGCGCGGCCGCTCCCCGGCGAGATCGTGGGTCTCGCCGGGATCGGCGTCGAGGTCGTAGAGTTCGCGGCGCCCGCCATCCTCGAAGAACTCGACGAGTTTGAGCGTTCCGTCTCGGATCGCGCTGGCCGGTGGGGAACCACCGACATAGCAGGGGAAGTGCCAGAACAGCGGCCGGGGCGGAAGCGTGCCGCCGGCGAGCAGCGGCATCAGGCTACGACCGTCGAGCGCGTGCCCCGATGGCGGACGAGCACCGGCGATGTCGAGCAGCGTCGGATAGATGTCGATGCTCGACACCGGGGTGTCGACCCGCTTTCCGCCACGGATCCCGGGACCGGCGATCACCAGCGGCACGCGGATGCCTCCCTCGTAGAGCTGCCCCTTCCCGCCGCGCAGGGGCGCCACGTACTCGCGGGTGCCCCCGTTGTCCGACGTGAAGATCACCACCGTGTCGTCGGCGAGACCGAGGCGCTCGAGAGCGTCGAGCACCCGGCCGATGGCGGCGTCGAGATCCTCCACGGTGGCGGCCAGGGCGGCGTCGGCCCGCGGCTCGTCGCGGGGCGCGGGGCGGTCGCGCCATCGCGCGAGGGTGTCGGGGCGGGGACCGAGCGGGGCGTGAACGGCGTGATCGGCGAAATAGACGAAGAACGGACGATCGCGCTCCTTCTCGATGAAGGCGATCGCCTCGTCGGCGAGCCGGTCGGAGAGGAAGCGACCCTGGTCGTCGAGGTAGGCGTCCTTCGCGAAGCCGACCGACTCCGGGAAGATGACGTGCGCGAAGCCCTGCCCCTCGGGGGTGGTCGGCCCTCGGCGCCCGCGGCCCAGATTCCACATGCCGAGGAACGACGAGGCGTAGCCACGCGGCCCCAGCGCCTCGGGGATCGTGATCACCTCCGTGGGCATGTCGGAGTTGCTCTCCGCGGCGAGGAGTTTGTGCCACGCCGACCCGCGCGGCTGCCGGGGATCGACGACGGTGTAGACGCCGTGGCGGGGGGTCCACTGCCCCGACAACAGACAGGCGCGCGTCGGGGCGCAATTGGGCGCGCTGGCGTAGGCCTGCGTGAACACGACCCCGCGTTCCGCCAGGCGGTCGAGGCGCGGCGAGGCGACGAACGTGTTGCCCATGAAGCCGACGTCGCGCCATCCCATGTCGTCGATCAGAAACAAGACGACGTTCGGCGGCCGGCGTTCGGCAGGTGCGGCGTTGGCGGCGCACGACGTGGCGAGGAACGCGAGCACCACGCAGCGGAGAGAGGCGGCGGCCACGGCGACCCACGATCGGACGGCGTGGCCCGTCTGGGCAGGCTTCATCGCTGCCCCTCGCGCTGAGCGACGACGTCGATGGTGCCGGTCGCGAGCGTGATGCCCTCGATCGCCTGCAGCAATTCGTCGCGGGTCGCGGTGCCGGCGATCCGCGGCATCTCCCCGAGGGCATGCACGGTGAGGTGGTACGTCTTCGGACCCGGGCCCTGCGAGCAGGGCGGGTCGTAACCCGCCTGGCGTTTGTCGTTGGTGCCGAGCGTGCCGATCGCGCGCGAGTCGCGCGGCAAGGCACGCACCGTGGCGGGAATGCCGTGCACCACCCAATAGCTCTTCACCCGGTCGGGTGCCTCGTGCCAGAGAGTCACGGCATAACAGCGCGTGCCGGGGGGACCCTCGCTCCATTCGACCGGCGGCGATACCCGTGCACCGTCGCAGGTGAACTCGACGGGCAGGCGGCCATCGGCGCCGACGGCCGGACACCGGACCGTGAGCCGGGCGACACCCGACGCCTGCTCCCCCGCCCCGACCGGCCCAGGCGGCGCGCGGTCAAGCGGAGCACCCTCTCCCGCTCCCTCGGCAGGCGGCCGATCGCCGCGCGGCGCACCGCGGCCCGGGCCTCCGCCGTCTCCGCCACCGGGGCCGCGGCCCACGCGTCCTTGGCCACCGCGCCGCGCTGCGTCGGGCGGCGGCGGACGCTGGCCGTCACGGCGTGGCCCCCCTTGGCCGGCGCCGCGCTGCCGCGGCCGGGCCTCCTCCGTGGTGGTGCGGCCCTGCGGATCGGTGTAGCGGAACGTCACCATGCCATCGGCGGCGAGCGTGTATTCGACGGTGCCCTTGCGGCCGTCCACCTCGTAGGTGAGCTTCCGGGTCGTCGGCGACGGTGCCTCGAAGCCGATGATCCGCGCGCCTCGCAGCGGCGGCAATGCCTCGCGCACCCCCTGCGCACGCGGTTGCGGATCGACTTGACCATCGCGTTCCACCACCTCGCCGTGGAAGGCACCGATGAAATAGGGATAGCGCTCGGCGGCGTGGTAGTGGTAGCCGATGACCGGGTCGTCGTGCCCGTGGCAGGCATCGAGCGGCTTCGCCGGCGTGCCATCGGGCTCGGTGAGTCCGTACACCGGATACCCGTCGAGCGCCCAGGCGATCGGCTTGCCGCGGCCGACGACCTTCTCGAGATGGATCGGCGCGATGTGGTAGTGGTAATCGTCGGCGCGGCCGCAGTGGCCGCCGTATTCGTCGAGTTCGCCGATCGCGAACGAGTCGGCACCGCGGTTGTTGAGCGGATTGAAGATCGGGATCCCGTTGACCGCGACGGCGATCGCTCCGCGCAGGAAGCGATCGCGCGTCGAGGCGGGCCGTGCGGCGGGAACCGGGTGAAGGGGAATGCGCCAGGCGTTGTCGCCGGTATAGGGCTGCGGGAGCGGCACCTGCTGCTGCCAGGCGCGGATGCCCACCATCAACGGGTGATCGGGAACACCGTTGCTCTCGACGTAGAAATAGCGCTCGTCGGCGCGCGTGACGATCGCGCGGCGTTCGACGAACGGGGCGAAGGCCGCCGTGATGTCGGTGCCACCGGCGCGACGGGCCGACACGAGATGGACCGACGTTGCCGGTCCATCGCCGGCAGCGGCCCGCGCGGCCCGCCGCGCGACGAACGGATTGGCTCCCTCGTCGTCGCCGTGTCCACCGGGGTGCGCGTCGATGCGGCCGACGGGCAGCGCCACCACCGCCACCAGCGCGGCGACGACCCACGAACCTTCGATCCGTGTCGTCATCGTATTCCCTTGTCCTTTCCGTTGCCGGGACGACCGCCGTCCCCTCCCCGTCGTGCGGAATTGCCAGCCCCTTGGCGACCTCCCTGCTTCCGTGGCGGTGGCGGCGCCGCCGGATCGAAGTCGGGATTGGGCGTCGGCATCCGCGCGTCGACGGCCGCCAGATAGCGGTCGAGACGTCCGACGAGATCCTTAGCCACCGCCGGCCGCGCGGCGGCAAGGTCGTTCCGCTCCCCGGGATCGGCGACGAGATCGAAGAGCTTCGTCGAGCCATCCTCGAAGAACTCGATCAGCTTCATGTCGCCGATGCGGATCGCCGCGTGGGGCGTGTGTCCGCTTTGGTAGTGTGGGAAATGGAACACCAAACCCTCCAGCCGTCGCGGCACCGCGCCGACGCCCCCGGCCGCGATCAGCGCGGCGATGCTGCCCCCTTCGAGACCGGCCGGCAAACGCTCGGCCGGGACACCGGCCCACTGGCAGAAGGTGGGGAACAGATCCCAGCCGACGATCGGCACGCGGCAGAAGGAATCGGCCTTCACCCCGGGACCCCGGACGATGAACGGCACGCGGATCCCCCCCTCCCACACCGAGCCCTTCCCTCCGCTGAGCCCGACGCGGCGGCCGCCGCCGCCGCCACCGCCACCTCCCGAACCGTTGTCCGACGTGTAGATCACGTACGTCGTACCGGCGAGGCCGAGCCGGTCGATCGCATCGAGGACGCGGCCTACCCCGGTGTCGAGATCCTCGGTGATCGCAGCGCGTTCCACCTGCCGCCCCGCGCCGGCGGCGTCGGCATACTTTCTCTTCGTCGCCTCCAGCGCGTTTTCAGGGGCGTGGAGCGCGTTCCACGAGAGCTGCACGTAGAAGGGGGTGCCGGCGTCACGCGCCCGGCGCATGAACGCTTCCGCGCGGTTCGCCATGCCGAAGATGTCGACCGGATTCGGGTCGGTGAAGCGGTACGCCTGTTCGTTGCCGACGTCGCCGTCGTGCTCGTCGTAGCCGTTGGCCCCCGGTCCGCCACCGGCGATGTGCCACTTACCGTAGTGGGCCGTGGCGTAGCCGGCCTGCCGGAGCACGTCGCCGACGGTGACGGCCTCGGCAGGAATCGCGCGGATGTCGCGCGGCTCGACGAGCCGGTGACCGGTCTCCGGCGGGGCCGCCTTCGTCCAATGCAACGCGGCCGGAGTCCGCCCGCATTGGATGCTGATGCGCGACGGGGAGCAGACCGGCGCCGGCGCGTAGGCGTCGGTGAACCGCATCCCTTGCGCGGCGAAAGCCTCGAGGCGCGGCGTGCGAAACAGCGTGCTCTTCGAGCCTTCGATGTCGGGCGCCATCGCCACCGACAGCCCGTCCCACCCCTGGTCGTCGGCGATCATCAGCACGATGTTGGGGCGTTGCGGCGGGTCGGCGGACACCGCCACCACGTGGAGGCCGATCGCGATCGCGACGGCAAGCGCACCCGGGAACAGTCGCTTCATCGGGCTGCCCCCCCGGCACCGGCGGGTGGTCGCTGGCCCGGGCGTCGGCCGCCTCCCGGACCGCCACCGGGCCGTCGCGCCCCCCCTTCGGGCACGACGTCGTTGAGACCGCGAAAGTCGGTCCGCGCGCGACCGTCCGGCGGCGCGGACACCACCTTGCGGAAGAGGACGACGTTGTCGAGTTTCAGGTCGTCGCTCCAGATGAACGTCGCACCGGAGAAATCGGCGTCGTAATACGGTTGCTTCGGACCGATCTCCTCCTCGGTGTACTCCTTCGCCCGGTTCCAGCCGGCGTCGTCGAACCCGACGGCGAACCAATCGGGGGGAATCGGCTCACTTTCGACGCGCGGATTCTTCGTGTCGCCACCGATCGGCCCACGCGACACGCAGCGCGCCTTCCACGACCCGTCGGTGACGGTCCCGTCGCCGAACTTGAGGACGAGGCCCCCGTCGCCGATCTGCGAATTGGCGTATTCCATCCCCGTGCGGGGATCGAAGTTGTCACGTGCCATCACGGCGATCGTCATCGGATAGGCGGGAAGGATGTCGACCGAGACGACGTTGTGGGGCAGGAAGGCGATCGAATCGACCGCGACCTGCTCGCCGTTGACGTACAGCACGAACCAGTTGTCTGCGTAGACGCTCGCGCGGAGCGTGTCGTCCATCGACGGCTTGCGGAGCGCCGGTCGCGCGGCGGGTGGCTGCGCGAGGCCCGGGGTGCCGCCGGCCGCATGGAGCAGAGCGAAGGCCGAGACGAGCCCGGGGCGGAAGCAACGGGAAAGGCACATGGGCACGGGTCTCCGGGGCGTTGGCGTGTCGGGGCGGGCGCGTGGCACGAGCGACGGGGATTCACTCCCAATCGATCGGGCGGTCGGGGGCGTGATGCGATCGATGGTCGAAAAAATCGGCACCGCGATCGGTCTCGGCGACCAACTCCAAGGCCACCGCGGCGGCAGCCTCGGCGTCGCCCGACCCCGTGGGGAGGCCGAGGAGTTCGATCCGCCGTGGCAGGCCGTCGGCGTCGAGCCAGAGTCGCACCTGCTGCGGACCGCGGCCGCGGAGGCGCGACGCCTCGAGGATCTGCACGACCGCGGCATCGTCGGTGCCCGCGGCGGGCAGGACCGCGAGCCGGTAGCCATGCCGGAGGCCGTCGATGGCGCGACGCAGATCGAGGAACGGGATCGCGTCGCGTTCCCCCGGGACGGCGCGGCGGAAGCGGCGGGTGTCGTGGCTGAGATGCACCGGACCGCCCGGCGGCACCGACCAACCGATCACGCCGTCGCTGCCGTTGACGAACAGGCTGCCGTCGGCGAACCGCCGCACCAACACGAAGGCGTCGCTGCCACGGACGTGGAGCCGGCCGCCGTCGATGCCCGGCTTGCGTCCACCGCGTGGCGAGGTGACGGGATCCGGAGGACCGTCCGGTCCGTGATCGAGCACCCGGATCAGGTATTCGCGATCGACCGCCGCGGCCGTCGCGGCGAGCGCCCGTTCGAGCGAGCCGGCAGCCGCCCATGCCGGGGCGATGGCCTGCCGGGCCAGCGCGCCCACGGCGACGATGCCGGCGATCGCGGCGACCGTCTGCCAGAGCCGCGGCCCCCGACGGTGCGGCAGGCGCTTCGACGTCGCCCCCGATCGCGACGGATCGATCGCCGTGCCGCGCTCGGTACGGAGCAGATCGCCGAGACGGTCGTGGAGCAGCAGGGCCTGGGCGAACCGGTCGGCGGCATCCGGCTCGCCGGCGAGACGGCGCCCGAGCCGGGCCGTCTCATCGGCGGAGAGGCCGTCGTCGAGATGCCGATCGATGAGTGTGTCGAGGTCGTCGTCGTGTTTCATGCGTCACCCCGGGGCGGCGGCGGGCCGCTCGATGCACGCGCGCAACCGGTCGCGCACGCGCTGCAGGGCTTTGGCGACGGTATTGGCGGTCATCCCCACCAGCGGCGCGATCGCCGCCGGCTTGAGGTCGTCCCCGTATCGCAGTTCGCACAGCCGCCGGGCGCGGCCGTCGAGTTCGCGGATGCACTCGCGCAGGCGGTCGAGCCGATCGAGGTCCTCGACGGGGACGCCGGCGAAGGCGGCCTCGACGCGGTCCAGCGCCGCGGAGTCGAAGCACAGGCGATCACGTCCGCGGCGACGCAGATACAGCCCGACCTGATTGCGGGCGACGCCGATCGCCCAGGGCACGAACGGACGCGCAGGATCGTAGCGGTCGAACGACTCGATCACCGCCACCGCCACCTCCTGGAGCACGTCGTCACGGTCGCGGAAGTCGCGGACCAGACCGGTGATGAACGCCGACACCGCCGGCTGGGCCAGCGTCCACAATCGCGTCGCCGTGCGGATACGTTCGTCCATTGCTCGCCGTCGGATGGGCGCGCCGTCGGAGGCGTGCCGGCGGATGCCGGCCGCATCGCGGTACGGCGGCGTGACGCCAGATGATGCCCTCTGCCTACCCATTGCTTATCCGACCGCCGCCGATCGTGACCCGCGCCCCGCGGCCGGCGACCGATCGCCCCGCCGATGCGGGTCTTCGTCTTTCAAACGGCGGCGAGGGCGCGGAGGTCGCGTTCCAGTCCGTCGAGGCGGGCGGCGAGGGCACGCTTGGTCGCCGGCAGGTCGACCGCCGGCCCGGGAGGCGCGACCGCAAACAGATAGAACTTGATTTTCGGCTCGGTTCCCGACGGCCGGGCGGCGACCCCGTTG
>JBJSXB010000091.1:0-3843 GCA_046086245.1 Planctomycetaceae bacterium | reverse complement strand
CGGCGGCGTCAGCCATCTCGAGAGCTTCGACCCCAAGCCGATGGTCACGAAGTACGGCGGCAAGTCGATCACCGAAACGCCCTTCGCCGACGTGCTCGATCCGCAAAAACTGTCGGTCGAGCGGCGGGTCGGGGCCGGGGCCCACGACAAGCGGGTCACGCTCTATCCGTTGCAGGTCGGCTTCCGGCGGCACGGCGAGGCGGGCGTGGAGGTGAGCGACTGGTTCCCGCACACCGCCCGACACGTCGACCGGATGGCGATCGTGCGGTCGATGTGGACGACCGACAACGACCACGGCGCCCAGGGGCAGTTTCACACCGGGCGGCACATGCTCGACCCGGTCTCCCCCACGCTCGGCGGCTGGGTCCACTACGCGCTCGGCTCGCTCAACCCGGCGCTGCCGCAGTTCATCTCGATCGGCACGCGCGAATACTGGAACCGTCGCGACGGCCACTATCTCGGTCCGGCCCACGACGCCGTGCCGCTGCGGATCGATCCCGCCAGTCCGCTCGACTTCGGCCAGCCGGAGCGCCCCTTTCCGCACCCCGCCGCCGCGGTGGGGCTCGACCTCGTCGCCGACCTCAATCGCCTCACCGCCCGGCGCTATCCCGGCGACGCCACCACCGCGGCGCGCACCGCCGCCTATGAGCTCGCCTTCCGCATGCAATCGAGCGTGCCGGAGGTCGTCGACGTCGCCGCCGAGACCCCCGAGACCCACCGCCTCTACGGGCTCGATCGGCCCGAGTGCCGCGAGTTCGCCCTCCAGTTGCTCGCCGCGCGGCGGTTCGTGGAGCGCGGGGTGCGGTTCGTGCAGATCCAGCACGGCGGTGGCGGTGCCGGCGCCTGGGACGCCCACGGCGGCCTGCGCGGCAACCACGAAAAGCTCTCCCGGGCGGTCGACCAACCGATCGGCGGCCTGCTCGCCGATCTCCACCGCCGCGGCCTCCTCGACGAGACGATCGTCGTCTTCGCCACCGAGTTCGGCCGCACCCCCGGCACCCAGGGGGCCGACGGCCGCGACCACCACCCCTTCGGTTTTTCGGTGTGGCTCGCCGGCGGCGGCATCAAGGGGGGCTGCGTCCACGGGGCGACCGACGAGCTCGGCTTCCATGCCGTCGAGGATCGGCATTACGTGACCGACATCCACGCGACGATCCTCCGGTTGCTCGGGCTCGATTCGCGGCGGCTGGAACTGCCGGAGCGGAAACGGCTCGCCATCGACCACGGCACACCGATCGCGGCGATCATCGGCTGACGGGGCCGCCCCGACCGCCCTGCCCTCCCCACGGCGGACGCTGGTACGATTCGTCCGGCGGGTGACGGCATGATGAACCGGAGGCCCGAGGGCGGGGACACAGACGCATGGAATGGCGGCGGACGACGGAGTACGACGGGGCCAGCCGGTGGCACGCCCTTCCGGTGGTCGAGGTGGACGTCGATCCCGGGCCCCACGCGGCGTGGAATCTCGGCGCCGACGCGGCCGCCGCCACGCGGCTGCGCGGCTGGCGGGCCGTGCTCGAGTCGCGACCGCACGAGACGCGCTTCGACCCGCCGGCGGTGGTGCCCGGGCCGGGGCTCGACGAACTGCTCGCCGACGCCGATGCGGCGGCGCTGCTGCGCTGGCTGTGGGGCACGCTCCTGGCCGCCGCCGGGACGGCGCCCGAGGGCACCTGGACCGAGCCGCTGCCGGGCGGGTTTTTCGTCGCCGCGACGTCCGAGGAGGATCGCCTCACGCGCGCCTGTCTCGACACGGCGCGGTCGTGCTTCCTCGCCGCGGTCCACGACCATCCCTTCGACGCCGCCGCCGAGGTGCGGGCGCTCGTCGACGTCGCCGACACCCACCGCCTCGGGCCGAGCACCCGCGCCATCGTCCGGGCCGCGGTCGCCCGTGGCATCCCCACCCACCGCGTCACCAGCGCCAGCCTCGTGCAACTCGGCGAAGGGCGGCGGCAGCGCCGGATCTGGACCGCCGAAACCGATGCCACCGGTTCGATCGGCGAGTCGATCGCGCAGGACAAGGAGCTCACCAAGCTGTTGCTGCGCCGCGTCGGCGTGCCCGTGCCGTTGGGTCGGGTCGCCCACTCGCCGGACGACGCCTGCCGCGCCGCCGAGGAGCTCGGCTATCCGGTGGTGGTCAAACCGCGCGACGCCAACCACGGCCGCGGCATCTCCTTCGGGCTCACGCGCGCCGATCAGGTGCGCGACAGCTTCGATCTCGCCGCGCGCGAGAACTCGTCGACGGCGGCGGGGGTGATCGTCGAGCAGTTCGCCCCCGGCGTCGCCCACCGCCTGCTGGTGGTCGGCGAGCGCGTGGTCGCCGCGTCGCGCGGTCAGCACGACGCCGTCGTGGGGGACGGCGTGAGCACGATCGCCCAACTCGTCGACGAGGCCAACCGCGACCCGCTGCGGGGTGAGAACTACACCGATCTTCTCGGCGTCATGCGGATCGACGACGTCGCCCGGTCGCTGCTCGCCCGCGGCGGGCTCGCGCCGGAGACGGTGCTCGAGAAGGGACGGCGCGTGGTCATCAAGGTCAACGGCGACCTCACGGCCGACGAGACCGACGAGGTCCATCCCGAGGTCGCCGCCCGCGCCGTCCTGGCCGCGCGGACCGTCGGGCTCGACATCGCCGGCCTCGACGTGGTCGCCGAAGACATCGGCCGACCCCTCGAAACGCAGCGCGGCATGGTGATCGAGGTCAACGCCGGGCCGGGCATCTTCATGCACGTGGCGCCGCTGCAGGGCAGGCCGCAGCCGGTGGGGGCAGCGATCGTCGAGTTGCTCTATCCACCGGGTGCCGATGGTCGGATCACCCTGGTCGCCGTCGCGGAGGCTCCCGGAGCGGATGGCATCGCCGCGGCGATCGGCCGGCATCTGGAGCGGGCCGGGCGGCGCACCGTGGTCGCCACCGCGGATGGTTTGTCGCTCGCCGGCCAAGCCGCGTGGCGGGTCGGGGTGGGAGACGGCACGGCGCTCCGCGCGATCAAGTCGCACCCCGGCGTCGACGCTGGGGTGTTCGTCAGCCACGCCGCCGCATCGGGGGTCGGCCTGGGCACGAGCCGGTGCGACGTGGCGGTGTTCCCCTCGGTGGCAGCGCCCGACGCCCACCGTGCCGCGCTGCTCCACGCCCTCGGCACGACCGGCGTCGCGGTGGTGCGGCGTGGCAGCCCCGACGAGGCCGCGGTCCGTGCCGCGCTCGGTGCAGCGCGCGTCGTGCTGGTGAGGGACGTGCGGGTGGGGGACGTGTTGGTGGGGGACGTGTTGGTGGGGGACGGCGCCGGCGCGGCCGAGGGGGTTCGGACCGTGACGCCCACGGCCGACGGGGTCGCCTACCGCACCGGCAACGCAACGCCTGTGGTCGTGCGGTGCCCCGGTCCGGGGGGAGAGGTGGACCTGCTGGCGATCGCGGCGGCGTGGGGGGCGGGGGTTCGGCCCGGCGAACTCGCCATCGGGGAATAGGTCACGCCGTCACGGTGACCACGCGGGCGGCCAGCGGCGCATCGACTCGGGGAGAAAGCCGCTGCCGAGATAGGCCACGAACACCAGCGCCGCCACACACCAAAAACGCGGCCGGTCGCGCATGTCGGTCGCCACCGTGCGGAGGGTGATCGTGCCGCGGTAGGCGAGCGAGAAGACACTCGCCAGGAATGCGGCGACCGCCAACCGGTCCGCCATCAAACCCAGCGCCTCCAGGCCGCCCGTGCCGCGGCGCGGCGCGATCTGCAGCCATGCCGTCAGTCCGGCGGCGAGCACGCTGACCACGAGTCGGGTGAGCCAGGTCATGATCGGGTACTCTACGGTTTTCCGCGCGCGATGCAGCGCTGCCGTACGGCACGCCCGCCG
>JBJSXB010000090.1:0-29137 GCA_046086245.1 Planctomycetaceae bacterium | reverse complement strand
GGTTCCGTCCGGCTGGACGCATCTGGCCTTGGTGGCGTCGGGCCGCCTCGTGCGGCAGGGCGTCGCCACACCCGAAGGATTCGGCACGCGCCGTTACCGTGTGCGTTTCGCCGTGCCCGGTCGCGCCGACGAGGCGGTCGCCATCTTCGGCTCCGGGCCATCGGTCCGGGCCGTCGATCCCGACACCGTCGAGGCGTCGTTCGCCGGCTCCGCCGCCATCGCCGCCGCGGTGGCCACACTGGTCGATGCCGGGATCGTGCCCAGCGGCGTCGGGTACCATCCAGCCTGGTCGGCCCAGTGGCTCGAGGACGACCTAGAACCCGCTGGCGATTGACCCACCCGGGGCCAGCGGCCGATCATGGCTCGGTCTCCGGGCACGCTGCCGGTGCAGAGGCTTTGCGATGGGAACGTTGGCCATCCACGACCCGACGGTCACCCCGCCGCGCGCCGGCCGTCGCACCACGCCTCCGGGCGGCGGCGCGTTGCCGGCCGTCGCCCGCCTGGTGTGGGCGGTGGTCATCACGACGGCGTCGCCGGCACGGGTGTGCGCCGACGAGGGCTTCTTCACCACCCGCGTCGCCCCGTTGCTCCAGCGCCGCTGCCTGCCCTGCCACTCCCACGGCGCCGGGCGGATGGAAGGCAGCCTGGCGCTCGACTGGAGAAGTGGCTGGGAGCGTGGCGGGGACCGCGGGCCGGCGATCGTACCAGGCGACCCCGACGCGAGCCTGCTGATCACCGCCGTCCGGCACACCGACGCCATCCTGCGCATGCCGTCCGATCCGCTGCCCGCGGACGAGATCGCGACCCTGACGGAATGGGTGCGACGCGGCGCCGACGATCCGCGTTCCGTCGAGCCACAGATCGGTGACTGGTGGTCGCTCCAGCCCTTACGACGGCCGGTGATTCCCGGCGACGTGCCCGATGGGAACGCTGTCGATGCCTTCATCGACGCGCGACTCGTGGGCAGCGGGATCGGCAGCGCCTCCGCCGCCGACCGGAGGACGCTGGTGCGTCGGCTCACGCTCGACCTGCACGGTATCCAGCCGAGCCCCGACGAGGTCGAAGCCTTCGTGGTCGACGATGGCGATGGCGCGGTGACGCGACTCGTCGACCGGCTGCTCGAATCGCCACGCTACGGCGAACGGTTCGCCCGCCACTGGTTCGATTCGATCCATTTCGCCGACAGCCACGGCTTCGAGCACGACGTGTTCCGTCCGGCGGCATGGCCCTTCCGCGACTGGGTGATCGCGGCCCTCAACGCCGACATGCCGTGGCCGACGTTCGTCCGCGCCCAACTCGCCGCCGACCACTTCTTTCCCGACGACGGACCGGAGCGTGCCGCGCTCGGCTTCCTCGGGGCCGGCCCCTACGACCATTCCGCCGCGAGCACGGCGCCGCGCACCTTCGAATACCTCGATCGTGACGACTTGGTGACCCAGACGATGGGGTCGTTGGCGAGCACGACGGCCAACTGCGCGCGCTGCCACGACCACAAGTTCGATCCGATCACGCAGGAAGACTACTACGCGCTCCAGGCGGTGTTCGCCGGTGTCGGCAAGGGAGAGATCGACTGGGAAGCGGACGCAGCGGTCGCGGCCGCGCGGCGGCGCTGGCAGAGGCTCGCCGATCGTGCCGCCACCGCCCCGGTCACGCTCCTCGACATGCCGGAAGGCACCTTGGTCTCCGACTGGGAGGCGGCCGGGCCGCGGTCGACGTGGCGCACGCTGCCGCTGACGAGCTACGTATCGGCGTTCGGCGCGGAGCTGGTCCGCCAGGACGACGGTTCGATCGTGTCGCGCGGCGTCGCCCCGGACCGCGATGTCGTGACGCTTTCGGTCGCCGGACCGCTGCCGCCGATCACGGCCCTGCGGATCGACGTGATGACCGACCCATCGCTGCCGATGACGGGGCCGGGAAGGGCGCCCAACGGTAACTTCCATCTGTCCGACCTCGAGCTCACCCTGTTTCCCGCCGACGCCGGGGAGCCGCGCCGTCCGGTAATCGCCCGTGCCAGCGCCGACTTCGAGCAGGAAGGCTGGGCGATCGCGCAAGCGATCGACGGCCAGCCGGCGACCGCGTGGGGGATCCACCCGCGGGAAGGCCAGTCACACCACGCGGTCTTCGTGCCGGTGGAGGCGGTCGTCCTCGGCGCCGGCGACACGCTCGTCGTCTCCCTGCGCCAGCTCCATGGAGGCGCGCATGTGATAGGCCGCTTCCGGTGCTCGTGGACCGACGGCGACCCCGCCTTGGCGGTCGCACTGTCCGCCGACGCGGAGGCTGCCCTGGCCGTCACCCCCGCCGCGCGATCGCGCGACCAGTCCGCGGCGCTAGCCGGGGCGGTCGTCGGGGCCCGTGCCCGGGCCGAACTGGCCGCCCTTCCGGCGCCGCGGAGGCTCTACGCGGCCGCGGCGACCGCCACCAACGAGCGGGGCACGATCTCGATCCGGCCGCCGCGCGTCATCCATCTCCTCGAGAGCGGCGACATCGACCGCCCGGGGCAGCCGGTCGGCCCGGGGTCTTTGTCCGCGATCGCGGCGCTCCCGGCGCGATTCGAACTGCCCCCCGAGGCCCCCGAGTCGGCGCGGCGTGCCGCGCTCGCCGACTGGCTCGTCCACCCCGCCAACCCATTGACGTGGCGCAGCATCGCCAACCGCGTCTGGCACTGGCACTTCGGCCGCGGACTGTGCGACACGCCGGGTGATATCGGCCGGATGGGTGGACTCCCGAGCCACCCGGAGCTCCTCGATTGGCTCGCGTGTGAACTACGCGACTCTGGATCGCTCAAGCATCTCCATCGGCTGATCGTCACCAGCCGGGCCTATGGCCGCGTCTCCACCCCGCCGCCGGGCGGGTTCGCCCGCGACCCCGACGGGCGCTCGCTCGCCTGGATGCCGCGCCGCCGAATGGATGCGGAGAGCTTCTTCGACTCGGTCCTGGCCGTCGCCGGTCGGCTCGACGAAACGCGGGGCGGCCCCGGGATCGCACGCTTCACACAGCGACCGGGTGCCCAACTCACGCCGATCCTCGACTACGGGGCGTTCGACCTCGATGCACCGGGGGCCGACCGCCGGGCGATCTATCGGGTGGTGTGGCGCGGCATCCCCGACCCGCTGTTCGACGCCCTCGACTTTCCCGACCTCGGCCTCCTCACCCCCTCGCGTGGATTCTCCGCATCGGCGCTGCAGAGCCTGGTGCTCGCCAACAACCGCTTCGTGCTCCATCAGGCCCGTGCCTTCGGGTTGGCGGCCGAGCGTCTCCCTGGACAGACGATCGATCGCGTTCGCTGGATGGTCCGCCGTGCGTGGCTGCGCGATCCCAGCGCGGAGGAGGCGGGGGAGTTCGTCGCGCTCGCCGAACGGCACGGATGCGCGGCGCTCGCCCGCGCCCTGTTCAACGCCGACGATTTCCTGTTCATCGACTGAACGCCTCTGCGATCGGACCGCATGATGCCCTTCCCCCCGACCCGCCGCGACCTGCTCGCCGCCGCGGGCGGGGGCTTCGGTCTTGTCGCGCTGGCCGGTCTACTCCAGCGCGAAGGATTCGGCGATGCACCCGGCGGCGCCGTCGCCGGGCCGCTCGGCGGGGTTCATCACCCCGCTCGTGCGCGGCGCGTCATCCAGTTGTTCATGAACGGCGGCGTCAGCCCGATGGACACCTTCGACTTCAAGCCGGCGTTGGAGACGCACCACGGCGAGGCGCTCGGCCCCAGGGAAAAACCGGAGGGGTTCACGACACCGGCGGGAACCGTGATGAAGTGCCCGTTCGGCTTCGCACGCCACGGCGAGACCGGCCGCTGGGTGAGCGACGTCTTCCCGTGCCAGGCGCTGCACGTCGATCGCATGGCCTTTCTCATGGCGATGAAGACGACCACCAACGTCCACGGGCCGGCCAGTTACATGATGAATACGGGATTCATGCTGCCTGGGTTTCCCTGCCTCGGGGCCTGGATTTCCTACGGGCTCGGACGGATCGTCGACGACCTGCCCGAGTTCGTGGTCCTGCCCGATCCGCGCGGCCTGCCGTACAACCAGAAGGGAAACTTCTCCGCTGGATTCCTCCCGGCGCGGCACCAGGCCACGGTGGTCGATGCCGGCCGCGCCGAGCCGATCGCCGACACCTTCGCCGCCGCCGAGTATCCCTTCGCCCGTGGCGATGCCGACCGGGACACGCTGGCGATCATCCAGCGCGTCAACCGCCGTCACGCCGCCGCACGGCCGTACGACTCACGGCTCGAGGCGCGGATCGCGGCCGGCGAACTCGCCGCCCGGCTCCAGCTGACCGCCCCGGCGACGTGCGATCTCGCAACCGAGTCGGTGGCGACGTGCCGCGCCTACGGCCTCGACCGCACGGAGACGTCCGACTTCGGCAAGCGTTGCCTCTTGGCCCGTCGATTGATCGAACGCGGCACGCGTTTCGTGCAGGTGTGGAGTGGTCCCCAGGGGGCGGTCAACAACTGGGACAACCATGGCAGTATCCCCAAAGAACTCCCGCCGATCGCACTCTCGGTCGATCAGCCGATCGCCGCGCTCCTCGACGACCTTCACGCCCGCGGCCTTCTCGACGACACGATGGTGATCTGGACGACGGAGTTCGGCCGCACGCCGTTCGCGCAGAACGGCCAGGGCCGCGACCACAACGGCGGCAGTTTCGTCACCTGGCTGGCGGGCGCCGGCGTGAAGGCCGGCGCGACGCAGGGGACGAGCGACGACCTCGGCTACCAGGGAGCGTCCGGGATCACGACGGTCCACGATCTCCAGGCGACGATCCTCCACCTCCTCGGGATCGACCACACGCGGCTCACGTTCCGCACCGCGGGAATCGACCGGCGTCTGACCGACGTGCATGGCCAGGTGATCCGGGACATCCTGGCGTGAGTCGACAGGCAACCGCCACGCCGGCCCGCCAGGGCGACGGTGGAGCCGTGGCAACGGCGATCGTGACATCGAGACGCCGGAGGATCACGCCGCGGCGACGCGAACGTCAACCGACGGGGGGCTCGGCAGTGCGGAACGTGTCGAACAACTCGAAAAAGCGCGTCCAGGCCGTCTCGGGATCGCCGTCGCTCGCGCGCAGGATCGCATCGGCCCAGCCCCTCGAGACGCTCCAGCCCTGCGTCGCGCGGAGCCACCGGCAGAAGCGCCGATTGAAGCCAACCGCGCAGTCGTCGATACCGTGGGCCGCCAGTGCCGCCGACCACCCGACGCACTGCGCCTCGAGTTGGGCCAACGATTTTCCGACGACGAACATCCCGGGGCGTTTCCGCGCCTGCTCGAGCCAAGCGGTCAGGTCGCGCGGATGTTCCATGAGGCATTCCCGACGGGGTCGGTGCGGCGTCAGGATCGCGCCGCGCGCACCAGGGGCGCGACGTAAGCCTCGACGCCGGCCACCAGCGCCTCACGGCCCTGCGGAGTCAACTCCGCGATGCGCCGCACCAGTGCCGACCCGACGATCGCGCCGTCGGCAACGTCGGCGAGCGCCCGCACCTGCTCCGGATCGCCGATGCCGAATCCGACGAGCACCGGCACGCGCGACACCGTCCGCAACCACGCCACGCGCTCCGCCAAGCCCGCGGGCAAGGCGGCCCGGGCCCCCGTCACGCCCGCCACGCTGACACAATAGACGAACCCGGTCGATTGCCGCGCGATCGCCTCGGCGCGCTGCGGAGGCGTGGTGGGTGTCACCAACCGCACCAGGGCCAGGTGCGCGGCGCGGCATGCGCCATCCAGCGGAGCGGACTCCTCGAGGGGCAGGTCCGGCACGACCAGGCCGGCGAGCCCGGCGGCGGCGGCATCGGCGACGAACCGATCGACGCCGCGCCGAAAAATGATCGAATAACTCACCATCGCGAGGATCGGCATCCGCACGCGGCCGGTCGCGCGCGTGACCATCGCGAAGAACTTCTCCAAGGTGAACCCGGCGGCCAGCGCCCGCGTGTAGGCGGCCTGGATGACGGGTCCGTCGGCGATCGGATCGCTGTACGGGACGCCGAGTTCACAGAGATCCGCCCCGGCGCGATCGAGGGCCTCGAGAACGGCCACCGTGGCATCGAGATCGGGATCGCCGGCGGTCACGAACGGCGCCAGGGCCGCGTGACCGTGCGCTGCCAACGCCGCGAATCGGGCGGCCAGCGCCCCCGCACCCCCTGCGATGCTCATCCGTGGCCCCCGGCGTCGGCGATCGACCGCAGCCGCGCGATCTCGGCGGCGTCCTTCTCACCACGCCCCGAGAGGCAGACGACGATATGCTCGTCAGCCGGCCTGCGGGCCGCTTCCTGCACCGCCCACGCCAGCGCGTGCGATGTCTCGAGCGCCGGCAGGATGCCCTCACGACGAGCGACCAGATCGAAGGCCGCCAGTGCCTCGGCGTCGGTGACGCTCGTGTACTCGACGCGCTTCGTGTCGTGCCACCAGGCGTGCTCTGGTCCGACACCGGGATAGTCGAGGCCCGCCGACACCGAATGGACGTCGGCCGTCTGCCCGTCGGCATCCTGGAGCACGTAGGACAGACTGCCGTGGAGAATGCCGGGCGTTCCGAACGAGACGCTGGCGGCATGATCCCCGGGTCGGGCGGAACGCCCCCCCGCCTCCACCCCGACGAGGCGGATCCCGGGGCGATCGACGAGCGGATGAAACATCCCCGCCGCGTTGCTACCCCCGCCGACACAGGCCACGACGCAGTCGGGGTCGCGACCGATCTCGCGTCGGCAGAACTCGATCGTCTCCCGGCCGATCACCGACTGAAAATCGCGCACGATCCTCGGGAACGGGTGGGGCCCCACCACCGAGCCGATGATGTAGTGCGTCGTCTCGACGGAGCCCATCCAGTCGCGCATCGCCTCGTTGATCGCGTCACGGAGGGTCCGCGAGCCGCTCTCCACGGGGCGCACCTCGGCACCCATCATCTTCATGCTGCGGACGTTCGGCTCCTGGCGGCGGACGTCCTCGGCACCCATGTAGACGACGCACTCGAGACCGAAGCGGGCGCAGGCCGTGGCCGTCGCCACACCGTGCTGGCCCGCGCCGGTCTCGGCGATGATCCGCGACTTGCCCATCCGGATCGCCAGCAACCCCTGCCCGAGGGTGTTGTTGATCTTGTGCGCCCCGGTATGGCCGAGATCCTCACGCTTCAGCCAGATCCGCGCGCCGCCCGCGTGCTCCGTCAGCCGCTTCGCGAACAGCAGCGGCGTGGGCCGGCCCACGAACGCGGCGAGCAGCCGGTCGAGTTCGGCGTGAAACGCGGGATCGACACGGGCCTCGTCGTACGCGGCGGAAAGTTGATCGAGCGCTGCCGACAGGGTCTCCGGCACGTAACGGCCGCCGAAGCGGCCGAACCGTCCCTGCGCATCGGGCACCTCGGAGACGCCCCCGGGAGATGGCACCATGGCGGCGGACGACGGCATGCTCGGAAGCTCCACGCAATGCACCCATGATCGTCGATGGCGTCGGTCGCGACGACCGTCACCCGGATGCAAGGTCACGCCGACGCGCGGCCCTCGCGACGACGATAGGATGACGCTCTGGGGATTGTAGCCTGCTCCGGTCCCACCGGTACCCGCCGGCGCGGGCGCAGGGGGTTCCAGCGCCGAGGTGTTGCCGTGCCCGAACTCCCGGAAGTGGAGACGATGCGCCGCGGTATCGCGGCACTCGAGGGAACCCTGATCACGGCTGCCCGCTTCCCGAGCGGCCGACGCCGGCCGTTGAAGATCACCCCCAGGCCAGCGCTGTTGGCGTCACTGCTGATCGGCTCTCACGTCGCGGCGGTCGAGCGGTATGGCAAGCGGATCGCGATCCGCGTCGTCGCGGGGTCGGGAGCGGCGGCGCGGTGGCTGGTGATCGAGCCGCGGATGACCGGCCTCTTGCTCCTGGTCGAGCCTCCCACCACCGACCACGTACGGATGGTGGTCGATCTCGACGCGGGCGTGGCATCGCACCGTCTGCATTTCTGGGACCAACGCGGCCTGGGCACGATCCGGCTGGTGGACGCGGCCGGGCTCGAACGCGTGTGCGGGGCGGCGACACTCGGAAAAGACGGCTTGGTGATCGATGCCGGCACGCTCGCGCGGCGGCTGGGGACGTCGCGCCGGGCCGTCAAAGTGGCGTTGCTCGACCAGCGCGCCGTGGCGGGAATCGGCAACATCTACGCGGCGGAGATCCTCCATCGAGCCGGGATCGATCCACGATCCGCCTGCCGCCGGCTCTCGGCCGGCGACTGGAATCGCATCGCGGCGTGTACCCGCCGCGTGCTCGCCGCCGCCGTCCGCCACGAGGGCTCGAGCATCGGCGACGAGCTCTACCGCACCGCCGATGACCGCAAGGGACGCTTTCAGAGACTCCACCGGGTCTACGGTCGCGAGGGGTGCCCGTGCCGACGGTGCCACACGCCGATCGAACGCATCGTCCAGGCCCAGCGATCGACGTTTTTTTGCCCGGCCTGCCAGAGCGGTCGCGGCGGACGCAGTCGCGTTGCCGCGACGCGCCGTCGACGGGGTTGATACGATTGAAGGGTCGTTCCGCCGAGACATGTTCCCGGCCCCGAGGAGGATCCACCGCCATGCACGCTCCCACCCACGCCGTTTCCCGCCGCCGCTTCCTCGTCGGCTCCGGGGCGCTGTTGGCGACCGGCGTCGCGGGGCGCGGCGAGGAGCCCGCCCTGGAACGCTCGGCCGAGACGCTCGCCCAGGCGCTCCACGCCACGCTCAGTCCGGCCCAGCGCGACGTGATCTGCTTCCCCTGGGACCATGTCGATCCGAAGCTCGGTCTGCTGCGCACCCGTGTGGGCAACAACTGGAACGTCACCAAGCCGGAACTGGTGAGCGATTTCTACAGCCCGGAGCAGAGGCGAATGGTGCGCGCGATCTTCGAGCAACTCATCCGCCCCGAATGGCAAGAACGCATCGACAAACAACTCGAGGACGATGCGGGTGGGTTCGGCCGCGCGCAGTCGATCGCGCTCATCGGCACGCCGGGCTCGGGGACGTTCCAGTTTCTCATGACCGGCAGGCACATGACGCTGCGGTGTGACGGCGATTCCGCCGCGCACGTCGCCTTCGGCGGACCGATCTTCTACGGTCACGATCCCGGCGGCTTCAACGAGGAGGCCACCCATCCGGGAAACGTGTTCTGGCCGCAGGCGCTGGCCGCCAACAAGGTCGCGGCGATGCTCGACGGCCGGCAACGACGGCTGGCGCTGGTCGACACACAACCGGCGGAGAACGCGGTCGCGTTCCGGGGGGCGAACGTCGAGCAGGGGATCCCGGTCACGGAATTGACCGCCGACCAACGCGTTGAACTGGAGAAAGTCCTCGCCGTCCTGCTCGAACCCTATCGCGCGGGCGACCAGGCGGAGGTGCGTCGCTGCCTCGACGCGCAAGGCGGGCTGGCGGCCTGTCGTCTGGCGTTCTACCGGGATGGCGACATCGGCAACGACGGGGTCTGGGACTGCTGGCGACTCGAGGGCCCGTCCTTCGTCTGGCACTACCGAGGGGCCCCCCATGTGCACGTCTGGGTGAACGTCGCCGATTCCCCCGACGTGCCGACCAACACCTGACCCGATGGCACGAGAATCGATGGCCGACTGCTGCATCGTCGGCGGCGGCGTGATCGGCTTGTCGCTCGCCCGGGAGTTGGCCGGCCGCGGCGCGACGGTCGAACTGCTCAGCCGCGACCCCGCCGACCGGACCGCTTCGTGGGCCGCCGCCGGCATCCTGCCCCCCGTCGTCACGGCCGACGATGCGACGGCGCTCGAGCGGTTCACCGCCTGGAGCGACCGCCTCACCAGCGCCTGGCGGTCGAACTGAAGGAGGAAACGGGGATCGACAACGGGCTGCGGCGCTGCGGCGGCCTGCATGCCGCCGGCAGTGTCGCCGGACGCGGGCGCCTCGAC
Organism: Planctomycetaceae bacterium; assembly: GCA_046086245.1. Lineage (GTDB taxonomy): Bacteria > Planctomycetota > Planctomycetia > Pirellulales > UBA1268 > F1-20-MAGs016. Next base: position 19,255 of record JBJSXB010000090.1, on the reverse strand, counting down.
GCCATGCGGACACGTTGGCGGCGCCGCGGCATCGAGGCGGAACCGGTCGACGCGACCACCATCGCAGCGCTCGAACCGGCGCTCGCCGGCGCCGTGCGCGCCGGGGTGGTCACGGACGGGGTGCTTCTCGCGGACGAGTCCCAGATCCGGCCTTCACGGCACCTCGACGCCCTCGTCGCCTCCTGCCGCGCCCGCGGCGTCGCGATCACGCCGGCGGCGGCGCTCGGCTTCGAGACGCAGGGCGGTCGCGTGGTCGGCGTCCGCACCGCGTCGGGCACCGTGCGCGCCGGACGCTACTGCCTCGCCGCCGGCAGTTGGTCGGAAGCGTTGCTCGCCTCGCTCGGGCTCAATCTGCCGACGACGCCGATCCGCGGCCAGATCGTCCTGTTGCGGACTCCCCGGCCACTGCTGCGGCGGATCGTGTCGTTCGGGCTCGACTATCTGGTGCCGCGGCCCGATGGACGATTGCTGGTCGGGGCGACGATCGAGGATGCCGGATTCGAAGACGGCACCACCCGCGACGGCGAGGACGCCCTGCGCACCATCGCCCACCGCTTGCTCGGACCGTTACCGGACGCGGTGGTGGAGCGGTCATGGTCGGGCCTCCGCCCGGGGAGCCATGACGGCCTGCCGACGCTCGGCGCGGTGCCCGGCTGGGACAACGTGTGGCTCTCGACCGGTCACTTCCGCGCCGGCCTGCATCTTTCGACCGGGAGCGCGCTCTTGCTCGCCGGCATGATGCTGGGGGGCGACTCCGAACCGCCACCCGTCGATCACGCGGTGTTCGCACCGCACCGTTCCACGGGTGCCGACGGCGAGTCGGTGGCGGCGTACCTCGCACGCGTCGCCGTCTCCACGGCGGCGCCACCGTGACCGGCCCGGCCTCGGACGTTCGCGCGGCAACGCCGTCGGTCGATCAGGCCGCCTCCGCCCGCAGGCGGCCGTGGATCACCTCGACGTCGGCTCCATCCACCGGCCGGTTGGGCTCCGCCGTGGCGACTGCGGAAACCAGATCGGCGAGTCGGACCACGTCCCCGGCGACACCGCCGCTGATCTCGTGAATCGCCCGCAGCGCCGCATCCGTGCAGACCTCGTCGACGAGACGTCGACGCACGACGGCAGCGGTCTCGTCGGCGGTGAACGTGCCGAGCACGGCTCGGAGCCGCACCCGGCCGGCGAGCGTCGGGGAGCGTTGCAGCAGGGTGAGCAGCCGGCCCTGTCCGCCGAGCACGATGCCGTCGCAGCGCGACTCCCCGAGCGCGACTTCGATCAGACGATCGAGGTCTCCCTCGGCGGCGAGATGGCAATCGTCGACCAGCAGCACGCCGCCCGACGGCCGGCGAAAGGCCAACAGTTCGCGGGCTTCGGCGACCGAACCTGCCAGTAACCCGCCGCTCGATTCGGCGCAGCGCCGCCAGAGTGCGGTGAGCACGGTCGTCACCCCCGTACCGCCCGGTCCGCAGAGCACGGCCATGCCGCCCGGCTCCTCCAGCGCATAGACGAGCCGCGCCTCGGCCACCCGCTGGGAAGCGCTCGGTTCGACGACCCCGCGCGGCGGCTGGATCACGAGTCTCCCTCCCGGTCCGATGGGGCCTCGGCGTCACCGGGCACCGTGGCGAGCAGGTCGATGCCGATCGCACCGAGCGCCGAGCCGTGCGCTGGGCAGGATGCGGTCGAAGGAGGCCGCACGAGCACCACGCCGTCGTAGCCGCAGGCGCGTGCGACGAGGCGCCGACCATGGATCGGTCCCGGGGGAAACCAATCACCGTCGACCACGAGCACGACGTCGGCCACGTCGTACGCCGCGGCGTCGGCGTCGCCGGTCCCGCGGAGTGGGGAGTGCGGCAGCCGCAGGACCCGCAGGCCCCGCTCCGCCAGCGCCGCATCGACTGCCATGGCGACCGCGCCCAGTCCGGCGCTGGTGCCCGCACCGGCGATGGCGACGACACGTCGCCCGGCGCCGACGATGCGCTCCGCGATCGCCGCAGCGGGCCCATCCGCCGCCGCGCGGTGATGGCGCCCCGTCGGGAGGCCGTTCCCAGGGAGGGCGCCGGCGGCGGAACCGGTCATCGTGCGCCCGACGGCGACGGCGATGCCGGCCGTCCCGGTGTCATCCTGCCGCCCCTCGACGGTCGGCGCCGGTGACCGACGGGACCGCCCGGCCATCCGGGCGACGAATGCGGCATCGAGTCGATCGAGCACCATCGGAGCCTCGGGCGGTGCCCGGCACTCGGGGTCGGGAGGCGGCAACCGGGCGGCCCGGTCGGCTGACGCATCGACCGAGCCGGCTTGCCGCCTTGAGTCACGAGTCGCGGATTCGCCGCTGCACGAGGAAATCGGCCGCAGGGTTTCCCGTGGTTTCCGATCCTCTCCAGTCACCTATGATGGGGAGCCGATCTCGGAACCCCGCCCGCAGTCGGTTTCCGCCGGAACCGTACAATCTCCGATGCCCATCCCCAGCCTGCACGACGTCCTTCGCGAGCGGATCGCCATCCTCGACGGCGCCATGGGGACGATGGTCCACGCTCTCGCGCTCGACGAGCAGGGATTCCGGGGCGAGCGGTTCCCCGACCACGGCCGCGATCTCAAAAACTGTATCGACGTCCTCACGCTCACCCAGGGGGACGCGATCCGCGGAATCCACGCCGCGTACCTCGACGCCGGCGCCGATATCGTCGAGACCAACACCTTCGGCGCGACGAGCGTCGCCCTGGCCGATTTCGGACTGCAGTCGCTGACGCGGGAGATGAACCTCGCCGCGGCCCGACTGGCCCGGCAGGCGGCCGATGCGGCGACGGCACGGACGCCCGACAAACCCCGCTTCGTGGCCGGGTCCATCGGTCCGACGAACAAGCAACTCTCGATCGCCGGCAACGTCGCCGATCCCGGCCATCGTGACGTCACCTACGACGAGATGGTGGCGGCCTACCGCGAGCAGATCGAAGCGCTGATCGACGGCGGTGTCGATATCCTCCTGGCCGAGACCGCTTTCGACACGCTGGTGCTGAAGGCCTGTTTGCACGCCATCGAGTGCACGTTCGCCGACCTCGGCCGGTCGCTGCCCGTCATGGCGTCGTTCACGATCTTCGAGGGAGGCCGCACCCTCTCCGCCCAAACGGTCGAGGCCTGCTGGACGAGCATCTCGCACGTCGACCTGCTGTCGGCCGGCATCAACTGCGCCCTCGGACCGGAGAAATTGCGGACGCACGTCGCCGATCTCGCACGGATCACCCCGCGCCTGGTCAGTTGCTATCCCAACGCCGGGCTGCCGAACGCGCTCGGCGGTTTCGACGAGACGCCGGAGATGATGGCCGGCGTCCTCCGCGAGTTCGCCGAGTCGGGATGGCTCAACATCGTCGGCGGCTGCTGCGGCACGACGCCGGCGCACATCCGGGCGATCGCCGACGTGATGCGCGAGTTCCCGCCGCGGAAGCCCGCGGAACCGCCGCGTCGCAGCCGCTACTCCGGGCTCGAGATGCTCGAACTGCGGCCCGAGAGCAGCTTCACGATCGTCGGCGAGCGGACCAACGTGACCGGCTCGCGCGCCTTCGCCCGGTTGATCAAGGAGGAGCGTTACGAGGAGGCGCTCGGTGTCGCGCGACAGCAGGTCGAAAACGGCGCCAACATCATCGACGTCAACGTCGACGAGGGGATGCTCGACGGCGTCAAGGTGATGACGAAGTTCCTCACGCTGCTGTCGAGCGAGCCGGAAATCTCCAAGGTTCCGGTGATGATCGACTCCTCACGGTTCGAGGTGCTCGAAGCGGGCCTGAAATGCATCCAGGGCAAGGGCATCGTCAACTCGATCAGCCTCAAGGAAGGGGAGGAAGCCTTTCTCCGGCAGGCACGGACGGTGCGCGGCTACGGCGCGGCGGTCGTGGTGATGGCGTTCGACGAGGAAGGTCAGGCCACCGACATCGAGCGGCGTGTGGCGATCTGCCAGCGCGCCTATCGGCTGCTCACGGAGCGGGCCGGGTTCGTCCCCGAAGACATCATCTTCGACCCGAACATCCTCACCGTGGCCACCGGCATCGAGGAGCACAACCGCTACGCACTCAACTTCATCGAGGCCACCCGTCGCATCAAGGAGACGATGCCGCTGGTCAAGGTATCGGGAGGCGTGAGCAACATCTCGTTCTCCTTCCGCGGCAACGAAGTGGTGCGCGAGGCGATGCATTCTTGTTTCCTGTACCACGCCATCCGCGCGGGGATGGAGATGGGAATCGTGAACGCGGGTCAACTCGCAGTCTACGAACAGATCGAGCCGGAACTCAGGGTCCGTATCGAAGACGTCCTCTTCGATCGTCGCCCCGACGCCACGGAGCGGCTCGTCGAGTTCGCCGAGACGGTCAAGCGACGGGATCCCGGTGACACCACCCAGGCCGATTCGTGGCGGACCCTCGACGTCGAACACAGGCTGACCCACGCGCTGGTCAAGGGCATCGCCGACCACGTCGAGGGCGACGTCGAAGAGGCGCGGCAGCGGTACGCGACCAGCCTCGAGATCATCGAGGGGCCGCTGATGCGCGGCATGCAGACGGTGGGCGACCTGTTCGGCGAAGGCAAGATGTTCCTGCCGCAGGTGGTGAAAAGCGCGCGGGTGATGAAACGCGCTGTCAACCATCTGCTCCCCTATATGGAGGCGGAGCGGGCCGCATCCGGAGCGGCGGACACGAAGCGGGGAAAAGTGCTGATCGCCACCGTGAAGGGTGACGTGCACGACATCGGCAAGAACATCGTCGGCGTCGTGCTCGGATGCAATGGCTACGAGGTCGTCGATCTCGGCGTGATGGTGCCCTGCACGAAGATCATCGATGAAGCGGTCCGTCATCGTGCCGACATCGTCGGCCTCTCGGGCTTGATCACCCCCAGCCTCGACGAAATGGTTCAGGTGGCGCAGGAGTTCGAGCACGCCAAGCTGACGATGCCCTTGCTCATCGGCGGGGCGACGACGTCGGCTCGCCACACGGCGGTGAAGATCGCCCCGCGGTATTCCGGCGCGGTCATCCATGTCAACGACGCCTCCCGGGCGGCCGGCGTGGTGGAGCGACTGCTCAGCCCGACCGGTCGGGAGGAGTTCGTCCGTGCCACCCGCGAGGCCCAGGCCCGCGACGTGGAAAACTTCAAGCGTCGGCAGGAGACCAAACTGGTCCCCTACGCCACCGCCCGCGCCAAGCACTGGACGACCGACTGGAGCGCGGCGCCGATCGACGTGCCGGAGTTCCTCGGCGTCCGGGTGCTCGACGACGTGGCCCTCGACGAACTGGTTCCATACATCGACTGGTCGCCGTTCTTCCTCTCGTGGGAGTTGAAGGGCAAGTACCCGGCGATCTTCGACGACCCGACCGTCGGCGAGGAGGCTCGACGGCTGCATGCCGACGCGCTGGCCTTGCTCGGTCGCATCGTCCGTGACCGTTCACTCGTCGCCCGCGGCGTCTACGGCTTTTTTGCCGCCAACGCCGACGGTGACGATATCGTGCTGTTCACCGACGAAGCCCGGAGCCACGAAATCGGGCGGATCCACACGTTGCGGCAGCAGTGGGAGCGGAAGGGGCAGGAGGCATTCCACGCGCTGGCCGACTTCGTCGCTCCGCTGGGAAGCGGACGTGGCGACTACGTGGGTGCCTTCGCCTGCACCGCCGGACACGGGTGCGATGAACTCTGCCGGGAGTTCGACCGCCAGCACGACGACTATTCCTCGATCCTCGTCAAGGCACTCGCCGATCGACTGGCCGAGGCCTTCGCCGAATGGCTCCACGCCCGCGTGCGTCGTGAATGGCGGTTCGGACGCGACGAGGGCCTGGGGATCGAGGATCTCGTGGAGGAACGGTATCGGGGGATCCGGCCCGCCCCCGGCTACCCGGCCTGCCCCGATCACACCGAGAAGCGTTCGTTGTTCGCGTGGCTCGATGCCGGCCGCAACGCCGGCATGACCCTCACCGAGAGCTGTGCGATGCTGCCGGCCGCGAGTGTCAGCGGCCTCTACTTCGCCCACCCGGACAGCCGATACTTCGCGGTGGACCGCATCACCCGCGACCAGGTCGAGTCCTACGCCGGCCGCAAGGGGATGTCGGTCGCCGAGGTGGAGCGCTGGCTGGCCCCGAATCTCGGCTACGACCCCTGATCGGCGGCGTCTGCCGCCGCTGTGCGGAGGGACCGCGATGGCCATGGAACCCGGTCCCGGCGGCCGGGAGCGGCCCGGCGAACCCACGCGGGGCGGCACGCCAGCCCGCCGGGGGGCCCGCGGGCCGCGGCCCATCCTCCTCGACGACTGTCCGCCCGTCGGGGATGACGTCCCCGCGATGCCGCTCCTTGCCGAGCGGTTTCTCCGCTACATCCGTCACGAACGGACCCTCGCCGACAACACGCGGGCGGCTTACCGGCGCGACCTCGTCGCCTTCGCGTCATGGCTTGCCGATCGTCCCGTCACCGCGGTGACGGTGGCCGACCTCGGCGACTACCTGTCGTCCCTCGCGCGTCGCGGCCTGGCACGGGCGAGCATCGCACGGCACGCCGCCACGCTCCGCACCTTCTTCGCGTTCCTCCAATTGGAGGGAGTCGTCGGCGAGAGCCCTGCGACCGCGATCGTGGCCTCGCGTCGCGACGACGCGATCCCGGCGACGCTCTCGCCCTCACAAGTGGATCGGCTCCTGCGCGCACCCGACATCGGCAGCGACCGCGGTCGGCGCGACAGGGCGCTTCTCGAATTGCTGTACGCCACCGGATGCCGGGCCACCGAGGTGAGCGGCATGCGCCTCGCCGACCTCCATCTGCCCGAGCGCTACGCGACCTGCCGCGGCAAAGGCAACAAGGAGCGCGTCGTGCCATTGGGCCGACGGGCGATCGAGGCACTGACCGTCTGGCTCGACGGCTCCCGCACGCGCTGGACAGGCCCCGGGACGACCGACTGGGTCGTCGTCTCGTCTCGCGGCAATCGCCTGTCACGCATGCGGATGTGGGAGATCGTGCGTCACTACGCGAAAGCGGCGGCGATACCCGCCGAGATCGGCCCCCATACGCTTCGGCATTCGTTCGCGACGCATCTCGTGTCGGGTGGGGTCGACCTCCGACACGTGCAGGAGATGCTCGGCCATTCGAGCATCGCCACCACGCAGCGCTACACCCACGTCGACGCAGGGCGCTTGCGACGGGTCCATGGCGAGTTCCATCCCCGCGGATAAGCGTGGAAGGGACGAGCCATCCCAGGAAGCTTCACGGGTCGCGGCCGCCACCCGGCTTCTTGACCGGGGTGAATTTGATCTTCCGGACCAGTTCCACGATCCGGCCGTCCTCGACGGTGCCCGACACGGCGGTGATCGCTTGGACGACGTTGAAGTAGCGCAAGCCGTAGTCGCAGTCGAACTCGACCTCGGTCCGCTCCGCGAGCGAATTCGGGCCGCGATCGTCGCCGACGAGTCCCACGATTCGGCCCCGTAGGGCGGCGAAGTCGGCGACCGGCGTGCCGTTCATGGTGATCCCGGTCAACTGGCCATCGGCACTCGCGGTGAGGCGGACGCGTATCGGCGGCACCTGCTGATCGTCGGGAACCGCTGCGGCGGCGGTCGCCAACGGCATGCGGACGTCGAAGTCCCCTTCGGGGGCGATCACCTTGAGCGTGCACATGAAAAACGACATCAGTTGGAACACGACGTCGATCATCGGCGTCATGTTGATATCGACTTTCTCCGCCAGTGCGGACGTGCGGCGCCGTGCCATCGTCAGCCCCCCTCGTCATACTGGGCGCGGAGGGCGAACCGCTCGAATCCCTTCTCCTGGCAGGTGCGGATGATTTCCTGCACCTCGCCGGTCTTCGCACGACCGTCGGCGCGAATGATCACCGTGGCGCCACTCGGCTCGCGACCCTCGTCGAGCATCACCGCTTTCTCGCGCTCCAGATAGCTGCCGATGTCACGCACCGCCACGAGCTCTCCGGCATAGATCACCGAACCGGCGCTGGTGAGTTGCAGGGTGAGCGGCTTCTCCACCACCCTGTCGGACGGCTTGGCTAGCTGGCTGAGCGGAAGGCGGATCCGCTCGTCCTGCTCCGCCTCCGAGAAGTTCATCACGAACATGAAGAACGTGATGAGCTGGAACGTCATGTCGATCATCGGGGTCATGTCGATCTCGGTGGTCGCCGCCCCGCTCGACACGTTCCTACGCGCCATGAGTGCCCCCCTCGCGGCCCGTGGCGGGGGTCGTCCCGGCGGCGCGACCGGCCTTGGTCGGCAGCGCCTGGAATCGGCTCATCAGTCGCATCGCCTCCTCGTCGACCTCCGCGTTGAGTTTCTGGAGCCAGTTGCGGAACATGGCGAAGCACGCGATCGCCGGGATCGCGAGCCACAGGCCGATGAGCGTCGTGATCAACGCCTGCGAAATACCGATGGCGAGTTCCGATGGTTTGGGAGAGGTCGCCGACTTGGCGATCACCATGAACGCGCTCACCATCCCGTCGACGGTGCCGAGCAGCCCGAACATCGGCGCCAGCGCGCCGATCAGCGAGATGTAGCTCACCTTGTGATCGAGTTTCATCGCCTCGTCGGCCTCGGTCTCCTCCATCGCCTCCACGGCCGCGGGATACCCCGCCTGCAGATTGCCCATACCCGCCGCCAACACGCGTCCGAGGTAGGAGTCGTCCGCCTTGGCCACCTCGTACGCCTGCTGATACTCCTTCGCCTCGAGGTGTGCCTCGAACCCGGCACGCAGGGCGGGGGGCATGAGGACAGCCCGGCGGATCTGCAGGAAGCACATCACCAACAGAGCGACCAAGGCGAACGACAGCAGCAGGAACACGACGACGTACCGCCACCCGAGGGCACGGAAGTAGAAGGAGAGCATGCTCTCCCCTTCGTCGGCCGGAGCGTCGTCAACACCGCCATCGTCCTGAGCATGGGCGACGGCCGGCTGGAGCGATGACACAACCGCCACCGTGGGCGCCACGGACGTGGTGATCGCCAAGGCGATGCGGGCCACGACGCTCCACACCACCCGACCCGCACGTCGGCTCTCCCAGTCGCGCACGCCGTTGACCATCGTGTTCTCCTCGTTGAGACCTTCTCGGTCGGGGGATCGTATGCCAAACAGGGCCGAACCGCTACCTCGCGGACGGTGGCGCCGGGCGCCCGCCGTTCACGACGCCTTCCCCGCCACCTCCCGCGCCCAGCGGCTGCCGGGGTAGCTCGCCTCGAGCGTCGCACGCGCCTCGCGCGCCCGTTCGGGATTGCCGGCTCGCTCCCACAGCACCACGAGATTGGCCAACGCCTCGGCGTGGGCGTCGGGCACTGCGTTGTAGATGAGATCGACGGTAAGGAAGGCGATCAGCGCGTCCTGCTCCTTCCCCGAAGCCGCGCGATAGGCCGCGCCGAGGGTCGCGTAGGCGGCACCGAGCGCCTCGCCTTCTTCCGGATCGGCGGCATCGATCACCGCTTGCACGACGCCGATCGCGTCATCGACACGGCCGAGCCCGATGAGGCTCCGCGCCCGCCCGAGGGCGGCGTCGCGCTTTTGCGCGACGGCCGCCTCGTCGGACGCGTCCACCGCGATCGCGGCGTCGAACTCGGCGAGCGCTTCCTGGTACTTCCGCTGATCGAGCAGCATCCGCGCCTTCGCGGCGGCGGCCCGGACGCGTAGCGCCGGCGGTCCCTTGGACAGTTGGGAATAGGCCGCGATCGCGTTGTCGACCCGCCCGGCTCGGGCGAGCAGATCGCCGAGCAATTCCTGGGCCTCGTAGTAATGGTGGCTCTCGGCATGCTTGGTGATGAAGTCGTTGACCAGACGGCCCGGCTCCCGCGGATCGGACCCGCTGATGAGTGCTGCCCGGCCGGCGGCCACCGCCTTGACGTACTCCATGTCGGCGAGCACCGCGGCGTCGGCGCCGTCGAGTTCCGCGGCCTCGACCTTGGCGAGTTCCTCGATGGCGGCGGCCGCACTGCCGCGCGCGAGCATGCCGCGGGCGGATCGGAGTGACTGGGGTTCGCCGGCGAACTGCACGTCGCGGAGACGGTCGATGGGGACTTTACGGATTTCTCCCCCGCGGTCCTCGATCTGCACCTCGTCGCGGCCGAGCGCGACCACCTTGCCGCTGAGCGTGCCATCGGCGGAGATCAAGCGGTCCGTCGATTGCCCCAGAACCGTCGCGGGAAGGGGGACGAGTGCCGCGAGCAGCACGCAGGCCACCGCCCGCCGGATCGCCGGCGGACGGCCACGGACGGCCCGTGGGTCAACGACCGGGGCTTGCTGCAGAGACGATCGATCGCCGCGCGTCATCCCTTGGCCTCCAACTCTGCGAGGCCGGCGGGCTGCGCCACGCCCCGTTCCCTCTGGATTTCCCTCAGCAGCGCGTCGAACCGGGTGCGCGACGCCTCACCGCCGAGCCCCGGATAGAGTTTGGCGGTGATCGCGACGTCGTTGTATGCCATCTCGAGGAGCTTCGCCCTGTCGGTGTCACTTTTCCGGGCGCGGGCGAGCCGGATCGCGGCGACGTTGTAGCGGGCCTCGAAGAAGCGGGCACGGGCCTCCAGCGCCCTGGGGTCTTCGCTGGCGAACGCCTGCCTCGACAGCTTGTTGGCGATCCCCCCCCAGCCCCAGATGACGCTCGCCCCCTTGGTGCGGCCGACGATCGACTCGCGCAGCAGCGTGTCGGCACGCGACTTGTCCGGAACGCGTTCGCCGGCCGCCCGGAGCAGGCTCGCGGCTTGCGTCTGCACATCGAGGGCGTTTTGTCGCTTCGGATCGGAGAGCACCCAGTCGAGATGGGCGAGTGCCTCGTCCCAGCGTCCCAACTCCTGGTAGGCGCTGGCCAAACGCAGCCGTAACGACGGCTCGAAACGGCCGACGTCGTCACCTCCCCTGGCGAGCAGGGCCTCGTACGTCGTGGCGGCCTTCTCGAGGTATTCCGCGGCCTTCGTGCGACTGGCCCCGCTCCCTCCCGAACCGAGCGCGAGATATGTCGAACCGACCCACAACTGGGCCGCCGGCTTCGGGTCGCGCCGGGCGACGCCGTCGAGGAACTTCTCGAAACCCCCGAGCAACGCGGCGGTACGGGCCGGTGCGTCGGCGACCGTCGCACCGGCAGCCGCCAACTCGCGGAGCTGTCCCTCGAGATCCCGCCCCATCGCCAGGTACATCGCGGTCAGCCGTGCCGCCGCCTCGTCTCCACTCCCGGCGAGCTTCTCGAGACGCTCCATCGCCCGCTGCGCTTTGACCAGCGCCCCGGGATCGGTCGCCGACGACTGGACGAAGTACCGCAGTGCGGTCGCCAACGCCCCCTCGGCGAGCGCGGCGAGCGCCGGTGACTCCGGACCTCCATCGACGTCCATCACCGTCCAGGGACCGTAGCGAGGGTCTTCAAGCAGTCGCCCCGCCAGTGCGAGATCGCCGTCCTCGAGCGCGATCTGGCCGCGGGCGGTGGCGCCGGCCACGGTCGCGGCATCGGCCGGACCGTCGGCGGGCCGTACGGCGAGCCCCGTATCGAGTGCCGCGACGGCGCGGCCACGCCAGGCGGCGAGTGTTTCGGGCGGGGGACGCGAGTCGGCCGGCGAGCGCCGGCGATCCTGAACCTCGCGCCACAGCCCACCGCCGGCTCGAAGGAGCAATTCGCCGCGGCGCGGAAGATCGGCGGGGATCCGATCGAGCAACTCGACCAACCGGTCCGCGTCGTGGGACTCCATCGCGGCCGCGATCGCCACCAATCCGGCGTCGCCGCTCTCCGCGTCCGCCGGCCACGTACGCAGGATCCGTTCGGCGGATTCGGCGCACCGCTTCCGGGCCGCGTCTCGCCACTCGTCCGGACCCACCCGCGCCAGTTGCTGCCAACTCGCCATCGCGATCGTCGCGGCTTGTCGTCCCCCCTTGGCGTTGGGGTACGACCGGGCGAGGAAGTCGCCCAGCGCGGCCGCTTCGTGGAGGCGTTTCGCGTCATACATCAAGAAGGTCAGCCAGTAGCGCGCCTGATTGAGGCCTTCGAGATCCTCCGGACCGGCCAGCGGGATCACGCGACGCACGGCCGCGATCGCCTTCTCTCGTGCCGTCACCAGCGCGGCGGACTCCTCCCCATCCTCCTCGCCCGCGGCCCGCGCCTGCTTGGCGGCGGCCTGGCCGGCCTGGACTTCGGCGAGGGAGACGCGTGCCATGTCGAGCGCGGCTGCGAACGAATCGTCGCCGTCGGCGACGACCGGGGACGATCGTCCGAGCCGTTCGAGCAGATCCCGCGCCTCTCGGGCGTGATCCCGGTTGAAGCGAGCGACCTCCTGGGCGAGTTTGCGCGAGTCGCGGAGCAATGGAACCCGCTTGGCCTTGTCGGAATCGGGGAGGGCGGACGCGCGGCGCTCGAGCATGGTCGCGGCACGCACCTTCATCGCCAACACGTCGGGATCGAGTCGGTCGGCCGCCTGTGGAACGAGGGCGATCCGGAGCAGGCGGTCATCGAGGGCCTCGAGGTTGTTCTCGTCGAGCCAGCATTCGAGCGACGCCGCGATCGCCTTGGCGCGCAACCCGGGCACGATCCCCGAGTCACCCTCCAGGCCGCGGATGTCGGCGAGCGTCGCCAGTGCCTTGGCGAGACCCTTCTTTCGCTCCTCGGCCTCGGCGGCGGCGAGCGCCTGCGTGGCGTAGGTGCGGCCTTCGTAGTACCGGGCGAACAGCCCCACTCCCAGCGTGCGGTACTTCTCCGCCAATTCCCGGTAACGACTCGCCGCGGCGTCGAGCGCCGCGTGCCACTCCTTCGAATTCGGCGCCAGCGCCCGCGCCTTTTCCGCGTAGGCACCCGCCGCCAGCAAGCGTGTCGAGAGAAGGCGGCCCCGGAGCTCGTCCTGACGCTCCTCGAGCCGCTCCACCTGCCTGGTGTCGGCGGCCGAGCGGCGCGGCGGTCGGCGCGTTTTGCCCTCGCCGTCGTCCTTGGTGGAGCCGGCACCGACGGCGGCGAGTTGCGCGTCGACCTGACGCAACTCCTTCAGTACGGCATCCTCCGCGTTCGCCACGGTGTCGATCTCCGCCCCGGGCGCCCGCTTCGGGCCTTCGATCGCCCGGATCGCGGCATCGAAGCAAGCGGCTGCTTCGGCCGAAGCCGCCCCGGCATCCTCACCGGGACGCCTCGCCTGTTCGAGCTTGCCGCGACCGCGCTCGATGAGGAGATTGCCTTGCTGCAGATAGCCGTCGATCGCCAGGTCTCCCTCCGGACCGGTGCCGAGGAAGCGATCGAGCTCGGCCGCGGCCCGGTCGAGCAGTGCCGCCCGCTTGGTGGCGGCGGCTTCACCGCGGCTGAGTGCGAGCAGGGCCGCGGCACGGCGAAACGGCACCTCGCGCTGCAGTCGTTCGGGCGCGGCGGTATCGGCCGCGACTCGATCGAGGACCCACAGCGCGACGTCGGGCATCTGGCGCTCGTCGAGCGCGTCGAGCAGGCGCCGCGTGGTCGACGCCGCCGTCGGAAGGTCCGGCTCTTCCGCCTTCAGGGTCGGGCACGCCAGCGCGGTGAAGACGGCGATCCACGCGACGACACCGCCGATCGTCGTCGCACCGGATCGGCGACCGCACCGTCCGTCGGCGACCGGGCGCTGCACCGTCTCCACGGGCGACGCCACGCACTCGACCGCTCGTGAAGGCATGTCGGCTGACCGCAGGTGAGAGTCCGTCGCCCCCGTCGGGTCAATTGTGGGGGCCGCTCCGATCAGCGTCAAACCGGGGCGCGGCCACCTTGCCGGCGCGGCGCGCTTTCAGCCCGACACCGCCGCGCGTCTGCCGAGGGCGCCGGCGAGCCAGCGCGGCAGTTGGCCGGCCGGCGGCAAGGTGACCACCTGGGCGGAACGGATGCCCGGGCACTTCATCACGGCGGCGAGGGCCTCCGCCGACGGGGCCGAATCGAGATTGAGTACCCCGATCGCATCGCCACCCGGTGCGGTACGACCGACGGTCATCTGCGCGATGTTGACGCCGAGTTCGCCGAAGATCGTCCCCACGCGGCCGATGATTCCGGGGACGTCCTGATGGGTGAAGACGAGCAACACACCGTCGAGATAGGCCTCGAGCCTGTGCCCCTGCAGCTGGACCAGACGCGGCATGGAGTGGCCGAACAAGGTCCCTGCCGCGCGATGGACGCGGCTGCCCGAAACGATGTCGACCCCGACCACCGAACTGAAGGCTCCGGGATCGGTTCGGCTCTGTTCGACGAGATCGATGCCCCGCTCGCGCAACAGCATCTCGGCGTTGATGATGTTGACATCCTCGATCGCCGACTCGAGCAGCCCCGACGCGAATGCCGCCGTCACGAGCCGGGTGTTGCGGCCCGCGACCTCGCCCCGGTAGGCGATCGAGCAGGAGCGCGGCGCGGTGCCGTCGAGCTGCGCCAGCAGCAGGCCGAGCCGCCACGCGAGATCGACGAAGCCGCGGACGCTCTCCAGGTGGGTCGGATCGATTGCCGCCGCGTTGACGGAATGACGGATCGCCCCGCTCGACAGGTAGTCGACGAGCAACCCCACGCCCTCGACCGCCACCTGCGACTGTGCCTCCTCGGTGCTCGCCCCGAGATGAGGCGTGACCAGCACGCCTGGCATGCCGAACAACGGGCTGTCGGTGCACGGCTCCTTCTCGAACACGTCGAGGGCGACGCCACCGATGATCCCCTGCTCGAGACCCTCGACGAGAGCCCGTTCGTCGTAGATTCCACCACGGGCGCAATTCACCAAGCGGACCCCGCGTTTGAGGAGCGGGAGGTCCGCCATTCCCACCAGGTGGCGTGTCTCGTCGGTGAGCGGGGTGTGGACGGTGAGGTAATCGACGCGCGGCAGCATCGCCTTCACCGCATCCACCAACTCGATGCCGAGCTCCGAGGCCCGTTCGGGCGTGAGGAACGGGTCGTAACCGACCACCTTCATGTCGAACGCCGCGGCGCGCTTCGCGACCGCCTGCCCGATGCGGCCGAGCCCGACGATCCCCAGGGTCTTCCCGGCCAACTGCACCCCCATGAAACGGTTGCGATCCCAGGCATGGGAACGGAGGCTGGCGTCGGCGGCGGCGACGTTGCGCGACATCCCGAGCAACAACGCGAAGGCATGCTCCGCGGTGCTGACCGTGTTGCCCGCGGGCGTGTTCATGACGACGATGCCCTGGCGGGTCGCCGCCTCCTTGTCGATGTTGTCGGTCCCGACACCGGCGCGCACGATCGCGCGGAGCCGAGTGTTGCCCGCCAGCGACGCGGCCGTGATCTTCACGCCGCTGCGGCAGATCGCGCCATCGTGGGAGGCGAGCGCGTCGCGTAGCGCGTCACCCGACAGCCCGGTACGCACCTCGTAGGTGATTCCCAGACTCGACGCTGCATCGAGCAGGGCGAGTCCGTCGGGACTCAGTGTGTCGAGCACGATGATCGAGGGCATGTGGTGGCTCTGATGGGTTCGGTCGGCTGGATTCGGTCGGCTGGCGTCGCACGGCATGCCGGCAGCGATGCCTCAGGCTCGCCCGGCCGGCAGCGCCGCGGCCGCGGCTTGGAATTCGAGCATGTGCTCGCGCAGCGACTCCACCGCCGCGACCGGCATGGCGTTGTAGATGCTCGCCCGGATTCCGCCCACGGAGCGATGCCCCTTGAGTTCGACCAAACCACGGCGCGCCGCCCCCGCCACGAACGCCTTTTCCAACTCCTCGGTCGGCAGACGGAAGGTGACGTTCATCGTCGAGCGGCATTCGCGCCGGGCATGCCCGGCGTAGAAACCGCCGGAGGCATCGAGCACGTCGTACAGCAACCGCGCTTTGGCGGCGTTATGCCGCGCCATGCCATCGAGGCCGCCCATCGCGGTCCGCACCCAGCGACAGACCTTCCCCAACACGTAGATCGCGAACACCGGCGGCGTGTTGGCGCGAGACCCGGCGGAGGCGTGGGTTCGATAATCGAGCATCGTGGGCAGCCCATCCGGACAGCGGTCGAGGAGATCGCGCCGGATCACCACGACGGTGACGCCGGCGATGCCGGCGTTCTTTTGCGCGCAGGCGTACAGCACGCCGTAGCGGGAGATGTCGAGGGGTCGGCTCAGAAAATCGCTCGACGCGTCGCAGACCAGCGGCGCGGGGCCGAAGGGGGGATCGGCCGGCCACTGCACACCCTGGATCGTTTCGTTGCTCGTCACGTACACGTAGGCCGGGTCGTCGGACCAGCGGATCTCCGACCGGTCCGGCAGCCGGTCATGACGGGTCGCGGCCCCGTCCCAGGCGATGTTGACGGCACCTTCCTTGCGGGCCTCCTTGGCCGCGGTGGTGCCCCAGGTACCGGTGACGACGTAATCGGCGGTCCGGCCACTTCCCCGCAGCAGATTCATCGGCAGCATGGAGAATTGGAGACTGGCACCTCCCTGGAGAAACAGCACCGCGTGCGACTCGCCGATCGCAAGCAGGCTACGCAGTTCCGCGACCGTCTCGTCGAGGATCCGATCGAACGCCTGGCTGCGGTGACTGATTTCGAGGATCGAACTGCCGACCCCGGGAAGAGCCAGCAATTCCGACTGGATGTCCTCGATCACCTCGACGGGCAGCACGGCTGGACCCGACGAGAAGTTGAACACCCGGTCGGCCCGTGTCGTCCCCTTGGGTTCGGTCACAACAGCCTCCAGTGCCGTGCTCGGCGAACCGCGCCCTCGGCGGCGTTCACGTCGTCACCGGCCCGACAGTCCGCCGCGAACCGCGACGCTGCCGAGGAAGCCGTGGCGCGCAAAGGGTGGCGAGGGGCGGCGGTCCGACGCGGTGAACAAGGCCGCGGTCCGAACCGGGAAAAGTCCGAAGAATAGGCAGCGCCGGCGAACCGGTCAACGGGCCGACGTGGGTGCCGACGGCGTGCCCGGCGCGGGGACCGTCGTGTACGGGCCCCATCCCGCGGCCGGGGGAAACCCGCCCGGCGGGGGCAGCGCCGCAACGCGCGTCACCGGTGGTGCGGCTGGCGTGAGCGCCGCGACCCGCGACGCGACGACCGGCTGGCTCCCCCCGCCGGATAGCGCGCGGGAGTAGTTGGCGAGCGCCAGATTCGTTTCCCCGGTCGCCTCGCGAATCTGCCCCAGCGCCACCAGCGCGCGTTGGTTGCCGGGGGCGATCGCCAGCGCGTCGACGAGATGGTTTTCCGCCTGGCGGAGGTCGCCGTGCTCCTGGCAGAGGCGGGCCAACTCGATCTGCGGATCGGGTTCCTCGGGACGGCGGCGCGACCAGCCGTCGAGGAGCGCCACCGCGTCGCCGCCGCGCCCCGTCTCCACCAACAACACCGCCAGCGCCCGGTTGCAGGCCGGGTGGTCGGGATTGCGCGATAGACAGAGGTGGTAGTACTGCTCCGCGGTCCGCAGGTCGTCCGGATTGGAGAAGACCTTGGCCTGTTGGTGGTAGGTCGCCCCGAGATTGTAGAAGCAGTCGGGGCTGCCCGGTTGCTGGTGAAGCGCCTGCTGGAAGTGGTTCACCGCCCCGAGGTAGTTGCCTTGCTGGTAGAGGCGGACCCCCTCCGCGTTGTCGTTACGGATCATCCCGCCGCAGCCGGCCGCGACCACCACGACCGTGACGACCGTCGCGACGGAGGTCCAGCGACGGGATCGAACAGAAGGCCCCATGGATCGCCAGCGAACGGGAGGGGAGTGGCTTCGGCCCGAGACCGACCCGGGCGGCCGGGACACTACCGCTCCCGCCGCGGTACCGGCAACGCCAACCCCGGACGGACGGGGCGGCGCCCCGCATCCGTCACACCCCTTGGTGCCGCACGTAGCCCAGTCCCCGGACGACCTCCAGAATCTCGCTGCAGGTGGGGAACATCCGGCCGTTGGTCCGTTTGTACCGCTCGAGCGCCTGCATGAATTCCAGTTCGTCGGCACCGTAGTCGCGTTCGCATGTCGTCGGATCGATGAGCCGGCGACGCACCGCGGGGCGCGGCTGCCCGGCAGCATCTCCACAGGCGCGCGTGCGACGCTGCTGGGGTTTCCTCCCGGTGGTCAACATGATCATGGACTCCTCGTTGTGGCCCACGGACCGGAGCGATCGATCCGGATCGGCGGCCGGGGCAAGGGCTGAGGGAATCATGCCCTACGAAAGCTGCGCAGGAAGCGGGGCCTGGAAAAGCCTTCCCGGTCGCCCCGGCCGTCGGGGTTGCGACAACGGTGCGGGTTGTGACGACGGCGCGGTACGCCGCACGCAGACACCGACCGGCGGGCAAAGCGTTCGTTCAGCGGTTGCTGAAAAACTTCTTCAACGCCTCAGCGGCGGCGTCGCGAGAATTCTCGGCGGTTTTGCGGGCGTTGGCCGGTAGGCCCCCGGGCTTGCCCTTGCTGTCACGAAGCGCGTCGAGACCCGAGGACGCCGCCGGCTTCGAGGCATCGGCCGCCGCCGCCCCGCCCGCAGCCGCGATCCCTCCGGGCACGGTGGCGCTCGACGACCCGATCCCGGTCGGTTCGGCCTTTGTTCCGGTTCCAGGATCTGCCGATCCTCCCCCGGTGATCCCGGAAACCATCGACCCGGTACCGTCCGCAGGCAGCGGGTCGGTCGGGGGAGTCGCGTGGATGCTGCTGGCACCGGCGTCATTGTCGCCACGCCGAGCCGCCACTTTCGGTGCACCTGACTGCGGCAACGAGTTGGCTTTCAACGGCTCAGCAGACTTCAGCGGCTCAGTGGACTTCAGCGATCGCGTCGTATCGAACATCCCGGCAGGGGACTCGTCCGCCATGAGCCACTTGGACACGTCCTGATCGCTGCCCGTGGCGGCCGCGGGCTCGGTGCACGACACCCGCACCTCGAGCGCGCCGACCCGAACCAGATCGCCCGAAGCGACCTTCACCTTGCCGGTGATCCGTTCGCCATTGACGAACGTGCCATTGCGGCTCCCCAGATCCTCGACCCAGACGTCGGCCGGTCCCACGTGCACGGCCGCATGCCGGCGGCTGACGTCCTCGCTCAGCGGCCTGACGTCACACTCTTCGGCCCGGCCGATCAGGAGGGTGTTGCGCTTGATGAGGATAGCGCGGCCCGCGCTTTTACCGGTCGCCACGATCAGTTTCGTGATCATGCAAGCCCCTCTGCGCGGCACACCGCCACGCGCCAGGACCGAATCCGGCGATCCGCCGCTAGCGAGCGTCGGAACCCCACGTTCGACATCATACCCACCGAGCCTCGAACCGTACCAGATGTCACCCCCCGTACCCCGGCGCCCTTTCGCGAGAGTCCTCGGGGAGGGTGGCGGCGGTCGGCCGACCGCGTTGGTGGAGATTGCCAGCCCTCCGCGAGCGGTGACTTCGCAGGCTGTGGACACACAGCCTGC
>JBJSXB010000089.1:0-4350 GCA_046086245.1 Planctomycetaceae bacterium | reverse complement strand
GGATCCGCGACGCCCGCTCGTCCAGCCGTTCGATGCGCTCGAGGACGTGCCGCATGGTGTCGTCGTCGACGAGCACCTCAGCCGGGCACTTCATGTTCTCGTCCCGGACGATCTCGCCGAGCGACCATCCCCCGTCGACCTGCTCGGTCTGTGGGGCGGCCTGGTGCACGTGGATCGCCTTCTTGATGATCGGCAGCTTCTTGCGGGCCAGCCCCAGGAGCCGGGCGATCTCCTCGGGCGTCGGCGTGCGGCCGAGGATCTCGGACAGCCGGGCCGTCGCCCGCCGCCACTTCGAGAGCAGTTCGACCATGTAGGCGGGGATGCGGATCGTCTTGCCGGAATTGATCAGCGCCCGCTTGATCGACTGCTTGATCCAGTAGCTCGCGTAGGTGCTGAACCGCGTGCCGACCTTCGGATCGAATCCCTCCACGGCGCGGAGCAGGCCGAGATTGCCCTCCTCGATGAGGTCGGGCAGCGGCAGTCCGCGATTGGCGTATCCACGGGCGATGTTGACAACCAGCCGGAGATTGGCACGGACCATGTGGTCGCGGGCAGCCGCGTCGCCGCGGGCGATGGCGGTGGCGAGTCGTTTCTCGTCGTCGGCGGTCAACAACGCGGTGTCGTTGATGTCGCGGAGATAGGTCTCGAGCGGGTTTTGGACGCTGGTCGACGGGGCTTTGCGGCGGGGGGATGGCATGGGGGGCGACGGTCCCGGTGAATGGGTGATGATGGATGGTGGTATGGATGCGCGGAACGCGATCGGGCCGGCCCGCATGGCACCGGCGGACGACGTCCGACGCTGGGAGTATCGGCGTGCCCGGCCGACGCTCTGCACAAGGCAGGCAAGCCGGGCCGACGGTGACACCTGTAGCGGCGGAGGGATGCGAACGGCCGCCGGATGAATCGTCAACCGATCGTCCACTCGACGATCGTCAGCTCCGGTGCGGCGCCCACGCGCAGCGGTATCCCCGATGTACCGATCCCACGCGACACGTAGAGTGGTGCCGTGGCGTCGTGGTACCAACCGGCCACGAAACGGCCGCTGCCGCGGGGTCGCACCGGCGCGAAACCCAGCGGCGCGATCTGGCCGCCGTGCGTATGGCCGGCGAGCGCCAAGTCGGCGCCGGCCGCCTCGGGGCGATCGCCGAGCGCCGGGGCGTGGACGAGCAGCAGGTGGGCGTCGGCGGTGTCGGCATCGACAATCGCTGCGATGCTGTCGGGCCGACCACCGAGGAGATCGTCGAGTCCGGTGACACGGATGCGCAGTGCGCCCTGCCCGACGACGACCGAGCGGTTCACCAACCACGTCGCCCCATGACGCTCGTGGATCCGGCGGTGGTCGTCGAGCGGAACCCCGGACCAGTACTCCCAGTTCCCGGGGATCGCGAACCGGCGCGGGCCGGCGGGGCACTCGGCGAGGAACGTGTCGAGGAGGGGAAGACCTTCCGGGCGATCGATGGCGTCGCCGGTGAAGACGATCCAATCGGCTTCGGCGGCGTGCAATCGCTCGAGCACGCATTCCTCGAGCACCCCGATCGCGTGCAGGTGCAAATCACTGACCTGGACGAGGCGCACGGGCCGCTGCGGCCCCAGGACAGCCGGCCGCTGCGGCCCTGGACCGACGGCTGGTCGGGTCGCGAACGCATGGCGCGTCTCCACCAACCGCACGTGGTTGATGGCGGCGTCGAGGGCGCCACCGCCGCCGGCGAGGCCGGCGAGCATCGCGGCACGGCGGAGCCAGCGCCGGCGCGGCTGTCGCCCCGCGGAAGGGGCGTCGGCCCGGCCGGGCGACCCGCGGACGGCGGCGATCGCAGGATCGTCGTCCATCCGCGGGCTCGCCTCGCTCACGGCCATCGGGTCGCGACTCAGCGCCGCCGCTGGTCGAGCTGACCGGTCGGGGTCAACTCGTCGATGATCTTGGGGATGTAGCGGCTGAGGACCTCGGCGAGGTGTTCGCGGTCGATGTTCCGCTTCCGTGCCAACTCGTCGATCTCGCGACTGCCGAACACGTCCTCGATCTGCCGCCGATCGACCGGCTTGTTGGGGCCGGTCCGGACCCAGGAATCGACCTGATCGCGCAGCCCCTTCTCCTCGAACTGGCGGACCACGTCGGGCAGTTTGTCCGCCTGACCGCCGCCGAAAATCTGCTTGAAGATCTCGGACAGATCGTCGGTCGATGGCATGCCGGGGGGCGGGCCCTGCGGGGCACGACCCTGCGGTTGCGGTGCGCGCTGCTGGGGTTGGGGGGCACGCTGCGGTTGCTGTTGCTGCTGTTGGGCGCCGGCCAGCACCTGTTTGAGGATCTCACCGAGAATGTCCATGCGTCGCTCCTGGGAATCGACAGTGACGGGGAAGGAACAGGATTCGCGATTGTAGGGGGACGTTCCCGGCGCCGAAAGCATCGGGGCACCGCGTTGCGGACGCCCGGCGTTTCAGGACTCGGCCGGGGTGACGCCGAGGACGACGTCGAAGCCGGCCGTCAGTTCGCCGATCCGCGAGCCCTCGAGCGGGCGGAAATCGACCAGCACGCTGTCGCGCACCGGTCCGGCCGGCAGCGCGTGGAGAATCCCATCGCGCTCGTTGCCGGCGTCGCCACGCACGTAGCACTGCGTCGTGATCAGGCGGGAGTCGCCACGGCTGACCCGCACGTGGATATGGGGGGTGCGCCCCGGGTAGGCCACCGGCTTGATCGTGCGGAAGCCGTAGCGTCCGTCGGTGCCGGTGACGAACCGACCGTAACCCTGGAAATGAGCGTCGCGCCGCGCGCCGTTGCCGCTGCCCGAGTGGAGGTAGGCGCCGCGGGCGTCACACTGCCAGATCTCCACCAGGGCACCGCGCAGGGGTGAGCCCGAGGAGGTGAGGACACGGCCGGAGAGCCAGGTGACGACGCCGTCGGCTGGCGACAGCGAGTCGTTGATGATCAACAGATCGTTGTCGGTGTCGAGCGGGAGCCGGTCGGGGAAGAACGGCCCCTCCATCTGGGCGGCGGTCCGTACCAATTCCTCGGCGTAGGCGCCGCGGCGGGTGGCGAACAGCGCCCCGAGGGCGGCCGTACCGAGCAGGTGACGGCGGCTCCCGGCGGGCCAGGTCCGGAAACGAAACCCGGAACGCTCCATGCTGACCTCGCGCTCGAGTGGGGGGCGTGACGCAACTCCAGTATATCGGCAGCCACCGGCCGGAGCGCGAGCGGATCACTCGGGTGCGGCGTGCTCACCCCCCGCCCGCGTCCCGAGAGCCCGCCACACCACCGGAGCGATGTCGTCGCTGAACGAGCGCACCGAGCCATCCATCATCGCCACGCCGACGAGACCGGCGTGATAGCTCCGCGCGGTGATCGCCGCGAACGTGCGAATCGTGGCGCTATTGCCCTCCTGGCGCGAGTTGTAGTCGATGTCGTGGGTGACCCCGCCGACGGAGAGGGGCACCCGCGTGTTGGGTGTGAACACGGTCGTGAACCCGGCGTGGTGGACACGGCCGTCGGGCCATTCGGTGTGTCCCGTGCAATCGTTGGTCTTCGGACCGAGCTTGGGATCCGACGGGCTGCCACCGGCCAGCGACGCCACCTCGGCCGGCAGCGTCGGCGGCAGCGCGGCAGGGTAGGTCGTGCCCGGGTCGGCGGTGTTGCGGACGTAAGGCGTGAAGGCCTTCACCTCGGCGAGGCACAGCGTCTTGCTCGTCCCGTCGGTGAACATGCCGCTGGTGAATCGCGAATTGGGATGGCAGGCGCCGTCGCCGCCGGTCCCCGTCGCCGGGTCGTAGACGAACCAGGTGCCGAAATTGAAGCCATAGGTGTGCGGGTAGACGAACGGGGCGTTGTTCTTGAAGCGGACCGTGTCGTTTCTCTCACTCGGACAAAGGAACACGGCGATCCTCGTCGTGGGAACGCCGGTTGTGTTGTTGGGGGGCTGGTCCCACGCCTTCTCCAGATCGATCCTCACCGCGGCGAGGCCCTCCTCGAGGTAGGGCAGCAATCGGCCGAGCACCCCCCACGACCCGTTGTTGGTCTGGAACGTCGTCCCCGGGGTGTGGACCATGCTGGGAGGAAAATACCGCTTGGCGCTTTCGTGGTTGTGGGCGGCCAGGGCGATTTGCCGGATGTTCGTTTGGCAACTCGCCCGCCGTGCCGCCTCGCGCGCCGCCTGGACCGCGGGCAGCAGGAGACCCGCGAGCGTGCCGACGATCGCGATCACGACGAGCAGTTCCACCAGCGTGAAGCCGGCCGGCGCTGGAGCCGGCACCGGCGGGGCGTGCGGGTCGGCGGCGTGGGTCATGACTCGGGGCATGCGGTGCTGCACGTCGGGCGATCGGTGGCGGTCAACCCGGTTATTATCACCGGGAAGACACCGCGAC
>JBJSXB010000088.1:0-19277 GCA_046086245.1 Planctomycetaceae bacterium | reverse complement strand
GGTCAATCCGGCGGTGAACAGCGACATCCAGAACAGCCCGCGATACAACCCGGGGGTCGCCAGCCAATCGAGCGGCCCCACGTCGCCGGCCGCGACCGCGGTCGTGTTGGCGACGGTTCGTGCCGACCCGACCGCATGGGGAGCGATCGGCCCGTGCCCGACCGGAACCGGCTGGGGAGTGGTCCGCGTGAGGATCACGCTGCCGCGCCGCGGCGCGGCGGCGGTCGCCGGCCAGAGGGGGGCCGCGCCCGCCGCCGGGTGATCGTGGTGGTCGGCGGCGTGGGTATCGGGCCAGCCGCGGGCGTGGAGCGCGGCGAGGATCTCGTCCTTGCTGAAGAATCCGGCGAAAGGGAACACCCCCGCGAGGGCCAGGGCTCCGACGAGGAAGGTCGCCGCGGTGATCGGCATCACGCGCCGCAGCCCTCCGAAGCGACGCATGTCGATCACGCCACCCATGGCGTGCATCACCGAGCCGGCGCCGAGGAACAGCAGCGCCTTGAAGCAGGCATGCGTGACGAGATGAAAGATCGCAGCCGTGAAGCCGGCCAGCGTACCGGTGCCGAGGCTGGCGAACATGTAGCCCAACTGGCTGATCGTCGAATAGGCGAGGACGCGTTTGAGATCGGTCTGCACCGTGCCGATGAGGCCGGCGAGCAGTGCCGTGGTCGCCCCGACGATCGATACCGCCGCCAGCGCTCCCGGCGAGACCACGAACAGCGGCGCACAGCGCGCGACCAGGTACACCCCGGCCGTGACCATCGTGGCTGCGTGGATCAGGGCGCTGGCGGGGGTGGGGCCCTCCATCGCGTCGGGCAGCCAGACGTGCAGCGGAGCCTGGGCGCTTTTTCCGCAGGCGGCGAGCAGGAGACACAGGCAGATCACGGTTCCGACGGTGCCGCCGACGAACGCAGCGGCGTCCCCGAGGCGCGTGGCACCGAGGATGCCGGGCAGGATCGTGCCATCGGCGGCACGGACGTCGTGGAAATCGAGCGTGCCGTAGGTCAACCACAGCAGGAAGACGGCGATCGCCAAGCCGAAGTCGCCGACGCGGTTGACGAGGAACGCTTTCTTCGCCGCCCGCGCGGCCTCCGGCCGGCGGAACCAAAAGCCGATCAACAGGTAACTGCAGGCTCCCACCGCCTCCCAAAACACGTACACGAGCAGAAAACTGCTCGAGGCGACGAGCATCGCCATCGAGAACACGAACATCGACACCAGGGCGAAGAAACGCGGCTGATCGGGGTCGTCGTGCATGTAGCCGATCGAATAGATCGCCACCAGCAGCCCGATCGACGTGATCACGACGAGCATGGTCGCGGTCAGCGGATCGAGACGGAGCGTCACGCCGAGCGACAGCGGCCGGGCGGCGCTGGACACCGCCGTCGTCGAACCGGAGGCCGATCCCGATCCCAGCGCGATGCCGGGCACCGCCGCCGCGGAACCAGGGGCGGGGTCCAAGGCCCCCTCGATCGTCGCCCAGCGCCACAACTCGACCGTCAGTTCCGCCGGTCCGTCCCCGTCGCCGACACCGCGCGAGGCCAGCAGCAGCAACAGCGCCGCCACCGCGGCGCCGCCGATGCCGATCACCGCGGGAACATGGACCCGGGCCCCCAGCGCGCGCCCCGCGACGACCGTCGCCAGGGCCGCCAGCAACGGGAGGAGGGGCACGAGGACCAGCAGGGTGGGGATCATCGGGTGGCGCGGTGTGAGGGAGCGGGGGAGCCGGACGGATCCCGTCCGGCAGCCGGGGTCAGAGGTGTTCGCGGACAGGCTCGGCCGATTGGTCCCCGACGGGCACGATCCCGGCGGGCGAGAGCCGGGGCCACTCCGCCGCCGCGGCATCGCTGGCGGGCAGCTCGTGGTCGATCCGCCGCGGAAGTTCGGCGTCGCGGAGTTCCTGCCAGGCGGCGGCGTCGAGTCGGCCGGTGCGGGAGAACGCTTGGAGGACGAACACCAGCGCGACGGCGGCCTCGCAGGCGGCCACGGTGAGCACGAACACGACGAGTACCTGGCCGCCGAAGTCGCCGTGGTGCCGGCTCCATGCGACCAGGCTGACCGAGACTCCCTGCAGCATCAACTCCGCCGAGAGGAACATCACGATCAGGTTGCGGCGCGTGAGGATGCCCACCAAGCCGAGGGTGAACAACACGGCGCCGACGAACAGCGCGTCGTGGATGAGTGCCGGAAAGGTCATCGCGCACCCCCTTCCGCGGCCGCATCCTCGCCCCGGGAGACGACCGCGATCGCTCCGACGAGCGCCACCAGGAGCAGCACGCCGGCGGCCTCGACGGCGAGCAGATGGCGACCGAACAGCGCCGCACCGAGCCGGGCGACGGCGTCGTCGGCGAGCGGGTCGCCCCCGGTGCCCGATGGGTCGTCAGCCGTCGCCGGGGCGGCACCCGCCGCGGCGATCGCGTCGGCACGCGACGGCATCGCACAACACGCCGGCGGGTCGGCCGAGAGGCGACCGATGGCCGTCGACAGCAGCGCCAGCAGCACCCCGCCGGCGAGCGTCGCCAGGAACGGTTCGTTGGCGACGCGGTCGTAGGGGGCCATGCCGGTGGGCTGGGCGAGCATGAGCACGAACAGGAACATCACGAGAATCGCCCCGGCGTAGACGACGATCGTCGCCACGCCGAGAAACTGCGCCCCGAGGACCAGGAGGACGCCGGCGACCCCGGCGAGGGCCAGCGCGAACCAAATCGCCGAGTAGACGGGGGAACGCGTGACGACGGTCGCCGCGCCGCCGACGATCGCAACCGCCGCGACGACGTGGAACACGGCCTCTTCCCCCAAACCGCCCAGGCGGCGTCCGGCGACCACCATGCCCACCAGCCCCGCCACGCCGAGCAGGCTTCCCAGCGATCCGCTCCAGCGAAAAGCCCGTGCCCGTCCCGGAGCCTGAGGCAGCAACAGCCACAGACCCGCGGTCGCCGCGTCGATCGATGCCGCCAACAGCGGGGTGATGCCCGTCGGAAGGATCGCGGCGATCACGGCAGCGTCTCCCGGGCGACCGCCACCGGCGCGGGGTGGGGCGCGAGGCCGTGGGCACCGTCGGCGGTGAGCGCCGCCGACTTCATCGGCTCGGCGTCCTTCGTCATGTCGTAGACGCTCAGCAACTTCTCCTTGTCGAAGATCATCTCTTCGCGGCTGCGGCCCGTGAGGTCGAGCAGACTCGTCAGTTCGATGGCATCGACCGGGCACGCCTCCTCGCACATCCCGCAGAAGATGCAGCGCAGTTCGTCGATCTGGAAGCTCTCGGGATACTTCTCGCGGTCGGGCCACGGACTTTCGGCGGCGACGATATCGATGCAATGGGCCGGGCAGGCGGTGGCGCAGAGGAAACAGGCGACGCACTGCACGCGTCCCTGGGAGTCCTTGTTGAGCCGGTGGACGCCGCGATAGATCAGCGGATTGCCCACCCGGGGCCGTTCCTCGGGAAAGCTCACCGTCACCTTCGGGCTCACCATGTGCCGTGCGGTCGTCGTCAGGCCCTGGATGAACAGGGGCAGGTAGAGCCGCTCCGCCAGTCCGAGCGGCTTCTCTTCCAGCCAGATGATCGCCGGATCGGTCGGCTGCATCTCAGAACTCCGTCGTCTCGTGGGCGAGGGCGTGCTCGGGGTCGAGCGGCCCGGGGCTGCGGATTGGCCGATTGTCGGTACCGCTCGGCGTGAGGATGCCGGCGATGATCCAGCCGCCGAGGAACACGCCCCACGGCAGGCCGACGGCGAGCCAGTTCGCGGCGGTGGATCCGAGCCGCTCCACCAGCCAAGGGCGGAATTCCTCCACCGCGGCCACGGTGACGAGGTTCGCCAGCCCCAGCGGCAACATCACCTTCCAGGCGAGATTCATCAGCTGGTCGAAGCGGAAGCGCGGCCAGCTCCAGCGCACGAGCATGAAGAACACGATCACCGCGAGGATCTTCGCCGACAGCACGAGGAACCGCACCAGCGCGCCGCCCCAGCCGACCTCGGTCCCGTCGCCGGTGAGTCCCCACAGGTGCCAGCCGCCGAGGAACATGATCGCGATCAGAAACGCCGCGGTGATCATGTGGAGGAATTCGGCCACCAGGAACAGCAGCAAGCGGATGCCGGAATACTCGGTGTGGTACCCGCCGACGAGTTCCTGCTCGGCCTCGGGCAAGTCGAAGGGCAGCCGGGCCGCTTCGGCGAAACTCGCCACCAGGAAGACGAGGAACCCCAGCGGCTGGGCGAAGGCATACCACACCCCGCTCGACGCCTGTGCCTCCATGATCCGGTCGAGACGCAACGAACCGGTGGCGAGGACGACACCGAGCAGGCCGAGTCCCAACGGGATCTCGTAGGCCACCAATTGGGCACTGCTTCTCAGGCCGCCGAGGAAGCCGTATTTGTTGTTGCTCGCCCAGCCGCCCAGCAGCACGCCGTACACGGCGATGCTCGAAAGCGCGAACACCCACAGCACGCCGACGTCGAGGCCGGGCGCCACCAGGAAAGGCACCGGGTCGGGCAATCCCGGAATCCCGAGGGGCGGCAGGACGCTGCCGAACGGGATCGCGGCGAAGATCGCCAGTGATGCGGCGAGGATCAGCAGTGGCGCGGCGTGGTAGAGCACACGGTCGACGTGCGACGGGGTGAAATCTTCCTTGAGGATGATCTTGAGGCCGTCGGCGAGCGGCTGGCCGAGGCCGAAGAGACGGATTTTCGTCAGCGGGATGCCGACCCGATTGGGGCCCTTGCGGTCTTGCACCCAGGCGGCGATCCAGCGCTCCAGAAGCACGAGATATGCCGCGGCCGTCATCAGGCCGCCCACCAGCAGCCCGATCTTGACCAGCGCCGCGATCGTCGTCGCCGAGGGGAGGATGGCGTTCATGCGTGCGTCGGGGCGTTCGGTGGGGTGCGGGAGTCGGCCGCCGTGGGGGCGTCGTGCGACGCCAATTGCAGGACGCGGAGATCGACGCCCGTCGCGGGCAGATCGTCCGCCAAGGCCGCGAACGTGGCGGACGCTTCGGCGATCTGCCGTCGGACCGCGACCGGGTCGTAGAGGCCGCGGCGCCCGAGCATGTTCCACAACAGCCGGCCCTCGGGCCAGACGCCGGCGGGGGGCCGGATCGCCTGGGTGAAGGCTTGGGCCCGGTGCCCGGCGTTCACCCACGTGCCGGCGCGTTCCGCGAAGCCGATGCCGGGAAGCCGCCACGTCGCCCGTTCGGCCAGGGGCGATTCGAAGAGATCCTGCACGACCAGGCACGAGACGTCCGCGAACGCGGCGGCGGTGTCGGCGTCGATCCAGGGCCCGGGGTAGTCGGCGGTCACCCACGCCGAACGCGCCCGACCGGAGCGGACGAACGCGAGCAGATCGTCCCACTTCGGCACGCTCGGGTCGAACAGCGCGAGCACCGCCTCGACGCCGATCCGGTTCGGGCACTTCTCGGCCCGGATCGTCAAGCCCCCCGGGAACGTCTCGTCGGTGCCGACGCGGGGCACGTGGCCGACCGCGAGGAAGGCATGCGGGTCGATCGATCGCGCGACGGCGCAGAGCATCCACGCCTCCTCGACCGAGAGCATCGGCGAGACCGCCACGGCCAGGCCGCCCGCCGCCGCGAGATCCGCGCGGAGGCGGGTGACGACGTCGGACCACTCGACCGTTTCCGACACGCCGGCGGCATCGCTCCCCGGCACGCGTCGCGTCGCGTCCACCAGCCGCTCCGGGGCGTGCAGATGGTGCCAGCCGTAGCGCCCATCGTCGCACATCCACCAGCGGTTGACGTGGGGATTCTCCCGCGGCTTCAGCCGGTAGACGGTGTCCTGATTGTGTTCGGTGAGGATCGAACAGCCGGTGGCACATCCGCCACAGACGTTGGGTTCCTGCTGGAGGAACCACACCCGCTGTTGATAGAGGAAGTCGCGGTCGCCGAGGGCCCCGACCGGGCAGAGATCGACGACGTTGCCCGCCAGCTTGTTGTCGAGCGGAAAGCCGGGGAACGCGTCGATCTCCTCCTTGGCACCGCGGCTGGTGACCATCAGTTCGGCGGTGCCCGATATCTCGCGGGTGAAGCGGACGCAGCGCGTGCACATGATGCAGCGATCGACGAAGAGCGTGACCGTCGGCCCGACGTCGCGCCGCCGGCTGTGGAACGGCTGGAGATCGGCGCGGCGTTGCGGTTGCCCGTGCTCGAAGTGGTAATCCTGGAGCAGGCACTCCCCGGCCTTGTCGCAGATCGGACAATCGATCGGATGGTCGATGAGCAGCGCCTCCTCGACACGCGCCCGGCTCTCCTTCACCGCGTTGCTCTCGGTGACGATGACCGTGCCGTCACGGACCGGCGTCTGGCAGCCGGGCACGAGTTTGGGCACCATCGTCACGTTGCCGGTGGCGGCGTCGCGCTGCCCGGTCTCGATGAGGCACATCCGGCAGCTGGCGACGACCGAAAGGCCGGGATGCCAGCAGTAATGCGGGATCTCCTTGCCGGCGCGGCGGGCCGCCTCGATGCAGTTGAGGCGCTCGTCGGCACCGATCTCGATTTCCTTGCCGTCGACGATGACCAGAGCCATGGATCAGTGCGCTCCCACGATCGCGAGGGCCGGGACCGGATCGGTGACCATCCAACCGGAAGGATTGGTGCGGCGGATGTAGTCTTCAAACTCGCCGCGGAACTTTTTGATCGCGTTCTTCATCGGCCAGGCGGCGCCGTCGGCGAGACCGCAGATCGTCGATCCGGGCATCATGCCCATCGTGTTGCCCATTTCGAGCAGCAGATCGAGATCCACCAGCCGGCCCTTGCCGGCGCGGATCCGCTCGAGGATCCGCAACGACCAGCTCGTGCCCTCGCGGCACGGCGTGCACTGGCCGCACGACTCATGGGCGAAGAAGCGCGCCGAGTTGTGGAGGACGTCGACGATGCTTGTCTGGTCGTCGATGACGACGACCGCGGCCGTGCCGAGCCCGAGGCAGCCGACACGGCCCGGTCCGGCGAAATCGAGGGGCGTGTCGAGTTCGCTCTCCGTCATCAACCCCATCGAGATGCCACCGGGGATGACCGCTTTCGCCCGCCGCCCTTTCCACACCCCGCCGCCATGCCGTTCGATGAGTTCGCGGGCGGTGATACCCAGCGGCGCCTCGTAGCAACCGGGCCGTTCGACATGCCCGGAAAGACAGTAGAGCTTCGGCCCGTAGCTGCCCGGATCACGCGGATTCGCCGGGTCGGCGGGTATGCCGATCGAACGGAACCAATCCACGCCGCGCCGCGCGATCTGCGCGACGCAAGCCATCGTCTCGATGTTGTTGACCACGGTCGGCTTGCGGAACAAGCCTTCGATCGCGGGAAAGGGGGGCTTGATCCGCGGCCAGGCACGCTTGCCCTCGAGGCTCTCGATCAGCCCGGTCTCCTCGCCGCAGATGTAAGCCGCCGCTCCCCGATGGAGGTGGATGTCGAGCGCGAAGCCACTGCCGCGGATGTCGCGTCCGAGGTATCCGGCGGCGTACGCCTCGTCGATCGCCCCTTGGAGGCGGTGCCAACTGTGGGGGTACTCGTAGCGGAGGTAGATGTAGGCGGTGCTCGCCCGGGTCGCGAACGACGACAGGATGATCCCCTCGATCACCTGATGCGGATCGTCCTCCATGAGGATCCGGTTGTTGAAGGTGCCCGGCTCGCTTTCATCGGCGTTGACGCACAGGTAGATCGGGCCGGGATGGTCTTTCGGCAGAAAGGTCCACTTCAGCCCGGTGGGAAATCCCGCCCCACCCCGTCCCCGCAGGCCCGAGGCCTTCACCATCTCGATCACGTCGGCGGGCTGCCGGCCGGCGAGCGTCGCCTCGAGCGGCGCGTAACCACCGCGCGCTCGGTAGCTGGCGAGCGTATGGCCGTCGGTGACACCGACCGCTTCGAGAAGCACGGGTTGGAATGGGGGTGTGGTCACGTGGCCCTCGCCCGCGGCTTGGCGAGCTCCTTGACGGCGTTCTCGGGGGTCATGTTCTTGAGCAGGTCGTCGTTGGCGAGGATGCAGGGGGCGAAATCGCACGCGCCGAGGCACTCGGCCGGCTCGATCGTCAGTTCGCCGTCGGGCGTGGTGCCGTAGGGAGCGATCCCGTAGGAGCCGCAGACGCGCTTGAGCAGTTCGTCGCCGCCGCGCAGGGCGCACGAGATCGATCGACAGACGAAGGCCCGCACCTTGCCGTGCGGTTTCGCCTGGTGAAAGAACTGATAGAAGGTGAGCGTGTCCTGGACCTCCGCCGGCGCGAGCCCGAGCACGTGCGCGATCTCGACGACCGCTTCGAGGGGCACGTGGCGTAATTCGGCGTTGACGATGTGGAGTGCCGGCAGGGTCAGCGCACGGCGGTCGGGGTAGCGGGGCGCGAGGGCCTCGATCTTGGCCACCATCTCGTCGGTCAGGACCTTGCGGGGTGCGATCATCGGTTTCGCGGGGACGGCAGGGGTCGTTGAGGGGTTTCGGGGTCAGCGGTCGGTTTCGGCGGCCCGGCGTGGTCGCGGTTGACGGGAGGCGTTGACGTGTTCGGGGTCAGCGGTCGAGTTCGGCGGCAATAATGTTGAGGCTCCCGAGCACCGCCACGACGTCGGACAGGGTGTGTCCGCGGATCAGGTGGGGAAACAGCGCGAAATGCAGCACCGATGGCGGTCGGCAGCGGGCCCGGTAGGCGCGGTCACCGCCGTCTCCCACGACGTAGAACCCGAGTTCGCCGTTGGGCGCCTCGATCGCGGCGTACGACTCCTCGCGGGGCACCTCGAAGCCGCGGTTGCTCATCGACAGTTCGAAGTGGGAGATCGTTCCCTCGATCGTCGAATAGACCTGCGTCTTCGTCGGCAGCGCCGTGCGCTCCTCGATGCCGACGTTGACCGGCCCGTCGGGGAGATGCTCGATCGCCTGGGCGACGATCCTCAAGCTCTCGCGCATCTCCTGCATCCGCACCAGATACCGGGCGTAGCAGTCGCCCGCCGTCGCGCAACAGACACGGAAATCGAAGTCGGCGTAGGCGAGATAGGGCTGATCCTTCCGCAGATCGCGCGTCACCCCGCTGGCCCGCGCCACCGGACCGGTAGCGCCACGGGCGGTCGCCTGTTCCTTGGAGAGCACGCCGACTCCCTTGGTGCGATCGACGAAGATGCGGTTGCGGGTCAGCAACCGCTCCATGTCGTCGAGCGTGCGTGGAAAGCTGGAGACGAACGCACGGATCTTCTCGATCACCAGCGGGGTGAAATCCTGCGAGACGCCACCGACGCGCGTGTAGCTGTTGGTGAACCGGGCCCCGCAGAGCGTCTCGAAGATGTCGTAGATCACCTCGCGCTGATAAAACGCGTAGAGAAAAAAGGTGAACGCGCCGGTGTCGAGCCCGACGGCGCCGTTGCATAGCAGGTGATCGCTGATCCGCGCCAATTCGGCGATGATCGTGCGGATCGTACGGCACCGCGGGGTGAGTTCGATGCCCAGCAGTGCCTCGACCGCATGATGCCAGGCCACGTTGTTGGCCATCGGCGAGATGTAGTTCATCCGGTCGGTGACCGTCACATACTGGTTGAACGTGAGATGTTCGCCGATCTTCTCGAATCCGGAGTGGAGATAGCCCATTTCCGGAAGGGCGTCGACGACCCGCTCACCCTCGAGCGTCAGCACCAGACGAAGCGTCGTGTGCGTGGCCGGATGCTGTGGCCCGAAATTGAGCGTCCAGAGGTAGTCCTCGGAGCGCCGCGCCGTCGGTGGAGTGGGTGATTCGACGATCGCCATTGGGGGGCCGTGGTTCGCTGGGGGGTCAGCCGTCGTCGCGCGACAGCACGGGGAAGTTGTGCCGCTCGCCGCGGCCCTGCAGGGGATAGTCTTTCCGCAGGGGATGGGCGGTGAACGCCTCCGGCAGCACCAAGCGGCGCAGATCGGGGTGCCCGGTGAAACGGATACCGAACAGATCCCACACCTCGCGCTCCAGCCAGTTGGCCGCCTCCCAGATCGGCACCGCGCTGGCGATCGTCGGGTCGGGGTCGTCGAGAAACACCCGGATCGTCAGCCTGGTGGCGTCGGCGGTTGAGGCGAGCAGGTAGACCAGGCCATAGCGCCGCTTCGCACCGCGGTAGTCGAGGTAATCGACGCAGGTGACGTCGACGAGCAGGTCGAAACCCGACTGCCGGAGAAACCGCAGCACCTCGAAGCTCGGTGACGCTTCCACGACGAGGCGATCCTGCCCGCGGAACACGGAGTGTTCGACAGGGCCGAATCGTGCCTGCAACTCGGCGACCAACGCCGCCACGTCACTGCCGGCGCGCCGACTGCCGGCGTGCGTCGCTGTCGCGTCGGCGGCGGACATGGCGGCGGGGTCGGTCATGGGCGGGAAGGGGGGCGGGATTCGGAAGGGAGGTGATCGGCCGGGTGTGCGGGGTGTGTCCGTCGTAAGGAGGAACGTTTCAGGAACGATGGCCACCGGTGGTGGAGCCGGCGAGCCGCCGCTGCACGACCGGGTTTCGCGCCGCATCGGCGACGAGGGGACCGACGGTCTCGACGAGCGCCCGCTTCCGCAACTGGCGTTCGGCAGTGTCGAACTCGCGGCCGGTGATCGTGCCCTCGCGCTGGATCTTGTCCTGGAGATCGATGATCGCCTGGATGAGCTGTTCGGGACGCGGCGGGCATCCGGGAACGTACATGTCGACGGGGATGAAGCGATCGATTCCCTGCACGACCGCGTAGGTGTCGAACACTCCGCCGGTGCTCGCGCACGCCCCCATCGAGATGCACCATTTGGGCTCGCTCATCTGCAGCCAGATCCGCTGCAGCACCGGCAGCATCTTCATCACGACCCGCCCCGCGACGATCATCAGGTCGCATTGCCGCGGACTGAAGCGGAAGACCTCGGCGCCAAACCGCGCGAGGTCGTGCTTGCTGGCGCCCGTCGCCATCAGTTCGATGCCGCAGCAAGCGGTAGCGAACGGCATCGGCCAGAGACTGTTTTTCCGACACCAGCTCGCCAGTTCGTCCAGACGGCTGACGACGACGTTCTCGGGCAGCTCTAGCGCCATCGAAAAACCCCCTTCCGCCAGTCGTAGGCGAAGCCGACGACGACCAGCGCGATGAACACCATCGCCGCGACGAACACGATTCCGCGGCCACTCACCACGCCGTCCCGCACCGCCGCGTCGATCCCCGCGGGTGAGCGGCTCGCGACCGCCCACGGGTAGAGGAACAGCAACTCCACGTCGAACACCAGGAACGTGATGGCGACCAGATGGAAGCGGACGTCGAACCGCCGCCGCGTGTCATGGACGGGATCCATGCCGCTCTCGTAGGGCATCTGTTTGACGGCGCTTGTCCGCTTCGGGCCAACCAACCCGGCCGCACCCACCAGGCCCACCGCGACGGCGACGGATATCGCCACGAAGAGCAGGACGGGAAGGATGGCGTCCATGGACTTCCGGATGGTGCGGGGGTGCGAGCGCGGAAGGGAAACAAAACCCGAAACCGACTGCGGACGGCCCTGGAGATCGGGACCGACCGAGGGTCGAAAAAGGCAAAATCGGCTGCGAAACGAGACTTCGTGAAAAACGTCACGAACTCCGGCCCGAAAAAAATCCGCCGCGGATACCGGGCGGGTCTCAGGACGCCGCAGTTATACCGCCGCCGGCCCCGCCCGGCGAGCGCCGTCGTGCCACCGATCCACCCGCCGGCGATGGTCCGGATGGCGCACGAAAGCCGGTGAAAACCGATTTCACGGCGAATACCGGGGTCACCGGCCGCTCGGCCGAGACCGAGTCGCGGTACGGCGTGGAGGCCTTTTCAGCACGACCCGATCAGAACGACCCGAACAGAAAGCCGCCTCCCCCGAAGCCGAACCCGAAACCGAAGCCGCTCTGGTAGGGGTTGACGTTCGAGAAAGGAAGCTTGCCGTCGTTGTTCGGGCGACTGTACGGGGAATACGACGCCGACGCTGCGGCCCGCGCCTGCCCCGCGGCGATCGCTTGTGAGGTCGCCTGGCGGTTGGCCTGGGCTTCGGTGACGAGCGCCTGGCGGCTCTGATCGAAGTCTTGTTGCCGCTGCCGGATCGCATCCCGCCGCTGTTCGATCTTCTGGATCTCCGCCGCCAACTGGCCGGCGCTCATCGCGACGACGTCGGGCACGTCGCGCAGCGCCTCCTGTCGGCGCCGGTCGGTCATCGCCGAGAGGTACTGCCCGACCCACGATCGCGCGTCACGCGCTTCCGGCGTGTCCATGACCTTGAACTTCATCTCCAGGTCGTCGAGCAGGTCGTCCAATTCGGCCGACGACATCGCCGCCACCCGCCGGTTGAAGTCGGCCTTCATGCGGATCACCTGCTCGGGCGTGTAGATCTCCTGCCCCGAGAGCCACTCCCCGAGTTCGAACACCGCCCGCCGCCACCGTGAACTCTGCAGCAACGCCGCTTTACGCTGGAAGTCCTGCTCGTCGGCATCGGCATCGTCGGCCGCTGTCGCGGTGGGTGCCGGGCCGGCTCCTGCCGGCGGTGTCTTGGGACGCACCGCGGCCGGCGGTTGACCGACGGCGGACGAGAGCGGCGCGACGACACCGGTCACGGCCCACGCGGCGAGCAGCACCCCGCCGATCCGCCAATCGCGCCGGCCGACTGCCGCCGCCTCGGGACTCCAGCGGACCCGCCGCCCACCCGGCGCTGTCAGGGTGCCGCCGACGAGCGGCGACGCTGCCTTGATCGACTTGTCGGGATTGATCGCTGGGGCCATCGCAAGACTCCGCACATTAAAAACGGATGTGTTGAAAACCTCGGACGTGAAAGCGGTGATCAGGATTTCTTCCGCCGCACCATCAACGCGGTGACCGGAGCCGCCCCGTGGGTGTTGGGGCCGGCCGGGAACGATTGCCACGTGCACGCGTCTCCGCCATCGAAGCGATAGACGTTGACCGTGTCGGTGGTCGATCCGTCGGGAAGCACCGAGAAGCTGCGTACGAACCACGAATCCTCCTCGCGGTGCCAACTCCCCTCACCGTGGCTGCCGTCCTCACCGAATGACCAGGAATGGATATGCCGCGAGGCGGCGTCCCAGCCGATGCGCTGCGTCACGACCAGATCCCCCTCCGGCTGGCCTTCATCGCCGGGCTGCGGATCGGCGGCCAACCGGCGGAGTTCACGGATCAGAAAGGTGTGTGTGGCATTCCAGCGGACGGTGGCGCGAAGCCGCGGAGCCGAGGCGGCCGGCTCCCGACGACCGTCCTCGCGGACCGAGCCGATATCCACGATGTCCCATTCGCCGACCATCCACTCCAAGTCCGCGAGTCGCTCGGAGCCGGCGTCGGCGACCACCCGATTCTCGCGGACGCCGGCCAGTTTCCAGCCCTCTGCATCCTTGACCCAAGTCGCGGTGAACCGGCCGAGATGGGTCGGCCCACCCCCGGCGGGAACCACGTCGAACGCCCCGTCTTCCACGCCGACGGTGGGGGAGACGAGGCGAATCGCGGTGTTCCGCACGCGCACGTCGGCGTTTTGATCGGCTTCCGCCGGCCCGCTCAATCCGGCGACGCTTTCGCGTCCGTTCCGCACGGTTCCCGACTCGTCGACGATGTCGCCGTCCGCGGTCCACATCCGAGCCAGTGCCGGTCCGTCACCGCGGCCGAGCAACTCGATATACCGCTGACTCGCCGCACGGATCTCCCCCACGGCCGCAGATTCCGGTTCGGACCGAGGCGCGGGGCCGGTGGTTGCCCGCCCGCCAGCCGGCACCTGGCCATGGGCGGCGAACGACACGGCGACGAACGCGATCAACGCGCATCCGAACCGAGCGACCGTGGCGACACCGATCGCCACGACGTCGGGAGCAGGCCCCTTCGGCCACATGGCGCCGTGGCCCGGACCCCTACTCGTTTCCCACGGCATGCCAGCACCTCGTCGTCGCCACATCGGGATACCACCCCATTTCGGGCCCATCGCGGGATACAACCAAGAGCCGGCGCGTTCCGGCGGCGAAAGCGGTTTCGACCGGCGGCACAGGCGGCGGATGGGGGATGACGGCGGCGGATGTTCCCGCATCATCCGACTCGATTCTACCACGCAGATACGAGCCCAGCATGGACACCCACCCCCCGGCGCACGGCGCCGACCCGTGCAACGCGGTGGTTCCGCTCCTGGCGGATCTCGTTCGCCGTCCGAGCGTGAATCCGATGGGACGCGAGGTCGCCGGGCCCGAGTTCCTCGAACGCAGGGTCGGCGACTACCTCGCCCAGCGATTCACCGCCGCAGGGATCGCCTGGGCGAGCCAAACGGTCGCGCCGGGCCGGGACAACGTGGTGGCCCGTCTCGACGGGACGGTGAATCAGGCCCCCGCCATCCTCTGGGATGCCCACCAGGACACCGTTCCGGCGGACGGGATGACGATCGATCCGTTCGCACCGGTCGTACGAGATGGGCGGCTGTATGGCCGCGGTGCGTGCGACGTGAAGGGGGGGATGGCCGCGATGGTCGCGGCGCTCGAGCAGTTATCCGTCGATCCCCGGCCACGTCGCTTCACGGTGTTCTTTTCCGCCACGGTGAACGAGGAATTCGGATTTTCCGGTGCCCGGGCGATCGCGCGGCTCTGGGAGCGCCCCGAGCACTCCGACAGCGCGGCCGCCGCGTTACTCGCAACTCGGCCGGTCGCGGCGATCGTCGCCGAGCCCACGGAACTGGCTCTCGTCACCACCCACAAGGGGTCGGTCCGGTGGCGGATGCGTGTCCGCGGGCGGTCCTGTCACAGTTCCTTCCCGGAACACGGGGAAAACGCCATCTACCGGGCCGCGCCGGCGATCCTCGCGATCGAGCGATTGGCGGATGAACTGCGTGACCGGTTTCCCGGCCATCCATGCGGACCGCCGACGATCAATCTCGGGACGATCCGCGGGGGGGCCGGGGTCAATCTCGTGCCCGATCAGGTGTTGCTCGAACTCGAACGGCGTCTGGTCCCGGGGGAGGACCCAGCCGCCGCCCGTGACGAGGTCATCGGCCGGATCGCCGCCCGCTGCCCGCCCCACTGGATCGAGCATGACCAACCGTTTTTGGCCAGCGACGGTCTGCCCGATCAGGCCGATCTGCCGGTCATCGCCGGAGTTTCGCCCGCCCAACACCTCGCCGATGCCCTTCGCGAGTGCGGCATCGAGCCACGGCGGACCGCGGCACGCTACGGCACCAATGCGAGCGTCTTCGCCAGGGCCGCGATACCCAGCGTGGTCTTCGGCCCCGGCTCGATCGATCAGGCCCATACCGCCGACGAGTGGGTGTGCCTGGGGCAGGTGACGAAGACCGTCGCCGTGCTCGTGGAATCGATCGCCGGTCCGCCGCTGGCGTCCTGATCGCCCCCACGGCCTGCCGTATCCAAGCGACCCGCTGTCGCAACGGACGCCGGTTTGGGGCGAATCGCCTCAGATCTCATGGGGCGATTCACTCCACGGCGGTGCTCCGGCCATCCCGGCGGCGCCGTGGAGGGGGATGCGGCCGCTGTGATTCCATTCTGGATGTCGTTGGTTTTCAGCCAGAAACGCGATTTGAGTGCCTGGCTATCGAGGGCCGGCAATCTGCGCGAGGGTTTGGCACGCCGCTTGCAGATGATGGCCGGCAGTCGATTGCCGATCACCGGAACGCATCAGCGACCCGCCTGAAGGAGCATCTGCTCGCGGGCGATCGCCGAAGGCGGAGCTGGTTGGGACGAATCGGACCGGTCAACGCCCGGGGGCTGGTGCAAAACGCACCGCCATGCGGGGGTGGGTCGCCGGTTGTGGGGAAGCGGTTGCCGGGATGCAGTTCGTTGGGTGGTGCACAATGACACATGCACATTTGTTCACCGAATCCAAGGGTGCCCCGTCACGCTCGGTGGTGGGGTCTGTGGGGCAGAAAAAGGGCGGGTCGGAAGCGGTCGTTCCGCTGCGCTTTGCGGCAGGGTCTCGGCAGTAGTTCGGTGAAGCGGCAGGGCACGGTGGCACGGTGGCACGGTGGTACGGCAACGGAGTGTCGCGGTGTCGCAAGTCTGGAAGTCGCGGCCGATTTCGGACGGTGGGTGGTTTGGTCCGGTAGGTGACGGCGCGATAGGTGACTGCGAGATGCATCGTCAGGAGATCGTGAATCCGTCGAGTGGTGTGTCGCTGCGATCGTGACCGGGGCGGAGGGCATGCCCTCGTCAAGCGTCGCCGGCGAGATGGGTTCGTTCGGAAGCGGTCGGTCCTCGAGTCGAAAAAAGTCACGCTGAAGGAGATCGAGCCATGTGTGTGGCCATGACGCAGTCGCGATCGGGGATGGGGACGTCAGGGATGGCGTGGTCGGTCTCGGCCGCCACGCGGCTCCTTTCGGAGTTGGTTCCCTGTGTGGTGCCCATTGCGATCCTGCTTTCGAGCATCGCCATCGTCTGACGTCACGGCCCCGCGCAGTCGCCCACTGCGGGCGGACTGGTGGGGTGACGGCCACTGGGGCGTGCCGCCGGTCGGCGGTCCACCTGGTTGACCCGGACGGGGCCGTCGCGGCAGGCAAAGACAAATCACGTTTCGAGTTGCATGGTTGGGAGCTGGTGGTGAGGGGTCGGTCCGGTCGCCGCGTGGTCGCCGGGGTTCCCCGCTACCGAGGTCGATCGCAAGGGATCGCCGCCGGGTCCGTGACGCACGGGGTGGTCCAGCGGAGTGGTGGTTGTCGGAGTGCGTCGCACAGTGCATGGGCCGAAGGAGGTGTCGATGGTTCATCGAACGGGTGCGCCGAGTCCGTTATCGCGGACGAGGAAAGCGCGGGGTTTTTTGACCGGTGCGGACGTGCTGTTGTGCACGCTGCCGATCACGTTCTTCCTGTCGTTGGTGTGGCTCGTCTGACGGTCGCCAGTCGATGCGGCAAGTGGTGCTAGGCACGGTGGGGTTGTGGTCGGACGGATGGAGACCTTGCTGTCGCGGGGTGGGGTGTCATGAAGCTTCGCAGTGAATACCCGGGAACGACCGATGGCGGTGGCCGTGGTGCCATGGCGTGGACCCTGGCCGGCGACCCGCGAGCGGCTCGGGGTGGAGCAGGGGTGGCGCCCGGAAGCGAGCGTTGGGAGGTGGTCGAGGTCAGGTCCATGCATCGCTCGGGGGTGGCTTACGCCGAGCGCTCGCGGATGGGACTCGTCACACGTGCTCGGGAGTCGTTGGCAGTCACAGCCGCGAGTGCCGTCGCTGCCGTGGCGCTCTTCCTCTTGACGTGACACACGGGAAGCGGACGGCCGGGGAGATGGTCTGACGGAATCGCTCGTTCGAGGGGGTTTGTCGATCGTCGGAGTGGAGTGCGGTGTGGCTTGGAGCCGCGCCGTGAAGGGGTGGGGAAAGCGGTAGGGGCAGGATGCAGCCGGTTGCGACCGGCACTTTCAGAAGGGATTGACGAGATGCTGGTGAACATGCGTTCGGGTGATGGGCGTCGGCACGTGCGGGTCCCCGTGGCGGTTGCGCAGGCGCGACCTGCGGCGGGGTCGGTGCGGGCGGGTGTTCAGGCCCTGATCGTCTTCGCGGCATGGGGTGCGGCGGCCCTGGGGCTCGCTCCCTCCGCATCCGCGGCCTCGTACACGTGGACCGGTGCGGGTGGCACGGGCTTGTGGAGCACCGCCGCCAACTGGACGCCGGTCTTCACCGATATTCAACCCCTGGACTTGGTGTTCACGGACGCCAACGGGTCGTCGAGCACCAACGATCTCGCTGCCGGCACCACCCTGCAGGGGATGACGTTCACCACGACCGCCGGCGAATCGGTCCTGTCCAACACCGACGCGGCGAACCCGGCCGCCAACAGTCTCACGGTCGTCGCCGGAGCGATCATCGCCAATCAGTCGGCCAACCGGCAGACCGTCGGGGTCCAGCTCAACGTCGTCAATTCGCTGGGACTCAACGCGACCGGCGCCGGCCGGTTGGCGATCGACAGCCTGAGTGGGAGCGGCGCCGTCTCGAAGGCGGGCAACGGGGTCGTCGAATTCACGGGGGCCTACGGGTTCGCCGGCTACACCGGGAACGTCACGTTGTTCGCCGGTTCGACCGAGATCCGACCCGACGGCAACTTCCCCAATGCGACGGTCACGGTCGGCCCCAATGCCGCCTTGATCGCCAACGCCTTCGTGAAGACCTTGGTCAGCAGCGGCACGCTGTTGCCGGGCAACTTCGATGACGGGGCGGGATTGCGGTACGGGTTGCAGACGTCGAGTCTGGAGATGCAGCCCGGGAACGACACCCTGTTCGCGATCTCCGGCACGCGGACGTTCCCCATCGGCGTCGACCACAACTTCATCGAACTCGTCGCCCCCTCGGGTGCCGCGTCCCTCGTCTACGGCGGCAACGTCGGCATCAACTTCGAGAACAGCACCGAGTACGCCATCGGCACGGTGTTCAACCTCATCAAAGACGGTGGCACGACCGCGGCCGATCGGACGGGTGTGCTCGCCGGCATCGACACCACCGGAGTCGGACCCTACGCCGGTCTGAATTTCACGATGGTCTCGCCCGGCACCGGCTCGGGTGACGCCATCTGGCTTTCCAACTTTGCCGGCACCACTGGCACGCGACTGGAGTTCCGGGAAGGCACCGGGCAACTCGTGGTCGTTCCCGAGCCCTCGACGATGGTGTTCGCCGGGTTTGGTGCGGCGATGAGTGCATGGACCATGCTGCGGGGTGGTCGTGCCCGACGGCAGCGTGCGGCGACTCGAGCCTGAGGACGCGGGGCGGGTTCTTCGCCGTCGTTCCCGCTGTGTTTCTCGGACCGTTTTCCTCGGAATGTGTTCCTCGGATTGGGCAGCAGGTCGGACGGGAGGAGATCTTCCCGGCCGACCGTGATGCAATCGCGACGAACGCCGGTGGCCGAGCCATCGGTGCCCCGAAGGAATCTCCGCCCCGCGAGCCGGGCGCCGGCCGCGCGAAGTGGGACCAGCCCCTCGCCGCCGTGGAGCCGGTTCGCACCGAGGCCCCCGAACCTTCGTTCGCGGGCCGGTGGATGACAGGACTCGGAGTGGTTCACCACTCCACCAGGATCGATGGGGCGATTCGCCCCACGGTGTTCCTGCACCGCCCAGGCCGGGGTGGCGTGAATCGCCCCAAACAGATCGCGGCCTGAGGGGTCTGGCCAAAGTGGAGTCATTTTTCGGCCGCTAAAACGGTTCCCCCCAAAAAAACCGTTCTGGCACGAGGCTTGCATTAGTGGATGCGTGAAGGCTGGCCCAGGGGGTCGCGCGGCGGTGCCGCGGCGACCCGAGCAGGGCAAAGGCTGGGATGTGGGCGTGCTCACTCCCGCCGGTGGCCGGCCGTCTCCCTCCAACCCCTCGTGAAGGTCACAGCATGTCGTCGGCCCAACTCCCTCTCGCC
>JBJSXB010000087.1:0-2928 GCA_046086245.1 Planctomycetaceae bacterium | reverse complement strand
GTTACATCCTCGTCAACATGGAGCTCAACGACTAGACGTGGTATCTCGTCCGCGAAACCGGTGGAATCGGCGACTTCACGGGGTCGGCCGGTCGCCCCAGCCCGATGCTGCCCCAGGACGTCGCCAAACTGCTCCACAAGGCGGAGGAGAAGACCGACGAGACCCCGCGGTTGCGGATCAATTTCAAGAAGGGTGATCGCGTGAAGATCACCGAGGGGACGTTCGAGAACTTCGAAGGTGAAGTCGAACAGATCGACGAGGCGAACGGACGCGTCACCGTCATGCTGAGCATCTTCGGCCGATCGACCCCCGTCGACATCGAATACTGGCAAATCGAGAACGTATGAGCGTCACGCGCAGGTGAACGATGGCGATGCAGCGACCTCGTCGGTGGACGAATGGATCGCTGCGGTCGTGAAGGCGGACGACGCGAAGCGGCGAGTTCCATTCCGAGGCACCGATCATGGCGAAACAAGTAGTTGGTCAGGCAAAGTTCCAGATCCCCGGCGGACAGGCGACCCCCGCGCCGCCGGTCGGTACGTCCTTGGGTCGTTATGGCATCAACCTCGGCCAGTTCGTCCAGCAGTTCAACGAGCGGACGCGCGAAGCCGCCGGCATGGCGATCCCCGTGGTCGTCACCGTCTACAACGACCGCTCGTTCGAGTTCTACACGAAGAGTCCGCCGGCCGCGGCCTTGCTCAAGAAGGCCGCCGGTCTCGCCAAGGGCTCTGGTGTCCCCAACAAGGACAAGGTCGGAAAGGTGACCAAGGCACAGGTGGACGAGATCGTCCGTCTGAAGACG
Organism: Planctomycetaceae bacterium; assembly: GCA_046086245.1. Taxonomy (GTDB): domain Bacteria; phylum Planctomycetota; class Planctomycetia; order Pirellulales; family UBA1268; genus F1-20-MAGs016. The sequence continues at coordinate 2,126 of JBJSXB010000087.1, read as the reverse complement.
GCCGACCTCAATGCCCGTGATGCGGATCATGCCCGACGGATGATCGAAGGCACCGCCAGGAGCATGGGCATCACCGTCGACGGATGACGCGATCCACGTGGCGCGCCAGAATCGGCGTCCGCCCTCCACCACATCGACGGTGATCCGCGTGCCGCGGCGTCGATCGTTCCCGAGACCCACCCTTTCCCTTCGTACTCTTGATCGACCGAACCGTCGGTACACTGACGGTGCAATCGCCATCACCAACGACTTTCCCTCACCATCGTTTTCGACTCCCGTCGAGGTACCATCCGTGGCCATTTCGAAACGCATGCGGGCGATGCTCGCGAAAAAGCCGCAGTCGGAAGCTCCCGTTCCCCTTTCGGAGGCGGTGGCCATCCTGAAGAGCTTTCCTCCGGCGAAGTTCGATCAGACGGTCGAAATCCACATGCGTCTGGGAATCGACCCGAAACAGGCGGACCAGCTCATTCGTGGATCGCTCGTGCTTCCCCACGGAATCGGTAAATCGAAGCGGGTGGTCGTGTTTGCCAAGGGGGGCCTGGCCGATGACGCTCGGTCAGCCGGGGCCGAGGAGGTGGGGGCTGACGATCTCGCAAAGCGGATCAAGGAAGGGTGGACCGACTTCGACGTCTGCATCGCAGCGCCCGACATGATGGGGCTGGTGGGACCGCTCGGAAAAGTCCTCGGGCCCCGCGGCTTGATGCCGAGTCCGCGTGCCGGCACGGTCACCGCCGACATCGCGAAGACGGTGCGGGAGTACAAGGCAGGCAAAGTCGAGTTCCGCAACGATCCCACCGGGATCGTTCACGCCGTCGTCGGCAAAGCGAGTTTCGAGGCCGCCAAGCTGACCGACAACATCCGCGCCTTCATCGATCACGTGCTGGCGATGCAACCGGCGAGTGTTCGCGGTCAGTTCGTGAAAAGCATTTCGATCTCCGCAACCATGACGCCGGGGGTGATGGTCGCAGCATGACAACGGCTGCGATGCCATCGAAACCGGCCGACCAGCGAACGGGGCCGCGTATCGAACCTGACGCCATCCTCCCGTCATCAGGAGCGTCGACCCTGGCCCGCTCGTCCGACTGCTATCCAACCACGCCTTTATCCGACCACACCTTTTTCGACCTCCGATACCGGTGATTCTCCATGAGCAAGCTCGTCAAAGACATGTTGGTGGACGACCTCAAACGCCGACTCCAGGGCGTCAACGAGGTCATGGTGGTGAGTCTGGGCACGCTCGACGGCCAGAAGACGACGCAATTGCGGCAGACGCTGCGAAAGAAGCGCATCCAGCTCCAGCTGGTGAAGAACAGCCTCGCGCGCCGGGCGACGCTCGACACGCCCCTTGCCCCGGCCTTCGAAACGACCGAGGGTATGCTCGCCATTGCGTGGGGCGGCGAGGACGTCGTCGACCTGGCGAAGGAACTCGACCGTGTCTCGGCGATCGCCGACTACCAGGGATTCGAGTTCCGCGGCGGGGCACTCGACGGCGCCCGCTTGGGACCGGCCGACGTCAAACGGGTGGCGAAGTGGCCGAGCCGCGCGGAACAGCTTTCGATCATCTCGGGTCAGATTTCCGGAATCGGATCGACTCTCGCCGGACAACTCCTGTCCGCCGGAGGCGCGTTGGCCGGCCAGCTCAAGTCGCGTTCCGAAGACCTCGAAAAAACGGGCGAGAACTGAAGCCGGTGCCATGATCGGCTGGAGGTCACAAAGCCTCTCCGACAGACAGAACTACTCCCTCTCGCGAGGGGGTTCCCCGGCTTCTGATTCTTGGTATTTTCATGGGTTCCCCGTTCCGCGGCATGCCGATTCGATCGAGCCTGGAGCGATGATCCGGTGCTCTTCGTTTCATCATCGGCGGTGAGAGACCTCGCCCGTCCCGATGCATTGCACAGGCCACTGGGTCGATCGTACCGGCATGCCTTCGGTCGTGCTCCGATCGGCCGACGGTTGTTCGCTGCGGGCACACGATTGGGTTCGGCCGGTAATCGCACACGTTCATTCACCACTTGTCACAGTCGTCGGAGCTCGGCTCCGTGACCCATCGCAGCGAAAGGATCGTTCGGCATGTCGACCGCTGAAGCAACACGTGAGTTTTCCAAGGAAACCAAGGAACTGGGCGA
>JBJSXB010000086.1:0-7437 GCA_046086245.1 Planctomycetaceae bacterium | reverse complement strand
CCGGCGAACTGCACGTAGCCCCCCGCCTTGGCCCCCTTGGCGTCGAGGATCGCTTTCGTGGCGGTTCCCAACACGCGTCCGCCGACGACGTTGTCGGTTCCGATGTAGTAGGGCCGGGCGTCGCGGAAGGTGGCACGGTTCACGTCGCCGTCGACGGTGATCACCTTGACCCCCTTGGCCTGCAGTTTTCGCATCTCCTCGACGATCGATTGGTTATCGGCCTGGATGACGCTGATCGCGATCCCGGCGATGTCGTCCTGCGTGGCGTATTGTCGCAGCCGTTCGATCTGGCCCTCGGCGGAGGCATTGTTGACGTCGCGCGACACCGTCAGCCCGGCGGCGGCACAGTCGAAGCGATTCGCCCCTTCCTCGAGACCGCTGAGCAGGGCGTCCCAGAAGGGGTCGTCACCGTTGGTGATGAACACCAACCGCTTGCTTCCGGCGGAAGCCGGGGCCTTCGCGGCGGCACCGCCCGCAGCGCCACCTCCCGGAGCGGGTTGCTTCGCGCCGCCGCAACCGGCGACCGCCGCGACGAGCAGCGCGACGAGTGGCGCGTCGAACCATCGACGAATCATCGACATTCCCCCCTGCGACCGCGTGAACGGAGTGATTCAGTAACGTAGTCCATGGCGCCGGACGTGCACCAGAGGCGCCGCCCCCCCCGTCGATCCACCCGCGAGGATCCGGGCGATGACCACCGCATGGTCGCCGCTTTCGGCCCGCGCCGTCCCCCGGCAATGCAACCAACCGGCGACGCCGGCGATCACCGCGATCCCGGCGACCCGTTCCACCTCGAGCCCGGCGAAGGGATCCTCGCCGGGGGCCGCCGGACGGGCGAACCTTCCCGCCAGCGGGCGCTGCGACTCACCGAGGATGTTGACGACGAATTCGCTTCCCGACGAGATCGCGGAGAGCATCTCGCGAGCGCTGGCGATCGCCAGCGAGATCATCGGCGGCGCGAATGCCGCCTGCATCACCCAACTGGCGAGCATCGTCCGATCGCCACAGCCGTCGCGCCAGCAGACGACGTACAGCCCCGAGGGGATGCGGCCGAGCGCCAGTGCGAGCGGGTCGACCAACTCGCCGGCGGCATCGATACCTCCGGCTGACGGTGCGGCGGGAGCGGGAGCAGGATCACGGGAAGGTCGAGGCATCGAACGGATTCCGGGGACGGAGGGCCTACCGTGCGGGTGACGGAAGTCGGACCAGGATCACGGGGGTGGGGCGACTCCGAGCGAATGGGTGCCTGAGGCTGGATGGGGCACGGGTGGCAGGCCGTGGACCGCCTGGATTTCCCAGTCTCACCGACGAATCCCGGTCCTGCGATCGTCCACGAAACGCCGTGGGGAGATCGGGCCCGCATCGCCGATCTCTCTTCAGCCGGAACCACCCTCCACCTAGAGTGTGGCACCCGCTCCCGCGACACGCAACGCGGGGAGCGGTATGCCGACCGCGGCGCCGATTCGCCGCAGGTGATGCCATGTGCGCGAAACGGCCTTGATCCACTCCATCCGCGACATGATCGGCCGCACCTTCGCCCGTGGCCCTCGCTCCACGGCGGGGATCGCCGACTGCCCGCGGGCGCCGAGCACGGCGGACGGAAGGCGGGCGACGATCGTCCCGACCATGGCGTGCCGGCGGGATGCAGTCGGCAGCGCGATCGGGGCGGCGTCCCGAGGCTGTCGCCCGGGACGCAACCTCGTCGTGACGCTCGTCTGGTCGGTGGCGGGAGTCCTGCTGGCGTGGCCGTCGCTGGGCGCAGGCGAGGATCTTCCGTCACCCGGCCTGGTGCTTCCACCGCAGGTCGATGCCGACTCGGTGTTCCCGTCGACCGACGTCGTTCCGCACGGCGTCGTGCCGTTACCGCCGACGCCGGGATCGGGGCCGGTGGTTCTCGACCTCCCTTACGAGCCCTACGCGTCGGACGACGGCTGTGTCGTGCCGGGGGCGGGATTCCCCGATTGCTTCGCCGACTTGTGGGCGCCGCGTCCCTGGCAATGGCACCTGCTTCCCAACAACCTGATCTACACGAGCTACCTCGCCGGCCCGAAGGAGCCACGGATCGGCAGCGTGATCTACGACGACGTCGAACCGGCGGTCGTCGGCCAGGGGCGCGAGGGTTGGCTGTGGGACACCACGCTCGGCGGACGAGCGTCGATCCTCCGCTACGGGTCCGATACGGTCGTTCACCCCCAGGGATTCGAGGTCCAGATCGAGGGTGCGGCATTCGTGCGCCTCGACCCGGAGGACGATCGTGACTTGCGCAGCGGCGACTACCGCTTCGGCGTTCCGCTGGTCTACGGCATCGGCCGGTGGCAGACGAAGTTCGCCTACTACCACAACAGTGCTCACCTCGGAGACGAGTTCCAGATCAAGTACCCCACCTATCCGCGTATCAACTACGTGCGCGACTGCCTCGTGTGGGGCAACTCCTGGTACCCCTACGATTGGCTCCGGCTCTATGGCGAGGTCGGTTGGGCGTTCTACAACGCCGGCGGCTCGGAACCGTGGGAATTGCAGGGTGGATGCGAGCTGATCCAAGCCCGCCCCACCGGCGGCCTCGGTGCGCCATTCCTCGCCGTCAACGGCATGTCGCGGCAGGAGCTCGACTGGGGGGGCAACGTGTGCGTGCAGGCGGGCTGGGCCTGGCGCGGGCGTCGCAGCGAGAAACTGTATCGCGTCGGTTTCGAGTATCTGTACGGATCCGATCCACAATACGAGTTCGTGTACAACAACCAGAACCGCTGCGGGTTCGGGATGTGGTACGACTTTTGACGGGTCGCCCGCGGCGTTCAGCCGGGTGCTCCGTGCCGCTCTTGGCGATCGAATCCACCTGTGACGAGACCGCTGCGGCGGTGATCACGCGCCGCCGCGAGGTACTCGGTGGCGTGGTAGCCAGCCAGGACGCGCTGCACGCCCGTTGGCGCGGCGTGGTGCCCGAAGTCGCCGCGCGGGCCCATGTCGAGCGGATCCTGCCGGTGATCGTCGAGACGCTCACCCGGGCCGGAGTCACCCGCGGCGATCTGGAGGCGGTCGCGGTCGCGGTGCGTCCCGGCCTGGTGGGATCGCTGCTGGTGGGGCTCGCGGCCGCCAAGGGGTTGGCGCTCGGGCTGCGCCTGCCACTGGTGGGCTACGACCATCTCGCCGCCCACCTCTACGCCTGTCGACTCGCCCATGGCGAGCGCGTCCGCTATCCGGCTCTCGGTCTGGTGATCAGCGGTGGGCACACGGCGCTCTACCGTGTCGACTCGCCCACACGTCTGGAACGGCTCGGCGGCACGATCGACGACGCCGTCGGCGAGGCGTTCGACAAGGCCGCGTCGATGCTCGGTCTCGGATATCCGGGAGGGCCGTCGATCGAACGCACGGCCCGCGACGGCGATCCCGACCGGCATCGCCTCCCGCGCCCGCTGTCGGCCGATCGCGAACGCCTCGACATGAGTTTTAGCGGTCTGAAGACGGCGCTCCGCGTACTCGTGCGTCCGCCCGGGTCGCCTTCCGACAGGCCGCCGCCCGAGGGGCAGGCGCGCGCCGACCTGGCGGCGTCGTTCGAGCAGGCTGCGGTCGACACGATCGTCGCCAAGGTCGGCCTGGCCTTCGAGCGAACCGGCCTGCGCCTGCTGCTGGTCGGTGGCGGGGTCGCGGCCAACGCGCGGCTCCGCCGAGCGCTGGAGACGTGCGGCGAACGGCATGGCGCGTGCGTGCTCGTCCCGCCGCCCGCGCTATGCACTGACAACGCGGCCATGGGCGCGATCGCCTGGGAACATCTCGACGGTGGGCACGTCGACGGCCAGTGCCTCGACGTCCTGCCGGGCACCGACCGCTCCGCGCGGCGCAAGGCATCCCTCGCGGGGGAGCCCCGTCAGCCGGAGTAACTCTCGAATTCGTCGTAGGTCCGGTGCTCCTTGTTGACGAATCGGGTGAAGTCGTGCTGCCAGAGCAGCTCGACGTCGTCCACCGGCCCGTTGCGCTGTTTGGCGACGATGATTTCCGCTTGGCCCTTGACCCGTTCCTTGTCCTCGTCGCTCGTCTGGTAGTACTCCTCGCGATGGACGAACATCACCACGTCGGCATCCTGTTCGATCGCCCCAGACTCACGCAGGTGATTGAGCCGCGGACGATTGTCGCGCGAGGCCTCCGCCTGACGGTTGAGCTGCGCGAGGCAGAGTACCGGCTTGTTGAGTTGCCGCGCGAGCCCCTTGAGTCGACGGGCGATCCGGGCCACCTGTTCCTGGCGGGGATCGCGTGGGTTGTCGGGCTCGATGAGCTGCAGGTAATCGATCACCACCAGCGCCATCCCGTGCTTCCGCTGCACGCGCCGTGCGACGGCGCCGATCTCCGCGAGCGTCCGCCCGGGGGTGTCGTCGATGAAGAGCGGTGCGGCGTTGATCTCCGAGGCCTTCTGCACGAGGCGGCGCCGGTCCTCCTGCGAGATGGTCCCGTTACGGAGCCGGTGGCCATTGACGCGCGCCGCCGAGCACAGCAATCGATCCGCCAGTTCGGCACTCGCCATCTCCAGGCTCACGAACAGCACCGGCTGACGGTTGGCGATCGCGACATGCTCGGCGATGTTCATCGCCAAGGCGGTTTTGCCCATGCTGGGCCGGGCGGCGAGGATGATCAATTCACCGTCATGGAGGCCGCCACAGAGGGTGTCGAGTTCCGTGAATCCCGTCTCGACACCGCCGAGCGACTGCTCGTGCTTCATGCGGGCGTCCATCCGCTTGAGCACGTCCTGGAGCACGGAATCGATCGGGCGGGCCTCGGCGCTGGTGCGCTGCTCCAGGATCGCGAAGATCTTTTCCTCCGCGGAACGCAGCAAGTCGCGTGGTTCCTCGGGCGAGTCGTAGGCGTCGCGGAGAATGTCGGTGCTCGTGTCGATCAGCGAGCGCAGCAGGCTTTTCTCGCGAACGATCTCCGCGTAGTGCACCGCATGGGCGGCATGCGGCACGCACTGCAGCAGTTCGCCGATCGCCGTCGACCCACCGACACGCTCGAGTTCTCCCTTGGTGCGAAGCGCCTCGAGCACGATCCGCACGTCGATGCGCCGGCCCGCTTCGTGCAATTCCCGGAGCCGCTCGTAGAGGATCCGGCAGGCGTCGTCGTCGAAGTCGGCCGGCCGGATGACCAGCGACACATCGTCGCAAACGTCGGGCTTGAGCAAGATGCTGCCGATGACCGCGCGCTCGGAATCGTGGCTCGTCGGGCGCTCGCGCCCCGCGACGCCTGCCGGTTGCCGTGGTGACGGCCCACGGTCGCCCCCGCCCGCCGAGGCCGGGGAACCGGTCGATCGCCGGCGCCTGCCGTTGACGCGATCCCCGACCGACGCCGCGGGACCGTCGGTCCCCCGTTCTTTTCCGTCGCCGTCGTTCATCCGACCACCTCCTGTGGCGACTGAGGATCACCGACCCGTCGACCGACGCCGAGCCATGAAATCGCGGATGCCATGCCGGTGCGGATCGGGCGGCCCGCCGGAAGCCGACGCGTTCGGGGAGCCCGATACTCGTGCCGTCCACGGACGAGAGCCCGGCGACGCGATCGGGCCATGGTCGACGGGTCACCGCCACCGGGACACGGATGCCGCGCCGTGCAACCACCCCCGAAGAACGGAGCCGGCCCGGAAGACCGACCGTTCCAATCACGCCTTTCCGTCCATGTCGTGAGGGCGCTTGGCCGCACGGCGACGGAAGCCTTACGCCGGTGACGGTCGACCGCGACCGTCCGCCGGTTGCTTCTTACTTGGCCGCGCCCTCGCTTCCCGACCCACCACTCGTCGGCACCACCCACACCTTGAGGTCGCCCTCGACTTCCGGTGCGAGACGTACCTTGACGGTGTAGAGCCCCACTTCCTTGAGAGGCCCTTGGAGGATGATGCTCTCCGGGGTGACCATCAGGTCCTGCTGCTTGAGCGACCTCGCGATCTCGCTGGCACCGACCGACCCGTAGAGGTGTCCGTCATCGTTGGCGTTCGCCTCGATCGTCACGCTGGTGCGGACCAACTCGTCGAGCAGCCCGCGCAACCCGGCCAAACGCTCACGGGCGATCTCGTCGAGTTTCGCCCGATGCTTCTCGATCATCCGCTTGTGGTGATCGGTCGCGATCGTCGCCAACCCCTGGGGGATGAGGTAGTTGGCTGCGAAGCCGCGCTTCACCTCGACCACGTCACCCACCTTGCCGAGATGTTCGACCGACTGAATGAGCAGCAATTCGATTCCGCCCCGCTTCCCTTTCGGCAAGCGCTTCCCGGCGTGGATGCCGCCGCCGGCGTGACCGCTCGAGCGACCGCCGGCTCGCCGGCCGCGTGTACCACCTGTCGGCCCGGAAGCGGCTTTGTCCTGCTGCCCGGGGCTGGCGACGGCGGACGAAGGTGACGTCGACTCGGGTTTGGTGGCCATTGGATGAAGACTCCCGCTTGCTAGAGGACGGTCTGCGACGGATCGACTGCGGCATCTCTTCCCGGGGCGGGACGCGCGCCGGCATCACCCCAGCGGATACCCCGGCGACGCAGACCGCCGGAGCGAACGCTCCCCGGCCGCTCGCGATCGAGGCGTCCGATTCGGGGCTCCTGCAATCATCTCGGGCGTGCGAACCGCCGGGGGGATCGCGACGACAATGCTTCGATCGGCCCCGGCGGAGCCACCAGGATCAAAAGGGGATGTCATCGTCGCCTGCCACACCCGCCGAATCCACATCGTAGCCGCCCGATGGGCCGTCGGTCGACTGATCCTGGTTTTCCCCGCCGCGGGAGGGAGAACCGCTGCGAATCGGCTTGCCGGGGCGAGCCCCGCGGCCCCCTTCAGCGGATCGACCCCCGCCTTCACCGGAGCGACTCCCGAGCAAGACGAGGCGATCGCCGATCACCTTGAGTTTCGAGTTCTTCTTGCCCTCTTTTTCCCACGTCTCCAACTTCAGCCGCCCCTCGATCAACACCGGGGATCCCTTGGTGAGATACTCCCCGGCCACCTCGGCGTTGCGGTCCCAAAGCGTGATGTCGACGAAAGTCGTCTCCTCGCCCCACTCGCCGCTGGGGAGCTTGCGGCGCTCGTTGACCGCCAGGCCGATGTCGGTCACCGCCTTGCCACTGGAGATGTAGCGCAATTCGGGATCCCGGGTGACGTTGCCCATGAGTACGACGCGATTGAAACTGGCCATCAAAATTTCCTCCTACGAAAGTGAGGCGTCGGAATCGGTCATCGCACGACGCCCGCCATGCACGCCTTCAGCTGTGTCACCGCGTTCCACTGCGCGCTTCGAGGCGCCTCGAGGCGGGCAGTTGCGTCGCAGCCAGCTGTCCAGTTGCCAGCGGATACCGTACGTGTCGAAACCGCGCCTGCCGAATACTTTCTCCCACTGAAGCTCCGTGGCGGATGTCCATGGACGTCTCGACCACAGGTCCCCAGATCACCGCTGCCCCAGGTAACCGCTGCCAAAGATCAA
>JBJSXB010000085.1:0-19068 GCA_046086245.1 Planctomycetaceae bacterium | reverse complement strand
GCGCGGCCCGGATCGATCGGTCGGCGCGCGGCGCCCGCGGGTGGCGCGGGCATGGTGTTGCTCGAGGTGATCGAAGGGGCAGGCGGCCGGAAGGCCCGGGCGACGGCGCGGCACCTGCAACGCGGCGACGGTCGCGCGATGGCTGCCCGTGGCGGGACGGCGGGGCTGCTGCCCCGGCAGCGCGGCTTGGCGGAGGGGGGGCAGGCCGTGATTCGCTCGGGCTGGGGCCCGGGCGACCTCCGGCTGTGGCTCGATTGGGAACCGGTGACGCCCCGCCTGGAGATCGCCGTCGGCAGCCGAACACTGGTCGCGGGGCCATGGCGGGTGGAGGTCATCGCCGACGGTCGTTCCGTCGAGGCCGACGGCCCCTGGCGGATGTCGTCATGCGAGCGCTGCCGTCACGGGACCTTCCTCGAGATCGTCCAGCCACTCGTCGGCGGCGGTGAGATCCAGCGGCAGATCGTCGTGTTGGCACGCGACCGTGTCGTGCTCCTCGCCGACGCGGTGGTGCTCCCGCCGGGCACCGCGACGATCGGCTACCGGGGGACGATCGCCGTCGCCAGCGCGATGACCGTCGAGCGGGCCGCCGAGTCGCGCGAGGTGTCGCTCGTCGACGGCCGGGCGCGTGCGGTGCTGATGCCTCTGGCGCTGCCGGAGTGGAACGCCGCCTCGGCGCCCGGCGGTCTGGAGGTGTCGGCCGCCGCGCGGGATGGCCGTGGCACCGCACTCGAGGTGCGTTTGTCCGGCGCGGAGCGTCGGCTGTATGCGCCGCTGTGGATGGATGGCGACGCCCGACGGGCCGGCGGCCCGATCACCTGGCGGCAGCTGACCGTGGCCGATACCCGCCGCATCCTCGGCCGCCACGAAGCCGCTGGATACCGGGTCCAGGCCGGCCGGGATCAATGGCTCGTCTACCGGGCGCTCGACGAGCCTCGCAATCGCACCCTCCTCGGCTGCAACGTGGCGTGTGAATTCCTCCTCGGACGGATCAAGCCGCGGGGCCGCGTCGGGCGATCGATCGAGATCGAGTGAGCGTCCGTCACGCGGCGGCGTGGCACGGGGGAGCGGATGGACGCGGTCGGCGACCAGTTGATGCGGATCAGGGAGCGGATCGCCTCCGCCTGCGCCCGGGCCGGACGGCCGGTCGATTCGGTGCGGTTGGTGGGGGTGACCAAGTCGGTCTCCGCGGAACGGGCCCGAGCGCTGGTGGCCGCCGGCTGCATGGATCTCGCCGAGAGTCGTCCGCAGTCGCTGTGGTCGAAGCACGCGGCGCTGGCCGACATCGTGCCGCCGGTGCGATGGCATCTGATCGGGCATCTGCAACGCAACAAGGTGCGCCGCACGGTGCCGCTGTGCCATCTCGTGCACACGCTCGACAGCGAGCGCCTGCGCGACGCGATCAGCGCCGACGCGGGTGGTCTCGGGCGTCCCGTCGACGTCCTCGTGGAGGTGAACCTCACCAACGCCGCAGCGCGCACCGGCATGGCGATCGAAGACGTCGCCGCGGTGATGGAGCGGTGGCCGGCCGACGACGTCGTCCGGGTCCGCGGACTGATGGGGATGGCGGGGCCCCCGGAGCCGGGGGCGCCCACGGGGGACGCGGGGCGGCACTTCGCGCGGTTGCGGCGCCTGCGGGACGAACTGGCGGCGGCCCGGCCGGACCTCCGGCTCGACGAGCTGTCGATGGGCATGAGTGACGATTTCGAGGAGGCGATCCTCGAGGGAGCGACGATCGTGCGGATCGGCTCGGCGCTGTGGCGCTGACCGGACCGCGGACCGTTCGATCAGTCGTCCTCGAAGCGGACCCCGAGAATTTCGAACCGCATGGTGCCCGCGGGCACCTGGATGTCGACTCGCTCCCCGACCTTCCTCCCGAGCAATCCCTGGGCGAGCGGACTGGCGACATTGATCTTGCCGGCGTCGTAGTCCTCCTCCCCGGCGCCCACGAGTACGAACACCTCCTCGTCACCGAATTTCAGGTCCTTGACGGTGACGGTCGCCCCGAAGACCACCTCGTCGGTGGCTTCCTTGGGTCGTTCGACGATCACCGCACGGGCGAGCTTGTCGCGCAACAGGTTGATCTTCGCCTGGAGCATCCCCTGGCTCTCGCGGGCGCCGTGGTACTCCGCGTTCTCGCTGAGATCACCCTCGCTGCGGGCCGCGGCGACACGGGCGGAGATCCGCGGCATCTCGACCGTGTCGAGGTGCTCGACCTCGGCCTTGAGTTTCTCGTAGCCCGTGCGGGTCATCGGGATGCGGTCGGACATCGTCGGCATTCCGTGGAATGGGGAAGGAAAGCCCGCGGCGTTCCGCGGCGCGGCGGCCCCGACGGCCGCGGCTATTTCGCCAAGTAGAGGAGGCGGCCGCAACTGCGGCATGCGGCGACACGCCCCATCGACAACTCGACGACCATGTTGCCGGTGAGCTGTTGTGAGCAGCCGCCGCAACTCTGGCCATCGACCGCCGCCATGCCGTCGGAACCTTTGCTCTTGACGACGCGCCGATAGACGTCCCGTGAGTCGGGGGGCAGTTCCGTCTCCGCGGCCTCGAGGTCGCGGCCGATCCGCTCCACTTCCGCCATCAGTTCCGCGGCCTTGGCGTCGAACTCCGCCTTGACCTCGGCCAGCCCACGACGGGCCGCGGCCAACTCGCCGTCGGCGGCCGGCACGCGGCCGCGCGTGGCGTCGACCCGCTCGAGGGCCTCGAGGATCTCGTCTTCCAGAACCTTGGTCGCCATCCGGTCGGCGGCAATTTGCTCGCGGAGCGTCTGGTATTCGCGGTTGGTCTTGCAGGCGTTGAGCTTCGACTCGAGGTCGGTGATCTTCGCTTCGGCCGACTTCAACTGCAATTGTTTCTGGTCGGCGGCGATCTTGGCCCGCCGCACCTCGTCGTTGGCTGACGCGACGCGGGCCTCGGCCGCCTCGACGACCTTCGTGCGTGCCGCCATCCGCCGGGGGCCGGCCTCGAGTTGCTCGCGCAGGTCGCTCAGCTGCCGCTGCATCCGGTGCAGTGCGCGGATCGCGTCGGCGGTGACGGCGAGGGCCATGGGGCAAAGGACGTCCGGATGGCGGAAACGACGCCCCGAGTGTACCGGATGCCGACCGCAGCCGCATCCGGCCCCTTCCGATGGCGAAGACGCCGTCGGAAGGGGCCGTGGATCGGGACCGCGTCACCGGCTCAGCGGGGAATGCCGCCGAGGAAGCTTTCCAGCTGGCGCGAGCGCACCGGATGTTGGAGTTTCTTCACCGCCTTGGCTTCGATCTGGCGGACCCGCTCGCGGGTGACACGGAAGATCCGCCCCACCTCCTCGAGCGTGTAGGTGTATCCGTCGGACAACCCGTACCGGAGGCGGATGATCTCCCGCTCGCGGTAGGTGAGTGTCTTGAGGAGCGACTCGATCCGGTCCTTGAGCAAGCCGCCGGCGGCCGCCTGCGACGGGCTCTGGACGGTGAGGTCCTCGACGAACTCGCTGAAACTGGCATCCTCGCTCTCCCCGACCGGGCGATCGAGGCTCATCGGCTGGCGGCCCATGTCAAGCACTCGGCGCGCCTCTTCCAGGGGGACACCCGTCGCCTCGGCCATCTCCTCGGCCGTCGGCTCGCGACCGAGCTCGTGAAGCAGCTTCTTCCCCGCGGTCCGCAACTTGGAGAGCACGTCGATCATGTGGACCGGAATGCGGATCGTCCGCGCTTGGTCGGCGATCGCCCGGGTGATCGCCTGCCGGATCCACCATGTCGCGTAGGTCGAGAACTTGAATCCGCGCCGGTACTCGTACTTGTCGACCGCGCGCATCAATCCGGTGTTGCCCTCCTGGATGAGATCGAGGAACGACAGGCCACGATTGCGGTACTTCTTCGCGATCGACACGACGAGCCGCAGATTGGCCGCCGACAACGACCGTTTGGCCGCCTCGTATTCGGTCTGCAGCCGCTCGAGCAGCACCACACGCTTCCGCAACGAGCGCGGGCTCTCCAGGGTGGAAAGCATCAGGTCGCGCAATTCCTTCCGTAGGTCGGCACGCTCGTCGCGTGACAAGACGTCGTCGCGCAGCGTCTGTTGCAGACGGTCCATGCGCCCCGACATCCCGCGCAACAGCTTGAGCAACGGCTGGACACGGCGGGTCCGCAGCGACAGTTCCTCGACCAGGGCGAGCGACTTCACCCGCCCGCGGCGAAACCGCGTGCGCGCCGACCGGGCGTCGTCGGCCGAGGTGCGCCGGTTGATGAGGAGGCGAAAATCGGATCGGCTGCGCTCGATGAGGTGGCCGAGTGTCGCCAGGTTGTGCGGCATCCGCGCCTGGATCTGCTCCTTGGTGAGCCGCTCGGTGAGCGACACCTTGATGGTGCGGTCGAACGGCAGTTTGCCCTCGTGCACCCGCTGCAGCGTGTCGACGGTCGTTTGCAGCGAGTAGGCGCACCCGAGGATCGCCCGACGGAATCGCTTGCGGGTGACCTCGATCCGCTTGGCCAACGCGATCTCCTCGGGGCGTGTGAGGAGCGGGATCTCCGCCATCTGTGCGAGATACATCCGGATCGGATCGTTGCCGGCGTTGGCCGGAGCACTGGTCGTCGCCTCGTCGCGCCGCGGTGCCGCGGGCTTGGGCGTGCCGGCGCCGACCGCCGCCGTCCGGCCGGCGTTACCGGTGGCTGGCGGAACGTCGGCCGCCGAGGCTTCGGTCGGCGGGGCGTCGACCAGGTCGATGCCCTTCTCCTCCAGCGCGACCAGCAACCCGTCGATCTTCTCGGGGTCCACCGCCTCGTCGGGGAGATAATCGTTGACCTGGTCGAAGGTGAGATAGCCCTGCCGTCGCCCCGTGGCGATGAGCTCGGCGAGATCGGCATCGATGCCCGGCGCGGCGACGGTGGGGGGCACCCCGTGGAGCCCGTCCGCGGGGACCGGGTCGAGGGTGTCGATCGAATCGTGGGTCTGCTGGTTCATACGAGGCCTCCTTCCATCCTACCGTCACTCGCACACCGCCCCCCGAACGTACGATCCCTGGCGGGAAAGACGTCCGATTGCAGCGACGAGGCGGGCATCCTCACCCCTCCTTGGGTTCGGTCATGCCCTGAGCGGCGCGCCGCTGTGCGACGAGCCGCTCCAGAAGTTCCGCCTCCGCGTCGGGATCGTTCGCGGAGGATCGCAAAGCGTTGACGCTGGCGTCGGCCTGCCGTTGGGCACGGCGGCGGCGCAGCCCCTCCTCGCAGTGGAGGACCCGCTCGGCCGCCCCCACGCCGCGCGAGCGCGCGTCGTCGTCGAGCGTGACGATCAGGCTGTGGAACGGGCCGTCGGCAAAGGCGTCGAGCAGCGCGTGGAGCCGCGCATGGCCGCCGGTGACGGGGCTCGCGTGGATCGCCGCGAGCACCCGTCGCGCGGCGTCGGAGTCGAGGTCGGCCGCGGTGATCCGCTCGACGATGTCGTCGTTTTCGAGCACCAGCAGCAATTCCAGCACCTCGCGATCCCACGCCGACAGCGTCGGCGACGCCGTATCGAGGAGGGCATCGCCCGCGGTCTCGGCCGCCCCTGCGGCCGACGCGCTCGTCGGGAGCGTGGCGCCGATTTCGTCGAGGCGCCGCCGCAGCCCGCCGGGGTCGAGTCCGAAGCGGCGAGCGAGGCGACCGATGACCTGGTCTTCGCGAAGGCGCCGCTGGGCGGGGCTGAGAGGGGCGTGCGGCGACACCCGGGCCAGCGGCGTGAGCACGCTTTCCACCGCGGCGAGGATCGCCTGGTCGGCGGGGCGGTCGCCGAGCCGCGCGAGGGTGGTTTCCATGCGGTAATCGATCGGATCGATCGCGGCGTCGATCACCCGCATGAGCGCCTCGGAGCCCTGGGCCATCGCCAGGTCACAGGGGTCGATCCCGGTGGGGAGGCGGGCGATGCGGAGGTCGATCGGCTCCGCGAGCAACCGGTCCATCACTTCGTCGGCGCGCCGGCGGCCGGCGGCATCCCCGTCGAGCACCAGCACGATCCGCTCCGCGTACCGGCGCAGCAACCGCGCGTGCCGTTCCCCGACGGCGGTGCCGAGCACCGCGACGACGTCGCCGTGGCCGGCCTGCCGCGCGGCGAGGCAGTCCATGTAGCCCTCGACGACGACGGTGCGGCCCGATCGGCCGATCGCCTCCCACGCGCTGTCGAGGCCGTAGAGCGTGCCGCTTTTGGAAAACAGCGGTGTCTCCGGGGAGTTGATGTATTTGGCGGTGTCCTCGGCGGCCCCGGGGAGGGCGCGGCCGCCGAAGGCGATGCAGCGGCCCTGGGGATCGCGGATCGGAAACATCACCCGGTCACGGAAGCGGTCGTAGTGCCCCGAGCGGTCCTGACGGGGCACCGCCAGTCCGGCCTGCTCGAGGACGTCGACGGCATGGCCCGAGGCGGGGGCCTGCCGCAGCAGCCAATCCCACGCGTTGGGCGCGTAGCCGACGCCGAATCGCTCGACGGTGTCGTGGGACAGACCGCGGTCCGCGAGATAGCGCCGCGCGGTGGCCCCGTCGTCCCCGTCGCGCAGGCAGGCGGCATACCGCCCGGCCGCCCATTCGAGGGCGGAGCGGATCGCCTGACGTTGGCCATCGGGTTGGCCGGAGCCTCGCGTCAGCGGGATTCCCGCCCGCTGGGCGAGCACTTCGAGCGCCTCGCGGAACTCGATCCGCTCCATCCGCATCAGGAAGCTGAACACGTCCCCGCCGATGTCGCACACCCAGCAGCGGAACGTCTGTCGTTCCGTGTTGACCGAGAGGCTGGGGCGGGAGTCGTCGTGCCACGGGCATCGTCCCACCAATGCCTTGCCGGCGCGGCGCAGCGCCAGGTAAGAGCCGACCAGTTCGGCGATGTCGACGGCCTCGCGCACGCGCTCCTTGACGTCGTCACCGGCGCCCGGAGAGCCACCGCCCGATTCGCCGCGGAAGGCGCCTCGTGCGCTCATCGGTCGGCGCTCCGCAGGGTGCCGGCGTCGAACCGGTTCCGACCGCGTCGACGACGTCGGGCGCAGGAACGCGTCCGGAGCGGCGGAAAGCGACTGCGTCGGCAAGAAAAACCCCCCTGAACCATCGCTCTCTCATGGACTCCGGCGGAATGTATGAATGGGTTCGAAGCGGGTCAATCGCAGCCTCGATCGGCGCAGATCGCGCATCCTGCGGAGTCGTCCCCTCGTACGCCGCACGCACCCCGCCCCGATGGTCCGTCACGCGCGACAGTGCAGGCGGGGCGGGTTGGGTGGACGAGGCGCGGTGCGCCGTGAACCGGAGGCCTTCGCTCACGACGTCGTGCTGTGAGACGTGGTCCTGTCAGGCGTGGTGCTTTGGGCAAGTGCGGCAGCTAGCGGGGCGATCCGATGAGGCGCTGCACCGTCGCCAGCAACCGATCCATCGCGAACGGCTTGCGGATGTAGTCGTCGACGCCGAGCATTTCCGCGTAGGCCCGATGCCGGCTCCCCTCGTTGGCCGTGATCATCACCACCTTGACCGGCACCGCGCGGGTACGCCGCAGGTGCTCGAGCACGAGAAACCCGCTGCGTTTCGGCATCATCATGTCGAGCACGATCAGATCGGGGTGTTCCCGCTCGGCCAGCAGCAAGCCCTGGTTGCCGTCACGGGCGACGACGATCTCGTACCCTTTCGACTCGAGAACGGTCCGCATCGACTCGACGATCTCCTCGTCGTCGTCGACGAGGAGGATCCTCCTCCCCGCGGCATCGCTCCGCTCGGCGCCGGCATCCGTGTCGGCACGGGGGCGAGGGCGAAGGGTGTTGCCACCGCTCGCGTCCGCCGGGCCCGCCCCGGCTCCCCTGGCGGCGGCCAGCGCGGGATCGGCCGCGGGAGCGGCCTTCTTGGCGGACGCAGCCTTTTTGGCGACCGTTCGCTTGGGGGCGGGCATGGGGTGTTTCGTGGCGAAGGGTCGGCGGCCGGGGAGGCCTCGAGCGGAGTCCCGGCACTATACCAGGGAAACCCGTCGCCGGCGTGGCGACGTCAGCACGATGGCTGCCGCGTTTCCGCGATCCAGCGCCACGCCAAGGCCGCGCCGATGCACCCCACTGCGGCGCCGCAGCAGACGTCGCTCGGGTAATGCGCCGACGAGCTGACCCGCTGCAGGGCGGCGAGGGTCGCGAAGACGGCGAACAGGCGTGTCCCGCGCGGGTAGCGGGTCGCCAGGGCGGCTGCCAAGCCCGCGGCCGACGCCGCGTGCCCGGAGGGAAAGCTGAGCAGGTCGGCCGAACCGGGGTCGGCGATTCCCAGCGACGCCGAGTCGAACGTGGCCAGCGCGCCGGCGACCGAATCGAGAGCGGCCGCCCGCGGACGCACGCGCAGCACGAGGAGTTTCATCGCGTTGGCCAGCAGACCGCCGACGAGGGCCATGGCCAGAAGGCGCAGCCCCGCGTTGGAAGGTCGGCGGGGGATCGGCCCCTTCCCGCCACCCGACGGCCGCGCCCACGTCGACGGGGCCCGTATCCACAGTCCCTTGTCGAGCGTGAACGCGGCGGCCAGGATCGCCACCACACCCCACCCGTGGGCGAACGCCTCGCAGATGCCCAGCAGGCGATGCACGTCGCCGGGAAGCGCCTTGCCCCGCACCCAGCGCGCGATCGTCACGTCGAGGGGCATCACGGCGATTCCCAGGAGCGCCAGCCCAAGCGCGATGACGACGAGGCGCCGTCGCCCCCGTGCTCCCCGCGGGTGGATGGCGATGCCGCCGCGCCGGCGGCTTGTTGCCGTCGCCTGGCCGTCGGCCGGTGGCGAAGTCGCGTTGGGATGGTGCTGTTCCGCGGACGGTTGTCCGTCCACCGGAGGGGGGCCGTGGGCCGGGGCGGGAGGGGTATGAACGATGGTCGGACGATCACTCATGCCTGCCATGGTGGCACAGCCACCCGGGCCTCGAAAAGACCGATCCGGTCACCCCGATCCCGGCAAGCCCCGATCGCGATCGGCCAACCGATGCCACAGTCGGATGACACAGCCGACCGATGACACAGCCGATTGATGACATAGTGCTGCGGCGATCGGTCCACCCGGCCTACGTCCACCCTCCCTACGTCCACAGCGTGCGGTCGAGGAGCCGATAGTTCACCGCTTCGCTCACGTGGCCACAGCCGATACGCTCGGCACCATCGAGATCGGCGATCGTCCGAGCCACACGCAGCACCTTGTCATGGGCACGCGCCGAGAGCCCGAGATCGGTCACCGCCCCGCGGAGCAACTCGACGGCGGCGCCGTCGAGGGGGCAGAGTTCACGAATCTGCCGGGCAGTCATGCGGGCGTTGGAGCGTGTCGCCAACCCTTGAAACCGTTCCGCTTGCCTGGTCCGTGCCAGAAGCACGGCGTCGCGCATCTGGGCGCTGCCGGTGCCGGCCCGTGAGCACGACAACTCCCGGAACGGCACCGCCGGCACCTCCATGTGGATGTCGATGCGATCGAGCAACGGACCCGAGATCCGTCCCATGTAGCGCTCGACTTGCGGCGTCGTGCACTGGCATTCGCGGCGCGGGTCGCCACGGTATCCGCACGGGCAGGGATTGAACGCCGCCACGAGCATGAAATCAGCCGGGAACCGGGTCGTGGACCGGGCGCGGCTGATCGTCACCGCGGCTTCCTCGAGCGGCTGTCGCAGCACCTCCAGCGTGCGCCGGTTGAACTCTGGGAGTTCATCGAGAAACAACACGCCATTGTGTGCCAGGCTGATTTCCCCCGGCATCGGGACCGACCGTCCGCCGACGAGGCCCGCTTCGGAGATCGTGTGGTGGGGCGCGCGAAACGGCCGCGTGACGACCAGCGGCTGGCCGGGCGCGAGCAGGCCGAGGGCGCTGTAGATGCGGCTGGTCTCGATCGATTCGGCCGCCGAGATGGGTGGCAGAATCGTGGGGATCCGCTTGGCAAGCATCGTCTTGCCGCCGCCCGGCGGGCCGAGCATCGCGATGTTATGGCCGCCCGCCGCGGCCACGCAGATCGCCCGTTTCGCCGCCTCTTGCCCGCGGACATCGGCGAAGTCGATGTCGTACGTGGCGAAGCGGTCGAAGTATTCGTCGACACGCGACGGCGTTCGCGGAATGTCGAGGTCGCCGGCGAAGAAGCGCACCGCCTCGGTGAGCGTCGATACCGGGATCACCTCGACGTCCTCGACCACGGCCGCCTCGGTGGCGCTGGCAGACGGCACGACCACGCCGCGGAGGTTGCGTTGCCGCGCCGTCGAGATCGCCATCGACAGCGCGCCGCGGGCCGGCCGCGTCTGGCCTTCGAGCGACAGTTCGCCGACGACCGCATAGTCACGAAACCGCTCCGCCGAGAACTGACCGCTGCCGGCGAGGATCCCCAGGGTGATCGGTAGGTCGAAGGTCGCCGCCTGTTTTGGCAATTCCGCCGGTGCCAGATTCACCACGATGCGGTCGGTGGGGCGGTTGAATCCGCAATTGACCATCGCCCGGGCGACGCGATGGGTGCTCTCGCGGATCGCCGCGTCGGGAAGCCCGACCAGCACCGTCGCCGGCAGGGCGCCGCTCGAGACGTCGACTTCGACATCGACCGGCACGGCATCGATGCCGAGCAGGGAAAAAGTGTGCAATTTGGCGAGCATGGCCTCATCCTCGGTCGCCCCCGCCCGATGAGTGTACGCATGTATAGTTTTTTGTCAACCGCCCGGGATCGGCCGCGGGGCCACGATCGGATAGGCTGGCGAAGAGAGCGGGTGATGGTGCCCGCGGTTCGCGTTTCCAGGGGTGCTTGCCGATGCCTGCTTCGTGCCGTCCGCGATCGTTGTCCGCCGTCGTCGCGTCCCGGGTGCGTTCCAGGGTGGCGGCGGGCGCGGTGGCAGCCGGTGCGCTCCTCGCCGCCACCGCCGCCGCGACCGCCGACGAGGGGATGTGGCTCTACAGCCATCCACCCCGAGAGCGGCTCAAGCGCGATCACGGGGTCGCGCTGTCCAGCGAGTGGCTCACCCACCTGCAGCAGGCTTCGGTGCGGTTCAACTCCGGGGGCTCGGGATCGTTCGTCTCTGCCGAAGGGCTCGTCCTCACCAACCACCACGTCGGCGCCGATGCGCTGCAAAAGCTCGGTGACCAGCGGCACGACTACTACCGCGACGGCTTCATGGCGACGCGGCGCGAAGACGAACTACGCTGCCTCGATCTCGAGCTCAACGTGCTGATGTCGATCGAGGATGTCACCGCCACGTCGAGGCGGCGGTCGCTCCCGGGATGGAGGCCGACGCGGCCTTCGCCGCCCGCCGCAAGGCGATGGCGGACATCGAGCAGGCGTCACTGGCGGCCACCGGCCTGCGGAGCGACGTGGTCACGCTCCACCAGGGGGGCGCCTACCACCTCTACCGGGCGAAGAAATACACCGACGTGCGGCTCGTGTTCGCGCCCGAGCGGCAGATCGCCTTCTTCGGTGGTGACGCCGACAACTTCGAGTTTCCCCGCTACAACCTCGATATGTGCCTGTTCCGCGCGTACGAGAACGGCGCGCCGGCGAAGGTGCCCCACCATCTGGTGTGGGCGACCGAGCCGGTGACGGAGGGATCGTTGGTCTTCGTCTCCGGTCATCCGGGGCACACCGACCGCGCCAACACGATGCGCGAACTGGTGGCGATGCGGGACCGGCAGATGCCCTGGACCCTCGCGGCGCTCAATCGGCTCGAGGTGCTCTACACCGCCTACGCCGGCCAAGGCCCCGAGCAAGCGCGGCAGGCGGCCGACGACCTGTTCGGCGTGCAAAACTCCCGCAAGGCACGGCTCGGCGTCTTCGCCGGACTCCTGGACCCGCGGATCATGGCGGGCCGGCGCGCGGCCGAGGCGCGTGATCGGGAGGCCGTGGCCGGCCGCGCGGAGGCGGGCAGCCCGTCGCCGTACGAGCGGATCGACGGAGCGGAAAAGGAGCTCGACGCCGTAGCCCGGCGGTACAGCCTTCTCGAGGGCGGCATGGCGTTCAACAGCAAGTATTTCGCCAACGCCAAAACGATCCTCCGGGCAGCGATCGAGGAGTCGAAACCGAGCGGCGAGCGGCTGCGCGAGTTCCGCGACTCGGCCCGCGAATCACTCGAGATGCAGCTGTTCTCCAAGGAACCGATCCACGACGACCTCGAGATCGCCAAGCTGAGCGACTCACTCGGCTTCCTCGCCGCCGCCCTCGGTGGTGACGATCCACTGGTCGCGCAGGTGCTGGCGGGACGGTCACCGCGTGAGCGGGCGACCGAACTGGTGCGCGGCACGCGGCTGGGCACCCGGGCGCCGGCCGACGGCGCGGACCCGGCGCCCGACCGCCGCCGGGCGCTGTACGACGCGGGGCGGGCGGGCGGGCGGGCCGCGGTGGAAGCGGACGGGGATCCGATGGTGGCCCTCGCCGCGTTGGTCGACGACGAGGCACGCCGGCTGCGGGCGATCGTGGAGAAGGCGGGGGAGGTGAAGCGCCAAGCGCATGCCGAGATCACCCGCGCGCGGTTCGCCACCGAGGGGGAATCGCTCTACCCCGACGCGACGTTCACCCTCCGGCTCGCCTACGGCACGGTGAAGGGCTATCGCCAGGACGGGAAGACGATCCTTCCCACCACCACCTACGCGGGCTTGTTCGACCGCGCCGACGAGAAACGGCAGACGCCGCCCTTCGACCTGCCGCCGCGGTGGGCCGAGCAGCGCGCCGCGCTCGAGCAGGACGACGCGTTCCTGCGCACGCCGTTCAACTTCGTGTGCACGGCCGACATCATCGGTGGCAACTCGGGCAGTCCGGTGGTGAATGCCAGGGGAGAGCTGGTCGGTTTGATCTTCGACGGCAATATCCACTCCCTCGTCCTCGACGTGGCCTACGACGACGCGCTGGCCCGTGCGGTGAGCGTCGATGCCGCCGGCATCCTCGCGGCGCTGGAGAAGGTGTACGGGGCGACGACGCTGGTCAGGGAGCTGCGCGGCGACGGGCGGCCGACCGCCGCTGCGGCCGACGGCTGGAAGCCCCTGTTCGACGGCGAGTCGCTCGGCGGCTGGCGGAGCACCGCGTTCGGCGGCGAGGGCGAGGTGCGTGTCGAGGATGGCGCCATCCGCATCGGGATCGGCGCCGACATGAGCGGCATCACGTGGACGAAAGATTTTCCCCGGCAGCGCTACGAGTTGACCTGCGAAGCGCAACGCGTCGATGGGAGTGATTTCTTCTGCGGCGTCACCTTTCCGGTCGGGGACGACCCGTGCAGCTTCATCGTCGGGGGCTGGGGCGGGGGGGTGATCGGTCTGTCGAACATCGACGGCCGCGACGCCGCCCACAACGACACGACCCAGTACCGCGAGTTCAAGAACGGTCGCTGGTACGCGATCCGTGTGCGCGTCAGCCCGGAGCGGATCGAGTGCTTCATCGACGACGAACAGGTGGTGGACCAGCCGCTCGCCGGCAAGACGATCTCCATCCGTCCGGAGGTCATTCCCTCGAAGCCACTGGGGATCGCCACCTACGCGACCGCGGCGAAAGTCCGCGGCCTTCGGTACCGCACGCTGGCAACGGCCCCCGGGGAGTGAGCGATGGGACCGGCCGACACGGCAACGGGGGGTGACGGGCCGGACAAGCTCCGCCGCCGCATCGCCGCCGAGGCGGCGCGGCTGGTGGCCGGCGGTGGGGATTCGCACCGGGCCCGCCTCCGCGCCGCGCGGCGCGTGGCGGGCGGATGGGTGCCCGACGAGCGGTTGCCCGACCATGGCGAGATCCGCCGTGCGGCGGAGCGCGAGTTGGCCGGCGCCGCGAGCGATCCGCCGCCGCTGGCGGGCGATCGGTTCGACGGTATCGCGTCGCTGGCGCGGATGCTCGCCACCGTCAGGCAGGACCGCGTCAAGCACCCTGAAGGCGACGCTCTCGAGCACGCCTTGCAGGTGTTCGAGCTGATCCGTGGCGAGCGGCCGTACGACGAGGAACTGCTCACCGCGGCGTTGGTGTTCGACGTCGGCCGGGCGATCGACCGCGGTGATCCGGTCGCGGCGGCGGTCGCCGCCCTCGAGGGTCTCGTGACCGAGCGCACGCGTTGGTTCGTCGCAGCGCTGCCCGCCGCCCGGGCCCATGCCGCCGGCACGCTCGGTCAGCGGGCGCGGGCCCGGCTCGAGTCTCATCCCGATTTCGCCGAGGTCGAGATCCTCGCCGCGGCGGATCGCCATGGCCGCGTGCGCGGCGGCGTGAGTCCGACGCTCGACGAGGCGATCGGACTGCTGCGCGCCCTCGACGCGGACGCCGACGGCGGCCCGGAAACGCGGGGCGCCTGAGCAGCCGCAGGGGGGCCCGCGCGCGGCGGCCCGTGGCGGCGCGTCACGGGCCGGCCACTGGCTCGGCCTCCCGGTCAGCCAGGGGGAGCAGACGCACCGGAGTGTCGTGATAGACGGCACAGCCGCCGTCGTCGGTCTCGGCGGCGCGGACCAGGGCATTGGCGCAGCGGCCCGCCGACAGCCAGCCTCCCTTCTCCATCAGGAGCACGTCGGTCCGCTGCCGCGGGTCGAAGCGGAGCCGGACGACGAGGCTCGACACCTCCGAATCGACACGCGCATAGTCGCCGTCCCGGAACCCGGCCGCCGCGGCGGGATGGACCACGGCGGTGGCAGGGCCGGCCTGGTCGGCGGCGAGCCACTGCGACGCCTGGGCCCGCTCCGTCGCCAGGGCCATGAGCAGCAGCGGACGCTGCGGCGTGCCCGCCGGCGGATCGAGCGGCGCGTCGCCGATGAGCTGGGCGCGACCGTTGGGGGTGGCGAAGCGGCGGTCGGGCGTCGTGATCGTGGGTGCCAACGGATTGCGTACCGGGCCGCGCCGCAGGTCGTCGAGGCTCGCCCCTCGATCGGCGACGTGGGTGAGCAGACGCCGTTTCCAGGTCTCCTCATCGTCGGCGAACTCGGCACCGAGACCCGTCCGCGCCGCCAGCTCGCGGATGATGCGGTGGTCGCTGCGCACCCCGTCGGGGGGCGGGACCACGGGGCGCGACTCGACGAGCCAGTGGTGGCCGTACGCGCCGAGAAGGTCGTCCTCCTCCAGCAACGTCGTGGTGGGGAGCACGTAGTGGGCGCGGCGGGCCGAGTCGGTGAGGAAGGAATCGACGACCACGGTCAGCTCGCGGCTGGCGAGTGCCTCGGCGACGGTGTGCGACTCTGGGAGCATCGCCACCGGATTGGCGGCGGTGATCCACACGGCGCGGATCGGCGGGTCGCGGGCCTCGAGGATCGCCGGGCCGAGCCGCGCTTCCGGGATCCGGCGCGGCGGCGTGCCGGCGGTCGACGTGAAGGCCAGATCGAACGCCCCGCGCCGCTTGAAATAGTAGGAGATGCCGCCCCCGGGAACGCCGATGTTGCCCGACACCGCGCCGAGGGCGTCGAGCACGCGCACGGTGGCGCTGCCGTGGCGGCGGCGCTGCATGCCCCAGCCGATGAGCAGGGCCGCCGGCTTCGCCGCGTAGGCGTCGGCGAGTTCTCCGAGCCGGGCGGCGGGCACGTCGGCCAGCGTTGCCCAGGCGTCGGTCGGTCGGGAGAACGCCAAGTCACGGAACGCGGCCAGGCCGTCGCAGTAGGCCCCGGCGTCGGGATCGGCCGCGCCCGACTCGAACAGCCGCCGGGCGACCCCCAGCGCCAGGGCGATGTCGCCCCCTGGGCGCGGCTGCACGTGCAGGTCGCACATCGTCGCGGTGCGATGGCAGATCGGATCGACCGACACCAGCCGTGCGCCCCGCTTCCGCGCCTCGAGGACGACCGGGATCAGGTGCACCGACGAGACATGGAGGTTCTTGCCCCAGAGCACGATCGTGCGGGCGTGGAGGAGATCGAAGAGATCGTGGCTCTCCCGATCGCCGAAGTCGCGCTGCTGCGCGGCGTCGCCGGCCCCGGTGCAGACGTCGCCCGACTTGACCGAGACCGGTCCGAAGCGGGCGAAGAAATGGTCCACCACCTCCTTGAGCAGCCCCATCGATCCGCCGCAGCGGTAGTGGAGGATCGCGGCCGGGCCGCTCTCGGCGCGGATGCGCATCAGCCGCGCGGCGATGTCATCGAGCGCATCGTCCCACCCGATCGGCTCGAAGGTGTCGCCGCGGCGCACCAGCGGCGTGGTGAGGCGGTCCGGGGAATACTGGCGGAGGAGAAACCGGCTGGTGCGCTGGCAGAGGAAGCCGCGCGTCACCGGGTGGTCGGGGTCGCCGGCGAGCGCCGTGATCCGGCCGTTCTCGACGGTCGCGACGATGCCGCAGGCGTCGGGACAATCGCGATTGCAGGCAGTAAGACGGCGCTCGGCGGCAGATTCGGGCATGGGGTGGTTTCCATCGGGAAGGCGGTGATGCGGAACGGGGCCGCGCACGATCGAGCATCGCGGCGCTGGCTATCGGCGAGCGAGTGTCGGGGGTGACGGGGGCTTGGAGGACAGCGATGCGGATGGCTTCGCCCCCCTTGCGTCGCGACCATGCCGATGGCCTCACGGCTCGTCGGCCGCCGTGGCCGGGGGCCGCTGCCGGGGAGCGGGGTTGTTGAAACCCCCGCTGGATTCGTCGATCGAGAACGAGAATCGTCCCGCCAGCGTGCTGCCCGGCGCGACGCCGCGGTCGGTGAGGCTCACCGTGCCGCCGAGGACGCGCATCGGCCCGTTGCCGAAAAACCCGCCGCCGACAGCGAGCATCCCGCCCGATTCGAGGTCATCGGTGGAGTCGCGCACCAGACGGCGGTCGAGGAAGAAGCTCAGTGACAGCGGCGTGCCGTCACCGCGCGTGCCCGACACGGTGACGCCGATCGCCCCCTGGGCCGCGCCGGGCCCGTCGGCCGCCGGTGGAGGCGGAGCGCCCGGTCGGCCTGCCGGCCCCGGCAGGGGGGTCGGATAGACGCGCACCGACGCGGGGATGAACGGAACCGCCTCGCCGCGCATCACGATCGCCAGGTCGACCTCGCCGTCGGGCGTCTGGTCGTCATCGACGGCGCGCTGGCGAGCGGTGAACGTGCCGGCGACTGTGCCGACCCGCGTCACGGTCAGGGGCGGTCGCGGCCGCGAGGGCAGATTCGGCGGCCAGTCGGCGAGGGCCGTCGTGCGTTCACCGCGCCGCCGGCGGATGAAGTCGCGGACCGCGTCGAGCGCCTTGCCGGCCCCGGCCTGGGAGGGCGCCAGGTGCGGGCGGATCAGGGCTTCGATCCGATCCACCTCGGCGAGCAGCGCCTCCTCGTTCCAGACCGTCGCCAGCAATGCCTCCAGCCGCGTCTTGTAGCGAGTGACGATCCCGGGCGCGAAGGCGAGCCGGTTGGCGAGGGCCGCCTCGGCCATGATCGCCGGTGCCGCCCGCCGGTTGAAGGCGGCCAGCGGCCCGGGAATCGAGGTGAACGCGGAGTCGGTGCCCCAGGGCACGAAGCGGATGGTGCGATCGTCGGCGGAGATGTGGACGAAGTAGTTGTTCTGATTGCCGCTGTACCCGTCCCAGATGCCGACCAGCGCCTCCACCGCCCAGTAGGAGATGAAGGTGTCGAGATCGACGAGGTCGCCGATCCGCGCGGCGTCGACCGCCTCGTCGGCGGCGAGCAAGGAGGCGAGCGCCTCGAGCGTGGGCCGGAAGCGATCGTGCGTTTCCACCTCGAGCTTGTCGAGCGAGGCGGGTACGAGGTCGGCCACCGTGCCCTCGTAGAGCCCGCCGTCGGCGGAGCCGAAGACGCGCTCGAGAAACGGCGGCTTGATCGATTCGACGATCGTGTAGACGCCCAGTGCGGTGCCGTTGACGGTCACCGTGGCGAAACCGGCGCGGGGGGCGGGCACGCCGGCGGCCGCGAACAGCTTGTACGCGAGAAACTGCCCGATGCACGACGCATCCTGTTTGTTGTTGTTGAGCGTCACCCGGCCGAGGCCCGCGAACGGGCTGACGGCGCCGTATTTGCGGTAGTCGACGATCAGTGACGGCCGGGCCGAATCGAGCGACCCCAGGAAGCCCTTCTTCCGGAGCCCGACTCCCGCCATCGGCGCGCCGTCCACGGTGGCATCGCCCCGGTGCCAGGTGAACTTCCGCGGCGGCGCCGCGCTGAACAGGAAGCCCGCGTCGCGGGATTCGCGGCGCAGGCTCTCCCAATCCTCGGCGGACAGGGCGACCTCGACCGGAATCACCCGGTCGGGTGCGAACAGCGCGGCGGCGTCACGGGCCTCGGCGAACGACGCGGTCGCCATCGTCCACGCGATCAGCGGAACGATGGCGACGGGGCGGAGACCGGTCATCACGGGGTGGGGTGGGCGGCACACGGTGGTGGTCCTGAGAGTGGCGGGGGGTCGCGGCCGCCAGTATGGGGTAGATCGCCCCGGAGTCACGCCGATCGAACTCGGCAGGGGCGGCGGCAACGCGCGTGGGGCGAATCGACCCACCGGGGGGGCCTCGGGTGGCGTGTTTCGCGCGCGGGGGTGTGGCGAATCAGCCCTGTGGGGCGAATCGCCCCAGCGACCACGACGGTGCTCGCCGGCACACGACCGTCCGTATCACGTGCGAAAGACGGGCTTTCACCGGTTGTTTTGCGACATGACGGAAAAAAGCGCCACGGTCTCTTCGATTGGCACGGCGCGTGCATCTCCTCGAAACCCGTCAGGGATCGAGAAAGCCGGTCATCTCGAACCGGGGCGACGGATTCGCCTCGCGGGTGACCGGGGAAACGGAGTTCGGGGAAACGGAGTTCGGGTTCGTGCCTCTTGCCCGGCATCGGTGGTCTTCACACCGACAGTGGACGGGCCTCTCACCTTGCTGAACGCCTGTGTGTTTTGACCCGGTCGCATGGCGGCGGCTGGGTCCACGGCTCTTTGGGTTCATGGACGGCTGGCACCGTCGGCAGCCGGAAGACCGGTCACCGTGCCGGAAGACCGGTCACCGTGCCGGACGACCGGTGGCCTTTCGGTTCCTCGTGGTGGTGACGCGCCGGCGGAATAGACGCCGGCACGCACCACGACGTGGGCCCGTGCCTGGCGGAAGGCGCGAGCGACATCGATGCCGCGACGTGCCGAAGCGATGTGGTGAGTGGTTGGTCACCGTCGATGCCATGGGGATGGCATCGACGAAGAACGAGGCGCGAACCGGGTTCGGCCGATGCGCGGTCATTCGATGGGGCAAGCCGTATGCAAAACACACACGCCTCCGCGGCGCGAGCAGCCTGGG
>JBJSXB010000084.1:0-25670 GCA_046086245.1 Planctomycetaceae bacterium | reverse complement strand
GACGCCTACCTCGACAAGCAGATCAACGGCTTCGACTCGATGCGGAAGATGTTCGAGGGAAACCGCTCGCAGTTCGCATCGATGATGCCCAACCGCGGACAGGGGGGCGGACAGCCCCCGTCCGGCGGCCCCCCGGGTGGGGGTCGCAGCCGTAGCGAGGAGGACCGCAACGCCTGGCGGAAGACGATGATCGACCGGTCGTCGCCGCAGCAGCGGGCACGGTTCAACGAGTTCTTCGGCGCCCTCGAACGGCGGATGCGCGACCGCGGCATGGGCGGGGGGGGAGGCTCGCGACGCTGACGCGGCGACCGCTCGTGGCCTTCCGGCGTTCGCCCACGAGCGTTCCGGCGTTCGCTCGGTATTGCTCCGGCGTTCGCTCGGTGTTGCTCCGGCGTTCGCTCGGTAGGCCGCACATCGTCGCCGGGAATCGAAGGGAATGGGGGGCCGCCGTCCGATGCACCACTGGCTGCTCAAGAGCGAGCCGGAGACGTTCTCCATCCACGATCTCGCCCGCGCACCCCGGCGCACCACCGTCTGGGACGGGGTGCGGAACTTCCAGGCCCGCAACTTCCTCCGCGCGATGGCCAAGGGGGATCGCTGCCTGTTCTACCACTCGAATGCCGCCCCGGCCGCGGTCGTCGGCGTGGTCGAGGTGATGGGCCCGGCGCGTGGCGACGCCACCGCCCTCGATCCGCGGAGCCCGTACCACGATCCGCGCGCCACGGCGGACGACCCGATCTGGTCGGTCGTCGATGTCCGGCTGGTGGAGATCTTCGGCCGCGCGATCCCTCTCGACGAGCTGCGCCGGAGCAAGGCCTTGGCGGGCATGGAGTTGCTCCGTCGCGGTAGCCGTCTCTCCGTCCAGCCGGTGACCGCGGCCCAGTTCCGCCACGTCGAGGCGCTGGCCCGACGGAAGCCGTGATGCCCATGGGGTGCCGCCGCGACGAACCGCCGGATGATCCCCCTCGGCCGGCCGCACCGCTGCCGGCCGCGCTGGAGTGGGTCGACGCGGCGATCGACGGACTGCGGCGGCGGGATCTGCTCCGTCCGCGCCGGGTGCGCCGCGGCCGCCAGGGCCGCGAGGTGGATCTCGACGGCCGCCGGTTGGTGCATTTCGGTGCCAACGACTATCTGGGCTACGCCGGGGACGTGCGGCTCACGCGGGCGGCGTCGCGGGCGGCGTGCGCCGAAGGCTTCGGCGCCGGAGCCAGTCCCCTGGTGAGCGGCCGCTCCGCCTCCCACGCGGCGCTGGAGCGCGCCGTCGCGCGGCTTCTCGACGCCGACGACGCGATGCTCTTTCCCAGCGGCTACGCCGCCAACGCCGCCACGATCGCCGCCCTCGTCGGGCCGGGCGATCTCGTCTGCAGCGATGCCCGCAATCACGCCAGCATCGTCGACGGCTGCCGGCTCTCACGGGCGACCGTCGCCGTGTTCCCGCACCGGGATCTGGCCACGCTCGAGCGCATGCTTTCCGCGGCCGCGCCGGGGCGCCGGCTGGTGGTGAGCGACTCGCTGTTCTCGATGGATGGCACCGTCGCGCCGCTGCCGGAGTTGTGCGCGGTCGCGGCGCGCCACGGGGCGATGCTGATGATCGACGAGGCACACGCCACGGGGGTGTTCGGCACGCACGGCTCGGGTTTGGTCGAGGCGAGCGGCTGCACCGACGGCGTCCACGTGCGCGTCGGCACCCTCTCCAAGGCGCTCGGGGCATCCGGCGGCTTCGTCGCCGGCCATCGCGACCTCATCCGTTGGCTCGAGCACGCCGCGCGGGGGTGGATCTTCTCCACGGCCCATCCGCCGGCCGTCGCCGGCGCCGCCCTCGCGGCGATCGACCTGATCGCCGCGGAGCCCCACCGCCGGCGCGAACTCCTCGCCCGTGCCCAGGACGTGCGCGAACGCCTCGCGGGGAAGGGCGTGGCCGTCGGTGGGGACGCTACCCAGATCGTTCCGGTCGTCATCGGACCGGCCGCCGCCGCGGTGGCCCTCTCGGCGCGGCTGGCGGAGGGGGGGGTGTTCGTCCCGGCGATCCGCCCGCCGAGCGTTCCGGAGGGGGAGAGCTTGGTGCGCGCCGGTCTTTCCTGGGCACACACTCCCGACGATCTCGACCGGCTCGTGAACGCCCTCGTCGAGCACGTGCCACGCGTCCGGGCGGCGCGCACCTGAGTGGCCTACGGCGCCCGCGGCGGGGGCGGATTGCCGAACAGGATCTCGAGTTGTTCGAGCCCGCGTCCCACGCCGTCGCGCAGCACCGCCTCGGCCGTGTTGTCGACGATGCGGGCGACGATCGTGTCGATCGCGCCGGCGTCGAAGCGCGGATGATCGACCGTTCCCTTGAGGGGCACCACCAGCGGAGTCCGCAGGAGGCGCGAGACCACCGGCGCGGCACCGACGAGATCTCCCCGAAAGGCGATCTCCACCTCCATCGCCAGCGAGCCGTCGA
The DNA here is from genome assembly GCA_046086245.1 of Planctomycetaceae bacterium. GTDB lineage: Bacteria > Planctomycetota > Planctomycetia > Pirellulales > UBA1268 > F1-20-MAGs016. The sequence goes on along the minus strand of JBJSXB010000084.1, from coordinate 23,230 downwards.
CCCCCACGCTGCCGGCACTGCGCACGACCAACTGCCCCATGTCCATCGAAAGTCCCTCCTGCCAGAGCCGGCCGCCGGCGAGGCGCAGGTGGACCGGCTCGGGACGGACGCGGAGCAGGACCGCCTTGTCGCCGAAGGCGAACCGCGGATCGAGCACCGACTGGAGCCGAACGATCAGATCCGCCAGCGGCTTGGCGTGCGGTCCGGGAGTGACCTCGAGATTTTCGAAGATCACCTGGCAGGCCGCCTCGCCGGCCCACGGCGTGGCAGCCGGCAGACGAGCTCCGGCGCCGTCGATCGTCACCACCCCGGTGGCGCGCGTCGCCCGGCCGATGAGCGGCGACACCCAGGAGATCCAGCGCTGACAGATGTCGCTCGACAGCGCCACGCGGTCGACGATCCGCCCGGGGGGCACGATCCACTCGGCCGGTCCGGGGTCGATCCGCAGCCAGGGCGCACCGCGCAGCCGGCCGCCGGCGGCGGGAACGTCGAACGGGCCGAACGCCAACTGCCCCTCGAACAAGCGCAGCGGCATCTCGCCGGCGTCGAGCGGCAAGCCGTCGAGATCGGCCGCGTTCCAACCGGCCGAGGCGTCGAGAACGATCGTCCGCAGGCGGCCGCCGGCCGCCGGTCCTGCGGCCACCTCGGCCGGCAGGGTGAGCGCGGCGTCCCGGCCGCGCTCACCCTGCGCCGCAAGCCACGCGGACGGCAACGGCACCACGGCCGCGGTCGCCGACGCCGGCGGCGGACGCAGTGGCACGCGCACCTGGAACGGACGCGGACCGCCGCCGGTCAACCGCAGCCGTCCTCCCGTCCAGGGCAGCGCCAACGCGGAGAGCCGGTCCCAATCGACGGCCAGCGTGCCCCCGACATCGACGATCCGGCGACCGTGAGGTTCGGCGAGCGTGCCCGCCGCCGCCATGCCCACGGTCGAGGACGCGAGCGCCACGCGGTCGATGACCAGCGTGCCGTCCCCGCCCGTCGCCGGCCGGGTGACCTCGACGGTGAGCGTCGCCTGCGGCTCGGCCCACACCGTCCGGGCGGCGCCTCCCGCGACCCGCTCGGCGAGCGCGAGCTGATGCGCGGCGACCTCGACGAGGCAATTCTGTCCCGCCGGTGTGTCGACCCCTTCGAGGGTGCCCCAGGCACGGCCGCTGCATTCCCACGCCGCCGGCGCGTCCGGATCGGCCACCCAGGCGCCGAGCCGACCGACGTCGGCCTGCCACTGGCACCGGCCACGGAGACGCCCGAGCCAATCGTCTCCCGCGGGCGTTGCCGGCCGCAGCATCATCCCGCCGCTGCGCAGCGACGCCGTGGCGGTGAGGATCTCGGCGGCACTGACGTCGATCGTGCCGTCGGGGAGCCAGGCGCCGGCGGCGGCGGCCACCACCCGCGGTTCGACGATCCGCCGCCCCGCCACCGCCACTGCGACGCGTTCGATCTCGGCACTGGCGCGCGGCACACGCCAGGCATCGGCGTTCACCGTCAGCGTCGCCGTCGCACGCACGTCGCCCGCCTCGACCGCCGGCAGGCGCGCGCCGAGGACACCGAGGGCCGCGAGGCGCCGCTGCCACGCCGCCACCGCCCCCTCGAGTCCGACCTCGATCTGGACGCCGTCGGTGGCGGTCGGCGTGGGCGTCAGCCAGCGACCGGCCGGCCCCCAGCCGCCGAGCCGCCCCACGAGTCGGCGGAGATCGACCAGCGCGCCCCCCGACAACCGCGCTTCAAGCCGGTCGCCTCCCGCTGCCACGCTGGCCGTGGCGGCGTCGACGACCATGCCACCGGTGAGCGGCATCCCGTTGCCTTCGGCCGTGAGGGTGATCTCGTCGTCACGCCACTCCGGGCGGCCGGGCACCGCCAGCCGCAGTCCTTCGACGCCGACGGCCGCGCGGAAGAGCGACACCGCAACAGGCCGGCCCGCGGCGTCGGTGCCGCCCCGACGGCCGATATCGACGCGGCCGCGGGTGCTGCCCGCCGCGGCGATGCCACCGAGGTCGAGGATCTCCCCCGCCTCGGTGACCAGCCCGGCCAGATCGGCGGTCCACTCGACCGCCAACTCGTCGCGCCCGCCCCGGGCCACCAGTTCCATGGCCGGCGAAGCCAGCCGCGCCTCCTCGACGAGCAATCGTCCCGCCCGGCCGGCTTCCAGCCGCGCGCGGAGCCAGCCACTGAACGGCTCGCTCCAGCGCAGCGGCCGATCCCCCTGGACGGCCGCCAGATCACGCGCCGTGACCCGCACCTCCAATAGGCGGTCGTCGCCGGCGGCATGGGCGGATGCCGCCAACTGCAATTGCCCGCCGGCGACACGGACATCGGGACGGATCTCGAGCCCGCCGGGGAGGGCGCGCGCGGCGGCGGCGAGGTCGACGTCCACGGCGAGTGCGAAGTCGTCACGGATCAGCGTGTCGACCCACTCCCACGCGCCACCGGTCGGCAGACCGACACGGCCCGACGCCTCGGCCGCCAACAACGGCGCCGTCGCCTTCCATTCGCGGATCACCACCTGGCCGTCGCCGATCGTCACGTCGAGCGGCATCTCGCAGCGGTCGAGCCGGAGCATGTCTCCCGCGCCATCGGCCCCGACGATCGCCAGCGGCGCGGCGCTGACGGTGCCGCGGACCACCACCGCGCCGCCCGCGGGCGGGGTGACGATCGCGAGCCGGATGTCGGCGTGGCCGCTGGCATGCCACGGCTGGTCAAACCGCCGGGCGAGCAGCGCCGTGCACCCGAGCGGGACATGGTTGCCGTTGACCGCCAACTCCCCGGCCGCGCCGCGCGCCGGCGCCGACACCGACACCCCGCCCGGTTCGGCCAGCGTGGCGGTCGCGCCGGCAGCGACGGTGGTCCGTTCCAGGCGGGTCAGGGCGGGCGCCGGCTCCGCGGCGGAGGAAGGGCCGAAGGTGGCGGCGAGGTCGCGCGGCGGCTGACCGGACGGTACGATCCTTCCCGACACGGTCCAGCCGGCTGCCTCGGCGCCGGGACCGAGCGCACAGGCGGCGAGCAGGTCGGTGATCCGCCACCCCGCGCCGCCGTCGAGATCGACGGCGTGGACCGTGCCGTCCACCACCTCGACGTCACAGCGCCCGGCGGCCGCGCCCGACCAACGTGCCAGCCAGGGGGCGACGAGGTCCTCGACGTCACTCCCGCCACGCCGCACGCCGGCGATCACCTCGGGGCCGGTGATCCGCAGTGTGCCGAACTCGTGTCGATGCACCGCCAGCGCGATCAGACCGCGGTCGAGGCTCACGCGCCGCGCCGCCGCGATCACCCGGCCGTCGCGGCCGGTGAGGAGCACGTCGCGGTATTCGATCCCGCCCCACCAGGTCCAGGCGGCGGCACGGCTGGAGAGCGCCCCCTCCAAACCCGTCGTCAGCCAGGCCAGCGGACGGTCGCGCAGCGGCGTCAGCACGATCGCCCGCGGCGCCAGCACCACGGCCGCCACCAGCGCCGCCAGCCACAGCCGGCGGCGCCACCGCCCCGGCACCGGATCGGCCTCACTGCGTCCGTGCTCGCGCGGCTCCATGGCGCGGAGTATAGGAGCCGTCCACCGGTTTGCCGTAGGTCAGATCGGTGGAGAAAGCGCCCGCCGGGCGGGGATGGTCACGCCGGTGAAGGCCCGGCGAGGCGCTCCAGATCGTCCGGGTCGTCGACGTCGTCGAACGCCGGGCGGAGCGCGGCGGCGTCGGCCGCGATCGGCACCAGCCGCACGGTGCCCGGATGGGCGCCGGCGAGGTAGTCGACGAGCCCGCGCGGATCGCGGCGACCGGTGGCCAGATAGGCATCGATCCGAGGCCGCAGCCGCGTGCACAGCGCGCTGAGCAGCGGCTGCGGATGTCCGTCGACCAGCGGCACGATCCAGTCCGCCGCCGCGCCCGCGGCATCGCGGTCGTCGAGTCGCCCCAGCAGCCAGCGTGGCACGGCGGGCGACAGCCGCGGCAGATCGACCGCGGCGACGACGACGCGCTGCGTTGCGGAGACTGCGGCGAGCCACTCCAGTCCGTCGGCCAGCGCCGCCAACGGACCGTCGCCGGGGCGCGAATCGTGGATCACCGTCGCCGCGCCGACGTCGTCCGGCAGGGGGATCCCCGCGGCGGCGACGATGACAACCCGATCGACGGCGGGACGCAGCGCGGCGTGCACGTGGGCGAGGAAGCTGCGACCGTGGAACGCGACCCCCGCCTTGCCGCGCGGCGGCATTCCCGGAAACAGCCGGCGGCCGCGGCCGCCGGCGACGATGATCGCGGCGCAACCGGTCGCACCGGAAGCCGGGGTGCCACCGCTATACTTCCCCGCGGTCGTGGTCATCCGCCGTCGTCCTTTCCGGAGGTTTCCATGCGAACACCGGCCCATGCCTCCCGTGCCGCACGACCGACCCGAGGAGCCTACCGCCCCGCGGGTCGGCGGGGCAGGGCGTCGGCACGGCGCCTCTGCGCATGCGCTGCCGCGGTGTGGCTGACGACCGCCGCGCTCGTCCCGGCGCGCGCCGACGAGACGTTGCCGCCGATCTTCAACGGCCGCGACCTCTCCGGGTGGCGCGTTCCCGCCGAGCCCTACTGGAAGGTGGTCGACGGCGTGCTCGTGGGTGCCAACGACGCCGACAAGAAGGGCTCGATGCTCTACACCGAGCGTTCCTACGGCGACGTGATCCTCGAGGGGGAGGTGCGCTGGCACGGCGAGATCGACAGCGGATTCATGCTGCGCAAGCCGGAGGTGCAGGTACAGATCGGCGTCTCGCGCAGCCTCAAGCGCGACATGACGGGCTCGTTCTACGTGGGCAAGTACCCGGAGGAGGCGCAGGCGAAGCGCGCGGCCGAACTGCTCCGACCCGACGACTGGAACCGCATCCGCATCGAGGCGCGCGGCACAACCTTCACCGTGTTCCTCAACGGCGAGCGGGTGTCGCAGTACACCGACCCCAAATACAAGGATCCCGGACCGATCGGCCTGCAGATCCATGGCGGGCTCTCGATGCAGGTCGAGTTCCGCGACCTGCGGGCCCGCGCCCTCGATCCGTGAGCGTGTCGCGCCGATCAGCGTGCGGCGAGGAACCGTTCGATGCGATCGAGTCCGGCGGCGAGTTTCTCCTCCGCGGCGGCGAAGCTCATCCGCACGTGCCCTTCCGCGCCGAACGCACTGCCCGCCACGAGCGCCACATGCTCGCGTTCCAGAAGCCGTTCGCACCACGCGGCGCTGGTGGTCGCCCCCCCGGCGCCCGCGGCGAGCGCCGGCGCGATGTCGAAGAAGGCATAGAACGCGCCGCCGATGTCGGGCACGCGCACCCCCGGCATCCGCGTCAGGCGCGCTACCACCAGATCACGGCGCCGCTGGAAGGCATCGCGCATCTCCGCCACACACTCCTGCGGGCCGGTGAGGGCGGCCAGGGCGGCGTGCTGCGAGATGCTCGACGGGTTGCTCGTCTCCTGACTCTGGAGGTTGCCGATCGCCTTGGAGAGAGGCTCCGGGGCGATCGTCCAGCCGATCCGCCAACCGGTCATCGAATAGGTCTTGCTCACGCCGCCGACCACCACCGTCCGTTCGGCAAGCCCCGGCCGCAGCGTGGGAAAACTCGCGCTGCTGCGCCCGTCGAACACCAACTGGTCGTAGATTTCGTCCGACACAACGGCGAGATCGGCCTCGACGGCGATGTCGGCCAGCGCCCGGAGTTCGTCGGGCGTGTAGACGACGCCGGTGGGATTGCTCGGTGAGCAGAGCAGCAGCATCCGCGTCGCGGGCGTGAGCGCGGCCGACAACGCCTGGGGGCGGAGTTTGAAGTCGTCTTCGAGCCGCGTGGGGAGGATCACCGGCACGCCGCCGGCGAGTTTCACCAACTCGGCGTAGCTCACCCAAAACGGCGCGGGAATGACCACCTCGTCCCCGTCGTCGATTAGCGCGGTGAACACGTTGTGCAGGGCGTGTTTGGCACCGTTGCTCACCACCACCTGCGCCGCGGTGGTCTCCACTCCGGTGCGCCGCGCGTAGTCGGCGGCCACGGCGGCACGCAGGGGGGGGATGCCGGCGGCCGGGGTGTATTTCGTGCGGCCGGCGCGGATCGCGTCCTCCGCGGCGGCACCGATGTGCGCGGGGGTGGGAAAATCGGGCTCTCCGACCGACAGATCGACGACGTCGACGCCGGCGGCGGCCAGCGCCGACGCCCGCGCCGCCATCGCCAGCGTGGCCGACGGTTCGAGCGCTCCCATCCGTCGGGCGACATGCAGGCGGCGCGTGGCGCCCGATCGGGTGGTGGGTGCGGATGGCATCGGCGGCGGGACCACGGTACGGATTCGACGCTGTACGGATTCGACGCGGTACGGATTCGACGCGGTACGGTTTCGACACGGTGCGGATTCGACGACGGGACGGCGCCGATCGGCTGCCTTGACGCCCGTGCGAAACCCACGAATGATACCTGCCGTCCACGGCGCTTCACAGCCGTGCGTCATGGTCTCCCTCACGCGCGGAATTGGGTCATGCCACGCCGACCGATGGGGCTGTGGCTCGTCGGTGCCAAGGGCGGCGTGGCGACGACCGTGATCACCGGTCTGGCGGCGCTGTCCCGCGGCCAGGTGCCGCCGGTCGGCTTGGTGACGGCGCTCGAACCGTTCGCCAGCCTCGATCTCGTCGACTTCTCCGAGATCGTCGTCGGTGGCCACGACATCCGCGGCGGGCGACTGGCCGACGAAGCGCGCCGGATGTGGACCGAAAGCCGGGCGATCACCCCCGACGTGCTCGCTGCGGCCGACGAGGCCTTCGCCGCGGTCGAGGCGCGGATCCGCCCCGGAACCGTCGTCGCCGCCGGCGACACGATCCGCGCCCTCGCCGAGGGTACCGTCGCCACCCGCGCGGAGACGCCGCGCCGGGCGATCGAACGGATCCGCGCCGATCTCGAGGCATTCGCCGCCGCGGAAGGAGTGCGGCACGTCGTGGTGGTGAACGTGGCGTCCACCGAACCGGCGCCCGCGCGGCCGATCCCCACCGATTTTTCGGCGCTCGATCCGCTGCTCGACGACGCGGCGAACTGCCCGCTGCCGGCGAGCAGCCTCTACGCCCTGGCCGCGTTCGCCGCCGGGGCGTCGTACGTCAACTTCACCCCGTCGACCGGCGCCACGCCCCCGGCACTGGCGGCGCTGGCGGACCGGCACGGCGTGGCGACCGCGGGCTGCGACGGCAAGACCGGGGAGACGCTGCTCAAGAGCGTCCTCGCCCCGATGTTCGCCGCCCGCCACCTCGAGGTGATGAGCTGGGTCGGTCACAACATCTTCGGCAACATGGATGGCAAGGTGCTCGACGATCCGCGGAACAAGGCCACCAAGATCCGCAGCAAGGACCATCTCCTCGCCGGCATCCTCGGCTACGCCCCCCAGACGCATGTGTCGATCGAATACATCCGCAGTTTGGGCGACTGGAAAACCGCCTGGGACCATGTCCACTTCCGCGGCTTCCTCGGCACGCCGATGACCCTCCAATTCACTTGGCAGGGTTGTGATTCGATCCTCGCCGCCCCGTTGGTGATCGATCTTGCCCGGCTCGTCGAGCGGGCTCACCGCGACGGCCAGCACGGGGTCCTCCCCTGGTTGGCATGCTTCTTCAAGAGTCCGCTCGGGGTGAACGAGCAATCGTTCGCGGCGCAGTTCGCGCTGCTCGCCGACTGGGCCGACGATCTCGCGCGGCGCGCGGCGCGCGGGTGAGCGGCGACCGTCGCGCGGTGGCGCGACCGGTCGGAGCGACGATTTTTTCGCCGACTTCTCTTGACAGTTTTCATCTGCATCATTCACAACTCGTGCATCCGACAGCGATCGGACGCGTGTGACGCGCGTCCGTCACGTGGTCGGCGCCGCCGCACATCGTCGGCGACGCGTCCACGGATGCCGGCCGAATCAGCGTTGGAAACGGTTTCGACACAGGGTGGAAACGTCGTCCGGTCCCTTCGAGAGAGTGCCCGAGGGACCGGGCGTGGTTGTGAGCGGGCGCTCGTGGCAAGGAGCCATATCGATGGCCAAGAAGAAGAAGGCGGCCAAGAAGAAGGTCGCCAAGAAGAAGAAGGGCCACAAGTAGTCCTTCTCCCGGCTGCCACCGGGGGCCCGGATCGTGGCGGGTGTCTCACCCTCCCGCGCCGGACTTGCCCCTGGGACACGCCGCCGGGACCTGCGAGCGACCAGACGAGAAAGGCCGGCCCGGGCCCTTGGGCGCCCGGGCCGGCCTGATTTTTCCCCCACGCGGGGGTGGACGGCCGGGCCCCATCCCCGCCGGGTACCATCGGGTCATGGGCTCCACCGTCGATCCGTCGCCGGACACCCGTCGCGGCGAGAACTTCCTGCTGGCGACCTGCCAGGGCGGTGCCGAGGCGACCTTGGCCGAGCGGGTGGCGCGCCTCCTGCCCGGCGCACGGCGCGGTGCGTGGCGGCGCGGGCTGGTCACGTTCCGCCTTCCGCCCACCGTCTCGCTGCCCGACGATCCGCTCTCCGGCACGCTTGCCGACGCGATCTTCGCGCGGACGGCCTGCCACTGCCTCGGACAGGTCACCGGGGACGACGATCGGACGCGGGTCGCGGCGCTCTTGGCGCTGCTCCCGGTAGCCGACTACCGGCACCTCCACGTCTGGCCCCGCGACCCGGCCGGATGCGCGGGCCCCGCCGACCATGCCGACGGCTCACGCGCCACCCGCGCCGTGATCGCGGCGGCGTTCCCTGGGCTGCGTGCGACCGACGCCGTCACGGGTGAGTTCGTGATCGATGTCGTCATCGATGGACCGGATCGCTGGTGGGTCGGTTGGCATCGGGTGGCGACGGCGTCCAGCGCCCTGCCGGGAGGGATCCATCCGCGGTCGCTGCCATCGGAGGCGGTGTCGCGCGCGTGGCTCAAACTCGACGAGGCACTGGCCAGCTTCGCGATCGCGATCGGGCCGGGGGAGCGGGCGGTGGAACTGGGTGCCGCCCCGGGCGGCGCCAGCCAGCGGCTGCTCGATGCGGGGCTCGACGTCGTCGGTATCGATCCGGCGCTGGTCGACCCGGTGGTCGCCAGCCATCCGCGCTTCACCCACTGGCGGAAGCGCGCCCGCGACGTGCGGCTCCGCGACTTCCGTGGCTTCGACTGGATCGTCGCCGACATGAACATCGACCCGACGAGCACGCTGGAGGCGATCGGCCGCGTCGTCACCGCCCCCGGTGTGCGCCCGCGCGGCATCGTCGCCACCCTCAAACTGCCAGATTGGTCGCGGGCCGCCGCACTCGACGGCTGGCTGGCGGAGATCCGGGCCTGGGGCTACTTGCCAGGCGCCCGGCAGCTGTCGACCGCTGGTCGCGAGGTGTGTGTCGTCGCCCTCGGAAGGGCGCGGACGACCCGCGCGGCGACCGCGCCACGCCCACGCCGCCCGCGCGGCGGGCGGGCGCTCACCCCATCCCCTCCCCGGTCCAGACCGCGGCGGGATCGGTGAGGCTGGCACTGGCCAGGTGCAGCCGTCCGGCGACCGTGTCGAGGAGCAGGGCACCGCTCGGGTCGATGCCCAGGCAGCGCCCCTCGAGCCGGCGCGTGCCCTGGTAGACCGTCACGTCGCGCCCCACCAACGCACACCGCGGGAGGTAGCGGCGCGGCAGTGCCGACGGGTCGCGTGCCACCTCGTCGAGGAGCCCCACGAGACGCGGGACGAGCCCCGCGAGCAGCCGCTGGCGTGGCAGGACGGCGCCGGTGAGGTCGGGCCAGGTGACCAGCCGGGTGCGGAGTGGCGCGGGCGCGTCGTGGGTCGTGCCGGCGGTGTTGACGCCGATGCCGAACACCGCACGCGACCGCCCCACCACCTCGACGAGGATCCCCGCCAGCTTCCGCCCCGACACCTCGACATCGTTCGGCCAGCGGACCAGCGCCGCGATCTCAGGCTCGATGGCGGTGAGCGTTTCGGCCAGGGCGATGCCGGCCACCAGGCTCCACCAGGCGACGACTTCGCCACCGCCCTGGTCGCGGCCATCGAGAACGATGCTCGTGGCCAGACTCCCCGGAGCCTGCCACCAGCCGGCGCCGCGCCGGCCGCGGCCGGCCATCTGCCGGTCGGCGATCACCACCGCCGGCACGGCCACCTGCGGATCGACCGCCAATTCCCGCGCCCGATCCATGGTCGACCCGACCTCGGCGTGGTGCTCGACCGTGCCGAGGTGCGCCGCGCGGGCGAGCGCCTCGGTATCGATCGGGTCGCTGACGGGGAACGGAGCATGCGCCATGGCTCCCCGCGAGCATACGGGCCCGACCGGGCGTCGAGGCGCGGGGGGCCCCCTGACGCCGCCGACGCAAGCGACCGCGACGGGGCAGACTGGGGAGGGTGCGCTCGGCCCCCCGCGGCGCACGACCTTGATTCCCCGGCGCGGGGCGCGGTACGCCGCGGCAGGTTCCGGTTCCGCGCCCCCGGTGCGCACCGCCGCCGGCAGGGCCGCGGCGGGCGCCGGGCCGCGCCATGGGAGTGTTCTCGTGCGGTCGATCCGGTTGCTCGTGGCGGCGGCACTGGCCACCCTCGGCGGTGGACCGTGGCTCGCCGCGCAGACCGTTTCGCTGCCGTCGCCACCGTCGTCGTCGTTCGATCGCATCGCGCAGGGCACCACCTTCGGCACGCCGCTGGCACCGCCCCCGGCGGCGTGGGATCCGTACGCGCCGCAGGCCGGACAGTGGATGCCGGCATCTCCCTCGACCGGGATGGCGGCCCCCTCCGCACTCGGCGGACAACCGGGGTATCCCGGCTGGCAACCCGGGGCCCCCTCGCTGGTGCCGACCCAGGGCACCGGCGGCACGCCGTCGTCGCTCTTCCCGCAGGGGTTTCCCACGACGCAGAGCCCCACGATGCAGCAGACGATGCGGCTCTACCAGGGGGTGCGCGGAAGTTGGGCCTACCTGTTCGGCAGCGGCCAGGGCACGAGTGTGGCGGTCAACGAGCTCGATACCACGGCGACCTTCGCGATCCCGTTCTTCTACCACTCACAGGCGAACCTCAACCATGCCCCGCTGTTGGTCACGCCGGGCTTCGGCCTGCAGCTGTGGAACGGTCCCGAGACATCGCCGACGATGCTCGCCGATCTGCCGCCGAGCACCTACGACGTGTTCATCGACACCGCGTGGAACCCACAATTCACACCGCTGTTCGGCGCCGAACTGGGAATCCGTGTCGGGATCTACACCAATTGGGACGTGCTGGTGTGGGAGAGCTGGCGCATCATGGGCCGTGCCATCGGCACCCTGCAGCTGACGCCGACCATGCAGGGCAAGGTGGGGATCGTCTATCTCGACCGCAACCAGGTGAAGTTGCTCCCCGCGGTGGGCCTCACCTGGGTGCCCGATGCCAACAGCCGCTACGACATCTTCTTTCCGGCGCCGAAGGCGTCACGCCGCTTCGCCGAGATGGGGCGGCACTCGCTGTGGGGATTCGTCGCCGGCGAGTACGGCGGGGGCGCCTGGACGTTCCGGCGCAACACCGGTCAGATCTCTCCCTTCGACTACAACGACATCCGCATTTCGGTGGGTACGGAGTGGGTGCCGAAAACCCCGCTCGGTCTGGCCGGCAGCTTCGAGGTGGGCTACGTCTTCTACCGGCAGTTGTTCTACGTCGACGGGCCACCGCAGATCCAGAACCTTCCCGACACGCTGATGCTGCGCCTCGGCCTCGCCTATTGATCCCCGGGAAGCCCCCCGTGCCACGAGCGACGCCCGGTTCGCGAACGTCGGGACACGGCTGGACGACGGCGCTGGCGCTCGTCGGCGCCAGCATGGTGGCCGCCGGGACGGCGCTGGCCGGGCGCGCGGCGGCTCCACCGCGGTTCACACCGGGGGCCGTCGCGCCGCTCCCACCGGTCGACGAGGAGATCGACGAGGGTTTCTTCTCACGGATCCGTCTGGCCGCCCTCGGCGATCCGCAGGATCTCACCGAACCGCTCCTTCCCGACGACGTCGCCCCGCCCGGACAACCACCGCAGGAATTCGAGCCTCCGGCGGGGAGGAAACTCCCGCCGGGCGCGAAGCCGGGAGCCCTGCAGCAGGCGATCGTCACCGTCACCGAACTGCCGCGCCTCGGCAGCGACGGCCTCGGGCTGACGACGATCGACACGAGCCTCACGATCGGCCTCCCGGCGCCCACGGTCGATTCGCCGCTGCTGCTCACCCCCGGGTTCGGCGCGACGTTCGTCGACGAAGTGCCGGGCCCGACCGATCCCGGACTCCCGGCGGGTCTCTACGACGCCTGGCTGCAGGCGCGGTGGTTGCGGAAGGTCGGATCCCGGCTCGGAGTCGATCTGGCGGTGGCACCCGGCTGGTACAGCGACATGCAGAACTCGTCGGCGCAGGCGCTGCGGATCACCGGACATGGTTTCGGCGCCTGGGAGTGGAACGAGTCCCTCCGCGTGGTCGCCGGCGTCATCTACCTCGACCGCGACGACGTCAACATGTTGCCCGCCGGGGGTCTGCTCTGGACCCCGGACGAAGGACGCCGGTTCGAACTGCTCTTCCCCAGGCCGCGGCTCGCCTGGCGGGTGGCACGGGAGGCGCGGGCCGCTCACTGGCTCTACCTCGCCGGGGAGTTCGGCGGCAATCAATGGGCCGTGCGCCGTGACGACGGCGCCGACGACGTCGTCGTCTACCACGACTACCGCCTGCTCGCCGGGTGGGAGCGCCGTCCCGAGGACCTGGGGGCGAATTGGCGCCTCGAGACCGGCTGGGTCACTGGCCGGCTGGTCGAGTATTACGTGACCGACACCGCCGACTACCATCCCGCCGACACGTTTCTCGTCCGCCTCGGAGTGTGGTACTGACGCGTCGCGTCACGGTTTGGCGGCCGCACCGAGCAGATCGCGCCCCACCTCGATGCCGTCGACGACGAGCAAGTCCCCATCCGCCAGCACGGGAACGCTGACGATCGGCCGTCGTTCCGCGAGATCGACCGCCAGCGGAAGCCCCCCCTCCACCTCCATTCGCGGCCCGTCCCGGCGCACCGCAAGCTGCCGTGAGACGAACTCCTCCCGGAACGCGGCGAACGCAGCGGCGTCGAGCCCGTCGCGCAGTTCCATGTCGAGGATCACCGTCAACGGCCCCGCAGCGCCGCGGCCGCCGGCGTGCTCCACGGTGAGACGGCGCGCGGACCACGCCGCGCCGTCGTCGACGAGCCGCCATCCGGGCGGCTCCCGCGCGCCGGCGGCCGTGGGCAGGAGCGCCCGCAGCGCCAGCACCACCCCCTCCCGCTCGACGAACAGCGTCGCCGCCGCGGACAATCGTGCCCCGGCGGCCTGGATCGCGCCGCCGCACCACACCCGTGCGTCGGACGGCATCACCAGATGTGCGGTGAGCTCCGTCTCGTCCCCCGTGAGGCGGTAGGCGGCGTCGGCGGGATCGAGGTGCCACAGCGCCGTCACGCGCGGACCTTCCTGCGAGGCGGCGAGCAGCGGTCGCAGGTGCCGCGCCTTGCGGTGGCCGTCGGCCCCGACGGCACGGCGCCGCCCGTAGGGATCGCCGTGGCCGTCGACGACGAGCGTGACGTTCACCGTATCCGCACCTCCCCCAAGGTGGGCGACGAACGCCTTGTCCTCCGCGCCCCGAGTCGCCCCGGCGATGCCGATGCTCGAACGGGCGCCGAGGTGCGTCGTCGATCGCGACCACGGCCGGTCGCCGCAGCGCTCGACCACGAACCGCGGCACGTGGTCGCGCATCCGCAGATCGGGCGCGGGCGGCCGCCGGCAGGCGGCCCGGAACACGCCGAGTTGCCCGTGCGCCGCACCGGGCAGCCATGCGGCCCCGTCGGAGGAGGAGGAGGCGATCCAGCCGGCAGCCACCAGATGCTCGTCGAGCAGTCCGCGTCCCCGGAGCCAGTCGGTGTCGCGCGCATGAGGGCCGGCGAGGCGCTGCGATGGTGCGTACCAGTGGGCGGCGATCGAGCGCCACAGGTAGGCGATCGCGGCATCGGCCTCGGCGCGGACCGTGGCGTCGGCCGCGCGCGAGGCGATCAGGCCGAGAGCGTCGAGATCGACACCATAGTACGTCGGGCAGAGTGACTCGGTGATCCCGTGCCGCGACGTGAAGGCGCGCCACGCGTCCCACGCCGCCCGTCCTTCACGGCCGGCGGCTGTGTCGCCGAGGCGGCCGAGCGCCAGCAGATTCCAGACCCGCATCAGGACGACGTTGGTATGCCCGGGGGCGACGCGGTGGCGTCGGATCGCCGCCAGTGCGTCGCGGTGGATGAGCGCGATCCGGTCGCGCGACTCGGGAGAGAGCGTTGCGGCGTGGTCGAGGGCGAGCAGCGTCGTCAACTGCACCGCGAACTCGACGGCGTTCTCGTCGCCGACCGCCTCGTCGCCGAGACGCCAGCGGAAGTTGCCGACGTGCGGGCTGTCGGCCGAGCGGTCCTGCATCGAACGGGCGCAGAACAGCGCGTCATCGACGAGCGCCGGGTCGTAGCCCACACCCGCCGCCTCGAGGGCCAAGCGGAGCACTCCGCGGATCCCGAGGTCGGCGCCGCGACCACGGAGGATCGCCGCCTGCGATTCCAGTTCGGCGACCACCGCGGGGGGCACGGCCCGCGCCAGGGGGCACGCCCACGGGGCGGCGATCGGCAGCACGACGACGACCAGCGCGTGGCGGAGGGCGTGCGTCGCCGCGCGGCCACGTCGCATGGTCATCCGCAATTGCCGCATCGTCCCTTGAGCAGCACGTCGGTGACGGTGCGGATCGACGGGGGGCGAGACCCCGCGCCCGCGGGCGGCGTTCCCGCGTCGCGTGAGCGGCCGCCGCGTCCCTCGGACCCCTTCGCCGCCGGGGCGCCCGTCGGTTCCGCTGGCCGGGCCGGTACCTTCGGCGTGATCGCCACGTTGACGTCGTCCAGACACGACACCTCGCCACACGACGTACAGACGAAGTGCGGGTGATCGACGGCACGTTTGCCATCGCGCCCCACCCGGCGGACCTCGAAGCGCCACACGTGGTCTCCCAACTCGATACGGGACACGAGCCCGACGTCGGTGAGTTCAGTGAGATTGCGGTAGATCGTCGCCCGGTCGAATCCGGTATCGGAGAGCGCCTGCGACACCTCGGCGTGCGTCTCCGGACCGGTAGCCGCCATCAGATGCTGGAGCACCGCCACCCGCGCGGCGGTGCAGCGCAGGCCGTACGACCGGATCGCCTGCTTGAGCGGTTCGACGTCGGGGGCGGGTTCGCGTGCCATGCCTCCGATTCTACACCTCCTCGAATCCCTTCTCCGCACGGGCCGACACCCGAGAGGAGGGGGCCATCACCGGTTCGCCGGGGCCTTCGATCGGCCGAGGACGGCGAGGATGCCCCGGCAGAAGGCGGGCAGATCGCCCGGCCGACGGCTGCTGACATGATGGCGATCGACCACCACCGGGGCGTCGGCCCAGACGGCGCCGGCGTGGATCAGGTCGTCCTTGATTCCCGGACTCCCGGTGACACGGACGCCACGGTACACGCCCGCCGAGATCGGGATCCACCCTCCGTGGCAGATCGCGGCGACGAGCCGGCCGGCGGCATCGAATCCCCTCACCAGATCGAGCACGTGACGATCGCGCCGCAGCGCGTCGGGCATCCAGCCGCCCGGGATCACCACCCCGTGGAAATCGGTCCACTCCATGTCCGCGAGGGCCGCGTCGGCGACACAGGGATACCCATGCTTGCCGGCGTAGCGATGGCCCGCCGCCGGCCCCGCCACGGTGCAGTGGGCTCCGGCCTCCTCCAACCGGAGGCGCGGATACCACAACTCGAGGTCCTCGTACTGGTCCCCGACGAACAGGAGGATCCGCAGCCCGTCGAGCGGAGCGGCGCCGTGCGGAGGGGCTTCGGAGGGGTCGTGACCGTGTCCACTCATGAAGGCACTCCGGTGGGGCGGCTGGCGAGCGGGGATGCCGTCGCAGCCGATTGTCACTGCCGCACGCCGGCCGGGCGAATCGGTCGTGACGATTGGTTCGACGGCAACGGTTTTTCGGACGCCGGAGATCGCTCGTCGATGTTGGTGGAAAGCCAAGCAAACAAGGGGTTTATGGCGGCGGAGGCACCCTGGACCGAATGCGGCTTGACTCCCCCGGGTGAGCGGCTACATTCACGCCCCGGTTGGGTTCGGACCATATGAAGTGGTCCGCCGACTTTCTTCCACTAGATGTTGCGATAGCATGCAGATGGATCTGCGTTTCCAACGTCATACCAGCGCCGCCCGCCGGGCGGCTGCACCAGGGTACCCGGAGAGCCATCCGATGGTCCGGGGAGGCCTGATGGTCCGGGGAGGCCTCGATCCGGTTCGCCATCCGTTGCCGCAACAGGTCGGTGTGAGCGGCCTTCGCTCCGGTGATCCTGTCGGCGTTCCCGTCGGCGATCGTGTCGGCGGGGGTTCTGCCGGTGGCGGCACCGGCTACGGCGGAGCCGTGGACGGCGATCGGGATCGTGTGTTGCCGCCGGTAGATCCGCGCCGGCCCGTGGATCCGCGCGGGCGTTGACGGACCTTCGGTCGATCGCGAACGGCATCCGCCTTTCGCCAGGGGACGGCCCCTCGATACTATACTGACGTATACCCATTTGCCTGCACCCGTCCCGCCAGCCAGGAGGAACCGCCGATGAGCGCCTTCGAATCCGCCCCCACGCAGACCCAGCCGACCTCCGGTGGCCGGGCGGCGTCGGGTTCGCTTCCCGGCGGCGCCCAGCCCGCGGGCGGGAAGGCGTCACGGCAACCGCTCGCGATCGAGCCGACGTTCTGCCCCATCGACGTTCCGACGCCGTTCGACACCACCGAGTGGGATCTGCGCACCGCCGCCATCAAGGGAGAGGACGGCAAGGTTCTCTTCGAGCAGACCGATTGCGAGGTGCCGGCCGCCTGGAGTCAGTTGGCGACCAACGTCGTGGTCAGCAAGTACTTCTACGGCGAGATTCACACGCCGCAGCGGGAAAAATCGGTGAAGCAGTTGGTGCACCGCGTCGCCCGGACGATCGCCGACTGGGGGATCGCCGACGGCTACTTCCGTTCGCGGCAGGACGGCGAGCACTTCTATCGCGATCTGGCCTGGCTTTGCATCCACCAGCACGGCGCCTTCAACTCGCCGGTGTGGTTCAACGTCGGTCTCTACCACCAGTACGGCGTCAGCGGTGCGCCGTGCAACTGGCGCTGGGACGAGGCGACACGCGAGGTGGTGCAGCCACAGAACCCCTACGAGTATCCGCAGGGGAGCGCCTGTTTCATCCAGAGCGTGCAGGACAACATGGAAGACATCATGGACCTCGCGCGCAGCGAGGCGATGCTCTTCAAGTTCGGTTCCGGCACCGGCACCGATCTCTCCACGCTGCGCAGCCAGCGCGAGAAGCTGGCAGGTGGCGGCAAGCCGTCGGGGCCGCTGTCGTTCATGCGCGTCTACTACCATGTGGCGGCGGTGGTGAAGAGCGGCGGGAAAACCCGGCGTGCCGCCAAGATGCAGTCGCTCAAGGTGACGCATCCCGACATCATGGAATTCATCGAGTGCAAGGCGAAGGAAGAGAAGAAGGCACGGATCCTCATCGAGAAGGGGGGCTATGACGCCAATTTCAACGGCGAGGCCTACAGCTCGATCCTCTTCCAGAACGCCAACCTCTCGGTGCGCGTCACCGACGACTTCATGGAGGCGGTCGATCGCGACGACACCTGGACCACGCGCTGGGTGACCGAGCCGACGAAAGCCGGTCCGCACTTCAAGGCCCGGGCGGTTCTCAACCGCATGTCGGAGTGCGCCTGGCAATGCGGCGACCCGGGGGTGCAATACGACACCACGATCAATCGCTGGCACACCTGTCCCAACTCGGGCCGTATCAACGCCAGCAATCCCTGCAGCGAGTACATGTTTCTCGACGACACCGCCTGCAATCTGGCGAGCGTCAATCTGATGAAGTTCCGGCGTGCCGACGGGACGTTCGACGTCGATCACTTCGCCGCGGCCTGCCGGATCTTCTTCGTCGCCCAGGAGATCCTCGTCGATCACGCCAGCTACCCGACACGGCGCATCGCCCGCAACAGCCACTTGTTCCGCCCGCTCGGCCTCGGGTACTCCAATCTCGGCAGCCTGTTGATGGCCAACGGGCTCGCCTACGACAGCGCCGCCGGGCGGGGGCTGTGCGGGGCGCTGACGGCGATCCTGCACGGCGCCGCCAACCGCACCAGCGCCGAATTGGCGGCGGCAGTCGGACCGTTCGAAGGCTACGCCGCGAATCGCGATCCGATGCTCGGTGTGATGCGGATGCATCGCGCGGCGGTCGATCGCATCGATCCCGCCTGCCCCGCCGAACTGCGTGACGCGGCGCGGCGGATCTGGGATCAGGTGGTGGAACACGGTCTCGAGCACGGGTACCGCAACGCCCAGGCGACCGTGCTCGCGCCGACCGGCACCATCAGCTTCCTGATGGATTGCGACACCACCGGCATCGAACCCGACATCGCGCTTGTCAAGTACAAGCAACTCGCCGGCGGCGGCATGCTGAAAATCGTCAACCAGACCGTGCCCCTGGCGCTGCGCACGTTGGGCTACGACGACAAGGCGGTCGAGGCGATCCTCGCCTTCGTCGACAAGCAGGACACCATCGAGGGTGCGCCGGGGCTGAAGGACGCCCATTTGGCGGTCTTCGACTGCGCGTTCAAGCCGCGGCTGGGTGTGCGGAGCATCCCCTGGGAGGCGCACGTGAAGATGATGGCGGCGGCCCAGCCGTTCATCTCCGGCGCGATCTCCAAAACGGTCAACATGCCGCGGGAAACGACTCCGGCCGACATCGCCGGCGCCTATCTGGAAGGCTGGCGATTGGGATTGAAGGCGCTGGCGATCTACCGCGACGGCTCGAAGGAGAGTCGACCGCTTGCCACCAGCACCGAGGGTGACAAGGCGGCCGACAAGGCGACGAAGGCGACCCCGCGCCGCGATCGCTTGCCCGACACCCGGCGTAGCATCACCCACAAGTTCAACGTCGGTGGGCACGAGGGCTACATCACCGTCGGCCTCTACGACGACGGACGGCCGGGGGAGTTGTTCATCACGATGGCGAAGGAGGGAAGCACGATCGGCGGCCTGATGGACGCCTTCGGCACCTCGGTGTCGATGAGCCTCCAGTACGGGGTTCCGCTGGAGGTGTACGTGCGGAAGTTCTCCCACACGCGCTTCGAGCCGTGGGGGTACACGAAGAATCCCGACATCCCCGTGGCCAAGAGCCTGGTCGACTATCTGTTCCGCTGGCTCGGCAACGAGTTCATCCCGGGCTATCGCGAGGCCAACCGTCCCGGCGGGGGCCATGGTCCGGGAGGCGGCGAATCGGCCGGCGGCGGAGACGACACCGAGTCGGAGCGGTCGCCCGCCGCCACGATGGCGCGCGGGCTGGCCAACGGACACGGACTGTCCAAGGCGTCCACAGGCAAGGCGGATGGCACCGCGGCGCGGACCGAGGCGGTGTCGCGCACCGAAGCCGCCCGACCGACGACCGGATCGGCCGCCGGCGGATCCTCGGTGGGGAGCGGCGTGGCGCCAGGCAGCGGCGTCAAGTCGTCGCAGGCGGTCGCGGGATCGCCGCGTGTGACGACCAACGGCGCCGCCCATGCGGCCGTGCTCGAGCGTGCCGGCGTGGCCATGCGCGTCGATCCGCATGCCAGCCCAGCCGATCGCCAGAGCCAGTTCGCCACGTTCCAGATCGACGCCCCCGCCTGCGATGGGTGCGGTGCGATCACCGTGCGCAACGGCAACTGCTACCTCTGCCATAATTGCGGGAACAGCATGGGCTGCTCCTGAGGCGATCGCGGTGTGCATCCGGTGCGCCGGATCCCGTGCTGCGGGATTGCCGGATCCCGTGCTGCGGGATTACGGCGCATGGTGTCATTCTGCGATCGTTCCCGGCATGCCGTGCGGCCGACACCGGGTGTGCGCGCCGCGCTGCTGCTCGCCTTGGGCATCGTGTCCTGCGGCCGCCCCGGACCGGTCGAGTGGGGCGTCGCGGCCGAGCCCGATGCCCCCGCCATCGAGAACAGCGAACGCGCCGGCGACCCGCTGCCGGCGGAGGAGGCCCGGGCCGCGGTCGCGACACGCGTCGCCATGGAGGTCACGCTTCTGGCCAGTGAGCCGGTGATCGTCAACCCGATCGCCGCGACCGTCGATGCGGCCGGGCGGTTGCTGGTCGCCGAGAACCTGACCTACGCCGAACGGCCGCTGCGGACCGACACACGTTGGCGGGACCGTGTGACGCTCGTCGAGGATGCCGATGGCGACGGCGTGGCGGAGCGGCATGCGCTGCTCGTCGACGGTCTCGTCGGTCTGACCGGCCTCACCGTGGGGCGCGGCGGCCTGTGGCTCCTCTGCCCGCCGCGGCTCCTGTTCATCCCCGCCGGCGACCGGCCGCCCGTCGGGTGGCCCGCGGAGTCGAGCGCCGCCGATCACGCTGCCCGCGCGGCCCGGGCCGAGACGGTCCTCGACGGGTTCACGGTGTCGGACGGCAGCCACCACACGTTCGCCAACGGCCTGTCATGGGGCCCCGATGGATGGCTCTACGGACGCTGCGGGGCCAGTTCGCCGGGGGCCATCGGCCCGCCGGAAAGCGCCGCCGCGGCACGCGTTCCGCTGCGTGGTGGGATATGGCGCTACCACCCGGAGCGGAAGGTGTTCGAAGCGGTCTGCCACGGCACCACCAATCCCTGGGGCCACGACTGGGACGACCTCGGCGAGGGGTTTTTCGTCAATACCGTCAACGGCCACCTGTGGCGGCTCCTTCCCGGAGCGCACTACGCCCGATCGCACACCGTCGAGCCGCATCCGTTCGTGACCGACCCGCTCCCGCCGCACGCCGACCACGAGCACTTCGACGCGTCGCGCCACTGGACCGAATCACGTGACGGCCGGGCCGATGCCCACGGCGGCGGCCACGCCCACGCTGGCTGCGTGGTCGTACCCGACGAACCAGGCTGGCCCGACGACCTGCGCGGCCGGCTCCTGACACTCAACTTTCATGGACGCCGGATCAACGTCGACCGGCTCGATCGGACGCCGCAGGGGATCGTCGGTCGCCACGAGCCCGATCTGGCCTTTTTCCAGGATCCGTTCTTCCGCGGGATCGACATCGTCGAACTCCCCCACCGCGCGCTGGCGATCCTCGACTGGAGCGACACGGGAGAGTGCCACGAGGCGACCGGCGTCCACCGGACGAGCGGACGCGTGTTCCGCCTCGCCGTCCCCGGCGACCGCCCCGCGCCGCTCGGCGACCTGGACACGCTCTCCACCGACGCTCTCGTCGGACGCCTCGCGGCCGACCGCTGGCAGGCGCGGATGGCTCTGCGGTTACTCGCCGACAGGCACGCGGCCGCACCCTGCCGCCCGCTGCCGGCCACCGCGCGGGCGGCCCTCGGACGCCTGCTCGACGACGGGGCGACGACGGGGCTGCGGCTCCGCGGCCTGTGGGGCCTATGGGCGACCGGCGCGCTTGCCACCGGGCGCCTCCTGCCACTTCTCGACGATGCCGAGCCGGCGATCCGCGCGTGGGCGATCCGCCTGCTCAGCGACGCGTGGCCGCTCGACTTCGCGACCGGTGAGCAGCCGCCGCGTACCATCGCGCCGGCGGCGGTGGCGGTCGAGCGACTGGTGAATCACGCCGCGGTCGAACGTGACCCCGAGGTCCGCCTGGCCCTCGCCACGGTGCTCCAGCGCCTTCCTCCCCGTGCCCGGGCGCCGCTGGCGGCGGCACTGGTCGACCACGTCGAGGATTCGGCTGCCGGAGCCGCACCCGTCACGGCAGACGATGCACCTCCCGGGCAAGCGCTGGGGGAAGACCATCACGATCTCGGGGCGATGGTCTGGTTCGGCTTGCTCCCCGCGATCCCCGTCGACCCGGGCGGCTCGGTCGCGGTCTGGGAGGCCGCCGCGGTGCCGGGGGCGGACCGAGCCCATTGGCCGGGGCTGCGCCGCGACATCGTTCGCCGCGCGACCGCTGGCGATGCCGCCGCGACACTCACCGCGCTGCTCGATGCCGCAGCCGACGATGGACCGGCCGGGATCGACGATTGCCTCACCGGCCTGCGGGCCGGGTGGACCGGGCGGCGCCACGCCGTGCCGCCGGTGGGGTGGGAGCGCTTCCACGCCGCCGCCGTCGCTGTCGCGGCGGACGCCGACGAGCCCCTGGCGGTGCCGATCGGCGAGAACGTCGCCGCCCTCGAGGCGCTGTTCGGCCTGCCGGGCGCGGATGAGCGGCTCGGCCGGCTTGTCCTCGACGACTCATTGCCCGCGGCCCGGCGCGCAGCGGCACTCGCGGCGCTCACCGACAGCCGGGGCACGGGGCTTTCGGCCATCAGCGCGGCAGTGCTCACGATCCCGGGGCTCGAGGCGGCGGCCCTCCGCGGTCTGGCCGTGGCCGGCGAACCGACGGGGGCGGAGCGGATCGTGGCCGCGTATGCGCGGCTCGACCCCGTGACCCGCGCTGTCGCCCTGACGACGCTGGTCTCACGGCGCGACTGGGCCGCCACGCTGGCCAGTGCCGTGGAGTCGGGGCGAATCACCGCCGCCGAAGTCGGGCCCGACGTCGTCCGCCAGGTGCGGGTCCTCCGCGACGGTACGCTCGCCCGGCGGCTCGAAGCGGCGGTCGCCATGCCGGCCGGGGCGAGCGGCCGCGTCTCGATCGATGCCCGCCGTGCCCGGCTCACGCCGGCAGCGCTCGCCGCCGCCGACTCCGCTGCGGGGCGGCGGCTGTGGGAACGGCTGTGCGCGACCTGCCACCGGCTCCACGGCGCCGGAGGAACCCTCGGCCCCGACCTCACCGGGGCGGGCCGCCACGATCTCGACTCCCTCCTGGCCAACGTCGTCACCCCGTCGGCGGTCGTCTCCCCCGACTACCGGCTCCGGCAGGCCGTGCTCGACGACGGCCGCGTCGTCTCCGGCCTCCTCGAACGGCGGACCGCCGATGCGGTCGTCTTCCGCACCGCGGCTGGTCGCGAGACGTTGCCGGCCGACGAGATCGAGGAACTACGCGACGCCGGCGTGTCGCTGATGCCCGAGGGGCTCCTCGACGGCCTCACCGACGACGAGGTCCGCGACCTGGTCGCCTACTTGATGGCCGGTTGACTGGCGCCGCATGCCCGGCTGTCCGTGGACAAAGGCCTCCGAGGCCAGTGTCCACTCGGACGACCGCGGGAAATGCCGAGGGTTCCCGGGTCGCCGTCGGCCGCATCCGGCGACCGATTCCCTCGGCCCCGGGCTGCTAACAGCCCGTGGCCAAAGTCCATCCATGGCCTTTGGCC
>JBJSXB010000083.1:0-18168 GCA_046086245.1 Planctomycetaceae bacterium | reverse complement strand
GGCTTTCGAGGACACCAACCAGGGCCACCGAACGATCAGGCACCAACAAACCCGACCGGCAACCGACAGGCGGGCGATCCGGCAGTTCGTCCTGCGGCGTTTCGCCCGACGGACCAGAGATATGCATCTCGCGTGCCAAATTCTCCGGTTGACTCGTTTTTCTCGTCACACAGCGAAATCGTGCGGTGAAAAGGCGGTTTTCATGGTTTCCCGAGGCATTCGGACAACGGTACAAAACGCCCAGGCGGAGGCTGGATGGCACGGAACGGTTCGATTCGCCCCAGAGGGGGTGGGGTGATTCGCCCCACCCGCCTGCCGTCCCCCGCAGGGCGGGGGCGTCTGAGAAAGTGGGACCGACAGCCTGCGGCTGCGGCACTGACCGGTCAGGCGTTGGCCGCGCCAATCAGTGGGAAAAACGGCTTTTCGGTTGGCCAAAGGCCATGGATGGACTTTGGCCACAGGCTGCCAGCAGGCTGAGGACACGCAGCCTGCCGCACCTCATGGACGAGGTGCCGGGAACGCAGTTCCCGTGAAAAGCGCGGCTTTTCGGGTGGACAACGGCCATGGATGGACTTTGGCCACTGGCTGTCAGCGCCGAGCGGTCCAGGCGGGATCCTGGAAGCGGGCCACGAGGGGGCCGATTGCCGCGGGGTCCACGTCCCAGGTGCATCCCGATTGCAGAGAGGGTCGCAGGCCTGCCGTGGTGGCGATGGCGGCGAGCCACGCGTCGCACACGGTGTTTTGATCGACCACGACGCCGACGGCGGCCGCCTCTTCGGATACTCCAACGTGACCGTGATCATCGCCGGCGGCGGGGTTCCGCGACCAGAGGAGGGACCCATGCTGGACGACGGCCGCCCGGTGCCGTCGCTGCGCGCTGCCGAGAATCTTCGGCGGTCGCGGACTGCTGTCGAAGATGACGACATCGCCACCGGACCGCCGGTCGAAGCAGAGAAACGGCGCGGCGGCGTCGCTCCCGACACGATCCGCGGGCCGGTGGATTCCCGCCCGCAGCGTCAGACCCCGGAGTACCCGCACGAGGGCCTCGTGGACGGCGTCGTAGAGACGCTCGGGGGTCGTTCCCCAGGGATGACGACGCGGCACCGCCACGCTGCATGTCACGTCGGTGCCGTGGAGGATCGCGCCGCCGCCGCTGGGGCGCCGCACGACCGGGAGTCGCTGGAGCTCGCCCGCCGGCACCGACGCCGCCGACTGAAAGGCCCCGAGCGACAGCGTGGCGGTCCGCCACCGGGAAAATCGCCCGATCGGCAGGCCGGTGCGGAGCGTTTCCGCCGCCAGCCATTCGTCCGCCGCCATGTTCAACGGTCCGTCGGCCGGAGTGTCGATCCACCAGCGCAACACCGCGGTGGAATCCCCTCCAGGCAGGATACGCGTCATGGCGTGCGCCGCCGGACCCTTCGCGGGGTGCATCGGGCGTCAGTGGGGCTTGGCGGCGACGAGGGCGTCGTAGGCGGTGCGATCGAGCAGCCGTTCGATCGCGGCGGGATCGTCGGGCCGAATCTTGACGATCCAGCCCTCGCCGTAGGGATCGGCATTGAGCGTGTCGAGGCGCTCGGGAAGCGTGGCGTTCACGGCGACCACCTCTCCCGACACCGGGGCGTAGAGGTCGCTGACCGCCTTCACGCTCTCGATCTCACCGAACGACTGGCCCGCCTCGACCCTCGTGCCGACCTTCGGCAACTGCATGAAGACGAGGTCGGTGAGCGCCGCGACGGCATAGGAAGAAATCCCGACCGTCGCCGTGCCGTCGTCTTCCGGGCGGATCCAC
Source organism: Planctomycetaceae bacterium (assembly GCA_046086245.1). GTDB lineage: Bacteria > Planctomycetota > Planctomycetia > Pirellulales > UBA1268 > F1-20-MAGs016. The sequence continues at coordinate 16,379 of JBJSXB010000083.1, read as the reverse complement.
TCGTGCGATTGGGCGAACCTGATGGGGGCCGACATGGCTGGGCTCCGAGGAACGCCGTCGCGGCACCGAACGCCCGACGGCCCAACGTGGTGAGGATAGCCGGCCCGACGGCAGACGCCCAACCGCCCCGGTCGGAGCCCCGGCGTCGACCATCAGTTTTTCAACGGCTTCGGCCGGCGATAGAACGGCAGGGGCACCACGCGTCCGGTTTGGACGGCGTCGCGGACCGTGACCTCCACGACCGACCCGATCGTCGCCTCCCGGCGATCGACCAATCCCATCGCCACGGCATGCCCGAGCGTGGGGACGTAGCTCCCGCTGGTCACGCGCCCGCACTCCACGCCGGCGACCGCGATGGTCGATCCCTCTCGGGCGGCACGCCTGCCGTCGAACGCGATTCCGACGCGCACCTGTGCGGCCGGATGCTCGGCGGCACGCCGGAATCGCTCCGCACCGGGAAAGCGACGGCCATCGAGATCGACCGCCAGGCCGAGCCCGATCGCGAACGGGTCGCTGTCCTCCGTCAGTTCGTGACCGTACAGCGGCATCCCCGCCTCCAGCCGGAGCGTGTCGCGTGCGCCGAGACCGCACGGCACGAGCCCCTTCCCGGCGCCCGCCTCGAGCAGCGCCTCCCATGCCGCCGTCGCGCCGGCGGCCGACACGACCAGTTCGTAGCCGTCCTCGCCGGTGTAGCCGGTGCGGCTGACGACCGCGGGCACACCGGCGATCGCCGCCAGCATGGTCCCGTAATTCGCCAAGCCGGCGACGCGGTCGGCGTCGTGCGCCGCGAGGCCGGCCACGATACCTTCGGCCGCCGGGCCCTGCACGGCGAGCATCGCGGTCTCGGCGGTGCGATCGACGAGTTCGACGCCGTCGGCGGGCAATCGCGACCGCAGCCAGGCGACGACGCGTTCCCGGTTGCCGGCGTTGACCACCATCCCGAGCGGACCCTCGGCCGGTCCGGGGAGCGATGCATCGGCGGCGACGACCGGCGCGTTGGCGACCAGCGCGTCGTCGAGAATCCGGCCGTCACCGGTCTCGTCCTCCGCCGCCACCAGCGTGTAGCGCACGCGTCCCCGCGGCATGCCGACGACCCGCCGCGTGAGGAGCGACTCGAGCCAATCGGCCGCGCCGCGCCCCGCCACCGTCAGCCGCCCCATGTGCGACACGTCGAACAGCCCGGCCGCCTTCCGCACGGCGCAGTGCTCGTCGACGATCGAGGCATAGTGCACCGGCATCGACCATCCGGCGAAATCGACCATCCGTCCGCCATGCGTCTCGTGCCAGTCGGTCAACGGCGTGCGGAGCGGAGCGGATGCCACGGGGGAACCTGTCGCGTCGGGGGGGCGGGGCGTGAAAAGACGCGCGGATTGTAGAGGTTGCCAGGCGGGGAACCAGCCGCCACGCCATGGCACGGGCGGCGCGGCGACCGGCCCCTTCGACGTCCTTCAGCGACGCGGCCGCCGCCGGGGCGGACCGCCGCGTTCCCGGTGGCCGCGAGACGGCACGCGAACGCCGCCCTTCCGCCCGACGACGCCCGCCGCATGGCGGTATTCCAACTCCCGACGGTCGAGATCGACGCGCGCGACCACCACGCGCAGCCGATCGCCGAGCCGGAACGTGTGGCCCGGCCTGCGGCCGGAGAGCGTGTGGGCGGCGCGGTCGTAGCGGTAGACGTCCTCGGGAAGCGACTCCTTGGGCAGCAGCCCCTCGGCCGGCAGCACCAAGCCCTGCACGAACAGTCCGAACGGCTCGACGCCCGTCACGACCGCCTCGAGCTCGGCGCCGATCCGCGCCGTCATCGCCGACAGCAGCTTGATCTTCACCAGTTCGCGTTCCGCGGCCTCGGCCCGACGCTCGAGTTGCGAGCACTCGTCGCCGAGCGACACCAGACCGTCGATCGGCGTCCGTCGGCCTCGATCGAGCCTGTCGAGCGCGCGGTGTACCTGCAGATCGGGATACCGCCGGATCGGCGACGTGAAGTGGCAATAGCAGTCGCTCGCCAGCGCGTAGTGCCCCTCCTCCTGCGGTCCGTACGCCGCCCGCGACAGGCTGCGCAGGACGGCGAAGTGCACCGCGTACTCCTCCGGCCGGCCGCGCGCGAGACCGAGGAGCCGCTGGAGTTCGAAACGGCTCTCGAGGCTGTCCACCTCGAATCCCAGTTCGGAGACGAACTCGGTGAGTTGCCGCAATTTCCGCAGGTCGGGCGCGGCATGGACGCGGCGGAGGAAACCACACCCCGCGCCATGGAGCCGCTCCGCCACCGCCTCGTTCGCCGCCAGCATGAACTCCTCGATGATCGAGTGGCTCTCGGTGTGTTCGACGACGTGGGCTCCCGACACCCGCCCGTCGCGATCGAGGTCGATCTTCACCTCCGGCATCACCAACTCCAGCGCGCCGCGCGCGAGCCGCCGCGTGCGGAGGATCCGCGCCAGATCGCGCATCCTCCCCAGCAGGCCGCGCACCTCCGGGGTCATCTCGACCTGCCGGGTCGCCGGATCGGCGAGGAACCGGTCGACCTCCTCGTAGGTGAAGCGGCGCCGGCTGCGGATCGCCGATCGTTCCACGCGCGCGTGGACCGGCACGCCGCCTTCGGTGAACTCGATCCAGCAGGTCCGCGTGAAGCGGACGCGCTCGGGCTGGAGGCTGGCGAGATTGTTGCTCACCAACTCCGGCAGCATCGGGATCACCCGATCGGGCAGGTAGACGCTCGTGCCCCGCGACCGCGCTTCCTGGTCGAGCGCCGAACCCTCGGGGACGAAATGGGCGACGTCGGCGATGTGCACGCCGAGCAGCCAATGACCACGTTCGACGCGTTCGAGTGAGATCGCATCGTCGAAGTCGCGGGCATCCACCGGATCGATGGTCACGGTGATCGCGCCGGTGAGATCGCTGCGATCGGCCGGGACGGCGTCATCCCACCGCTCCGCCGCGGCCCGTGCGACGTCGAGCGCCGCCTCGGGAAAAGGCCCGGGCAGGCCGAACTCGTGGATCACCATCGCGGTATCGACCCCGACGGCCCCGGCCGGGCCGAGTACCTCGACGATCACTCCTTCGCCGTCGCGGATCGGGCCGGGGAAACGAACCATGTCGACGACCACCTTGTCATCGGCACGGACGCCCTTGGCACCGGGATCGCCGACGGCGATGGGCCTCGCGAAGGCCGTGCCGTCGATCCGCACCCACCCGGCCCCGGCGGACTCGAAATAGCTGCCTACGAAACGCGTGGTGCGCCGCCGGACGACTGCCACGATCTCGCCGCTGGGGCCGGGGCGCCCCGCGTCGCGCGTGCCCGACAGACGCACCCGCACCGTATCGCCGGTGGCGGCATCGCGGGTGGCGTGCGCGGGCACGTGAATGTCGTCGGCACGCGACGTCGGATCGACACCCGTCGGTCGGACGAAGCCGTGACCGGCCGCGCTGCGCCGGAACAGCCCCTCGATTTCCGGACGCCGCGTCGAGGAAGCGGATCTTCGGGGTGTGCGGGCACGCGCCATGCGGGGCTCCACGACCGGGAAGGCGACTGCTAGCCACGCCCCTTGAAGAACTTGCGGCCGAGTTGCTGGTGGTACTGCGTCCACCCGCCGTCGAGGGCGGCCTCGGCGTCGAGCAGTTGCGTCACCCCCGCGAGGCGGGCGTCGAGCGAATCGAGCTGGTGCAGCAGCACGGCCTCGAGCGTCATCGGCAGCTTCGGCGAACCGTACTCGTACGCGCCGTGGTGGCTGACGATCATGTGCTTGAGGCGGAGGGCCATGGCGGGATCGAACTCGAGACCGGAACGCTCCTGGACGACCTGCACCTTCTCGTCGAGGATCTCGAGGCCGAGGACGACGTGCCCCAGCAACTGGCCGGCGTCGGTGTAGGAGAAACCGCGCTCGCTCTCCAACTCCACCGTCTTGCCGATGTCATGGAGGAAGATCCCCACGAGCAGCAGGTCGCGATCGACTCCCGGATAGAGCGGTGCCACGCGATCGGCGAGGCGCAGCAGCATGACCACGTGGAGCAGCAATCCTCCGACGTGCGCGTGGTGCTGGCGGACGCCGGCAGGCGAGCGCCGGAACGCAGCCATCAACTGCCCGTCGGCACGGAGTTCCGCGACGAGGTCGGCGAGCGGACCGGGCGAAACCGTGCCGAGGATGGACACCAGCTCGGCGTCGAGGCGTTCGACGTCGGCCGGACCGAGGACGAGGAACTCGCGCTCCTCGACGGTGCGCGGATCGACCCGGGCGATCGACGAAAGGATGATCTGCAGCGTCCCCGAATAGATCTGTGTGACCCCCTCGACGCGGACGTAGTCGCCGTCGTCGAACGCTTCGTAATCGGCGCTGGAGGCGTTCCACAACCGGCCGACGATCGAGCCGCTGCGGTCGGCGAGATCGACTTGGAGAAACAGTTGCCCGTTGCGATTCGGGCGGAGCTCCTTGTGGTTGGCGAGGAACACCTGCGCGACGCTGCCCTGCGGAGGCAACTCGCTTACCAACCGCCGCGGCGCGGCGCCCCGGCCGGGAGCGGCACGCCCGTCGCCCGCCGGGCCGCGGGGAGCGCGTGGCAGCCCCCCGCCGGCAGCCGATTCGCCGGACGACCCCTGCCCGGTCGCGCCTTGTCCGGTTGCCATAGCTGCTGCCCCAAAACCATGCTGGATCGCGCCACGCGGCGGTTGCGTGATCGCGCCCGAGTCGCCGTCGGGTCGACGCCGTCGGGTCGACGCCGGCGCCGCGTCGCGCCTCCGCCGCCGCGACGCCGTGGACGCCCGGCGTTGCCAGAGTCTACGGCCCGCGCACGCCGCGTCACAACCAACGAAAGACACTACAATCCCGCTCCCGGTCGCGATCGACATCCCCTTGCGACGCACCGGCCGCAGGAGCGCATCATGCCCGACCATGCCATCAGTCCGACGCGCGACGAGGACTACCCGGAGTGGTACCAACAGGTGGTCCGCGCCGCCGAGCTCGCGGAGCAATCACCGGTTCGGGGCTGCATGGTGATCAAGCCGCACGGCTACGCGATCTGGGAGCGCATGCAGGGGATCCTCGACCGCGCCTTCAAGGCCACCGGCCACCAAAACGCCTATTTCCCGCTCTTCATCCCGGTCAGCTACCTGGAGCAGGAAGCGAAGCACGTCGAGGGATTCGCCAAGGAATGCGCGGTCGTCACCCATCACCGGCTCGAACTGGCTCCCGACGGCAAGCTGGTGCCGGCCGGGAAACTCGAGGAACCGCTCGTGGTGCGTCCCACGAGCGAGACGATCATCGGGGCGATGTACGCCAAGTGGGTCCAGTCGTGGCGGGACCTTCCGATCCTCATCAACCAGTGGGCCAACGTCGTCCGCTGGGAAATGCGCCCGCGCGTCTTTCTGCGGACGGCGGAGTTCCTCTGGCAGGAGGGGCACACCGCCCATGCCACCGCGGCCGAAGCGGTCGAGGAGACGTTGCGGATCCTCGACATCTACGCCTCGTTCGCCGAAGACCATCTCGCCATGCCCGTGCTCAAGGGGCCGAAGCCTTCCGCCGAACGGTTCCCCGGTGCCGTCGACACCTACTCGATCGAGGCGATGATGCAGGACGGCCGCGCGCTGCAGGCGGGCACGTCGCACTTCCTCGGCCAGAACTTTTCCAAGGCTCAGGGCATCGCCTTCTCCGATCCGCAGGGGACCGAGTCGTTCTGCTGGACCACCTCGTGGGGGGTTTCCACCCGGCTGATCGGCGCGCTGGTGATGACCCATTCGGACGACGACGGCCTGGTGTTGCCCCCGCGGATCGCCCCCACGCAGATCGTCATCCTGCCGATCCATCGCTCCGACGATGAACGGGAGCGGGTGCTCGACGCGTGCCGCCGTCTGGAGACGTCGCTGGCGGGAGAACGGTTCGGCGGGGAGGCGGTGCGGGTGCGGATCGATGCCCGCGACATGCGCGGGGGCGACAAGGCGTGGCAGCACGTGAAACAGGGGGTGCCGCTCCGGGTGGAAATCGGCCCGCGCGATCTCGCCGCGGGCATGGTGAGCCTCACCCGGCGTGATCGCCCACCACGCGAACGCGTCGCGCTGCCGGTGGACGGATTCGCCGCGCGCGTACCGGCCCTGCTCGAGGAGATCCAGCGCGGTCTGTTCGACCGCGCGGCGGCCTTCCGCACCGCACGGACCGTGGAGATCGACAGCCAGGCGGACTTGATCGCCCGGTTTGCCGACGAGCCGGGCAGGGGGGGAGGCGGGGAGGGGCAGGGGGGATTCGTCTTGGCGCACGTCGCCGACGACCCGGCCGTGGCCGCCGTCTGCGACCCGCTCAAGGTCACGGTGCGCTGCATCCCGATGGAGGGCCCTGATCATCCGGGCCGCTGCCTCGTCACCGGTCGTCCCGTCGCCCGCCGCAGCGTCCTCGCCCGCGCGTATTGAGCCTGACCGGACGACCGGTTGGCCTGACCGGACGACCGGTTGGCCTGACCGGACGACCGGTTGGCCTGACCGGACGACCGGTTGGCGCCCCCTGCCCGACGCAGGGCGAATCGGCGGCGGCTGCTACAATTGGGGCGAAATCGACCGGTTCGACGGCCGCCACGACGGGCGCGACGGGTGCCGCGCGGCGGTCACGAGCCAGGCGCACCGCCGGCGGGGTCGGGCGGAATGCGGCGCGGGCAAGACACGAGACCCCAGCAGGAAACGAGCCATGGCCTTGCGGAATCCATCGGCGATCGCCGTAGCGTCGGTCGCAATCGTCACCGGCGCCTTCGTCGGCACCGGCACGGCGGCACTGATGTCGAGGGTCTACCCCTGGCGCGTCGGCGAGTTCGATCCGGCGGCCGGTGCCGTGCGGGTCGGCAATGACGGCCCCCGGGCAGACTGCGGTGCCACGACCCATCAGTTCGGCACCCTCGCGCTCGGGAACGAGGGACGGCACACGTTCGTCATCCGCAACGCGGGAACGGCTCCGCTGACGCTCACCCGTGGCGCGACGTCGTGCTCGTGCACCGTGAGCGACTTCGATGCACGCGACGGCGGCGACGAAACCGCCGAGAAGACGATTCCGCCCGGCGGCGAAGGCACGGTGCGGCTCATGTGGCGTGGCAAGGCGGACGGGCCGTTTCGCCAGCAGGCGACCGTGTTGACCAACGATCCCGCCCGGCCCGAAATCATTTTCGTGACCGAGGGTCTGGTGGTGCCCGCCTGGCGTGCCGTGCCGCCGAGCATCATCGTCACCCGCGTGACCGCCGGCGTGGGAGAGCATGCCCATGCGGACGTGTTCACCTTCGGCGACACACCCCCGTCGGTCGTCGCCACGAGCCTCCTCGACCCGCAGACGGAACGGTTCTTCAAGATCGCGACTGAACCGCTGCCCGAGGGGGTCCTCGAGGCGGAGAAAGGAGCGACCGGCGGCATCCGACTCTCCGTCGACGTCCTCCCCGACGCTGAAATCGGCAACCTCAAGCAGACGGCGCGAATGCTGCTCAAGACGAGCGAGGAACTCACGGTCGACGTGCCGATCGAGGCATCCGTGGCCGGGGCGATCACGGTGGCGGGAACGGCATGGGACGCCGGCCGGAAGGTCTTGGGCCTGGGTGTGGTGCCGGGACGGACCGGTGGTCGCTGGGAGTTGTTCCTCGCCGCCCGCGGACCCCACCGCGAATCGGTACGCCCGCGGGTCGTGGAAGTGATCCCGCCGTCGCTCGCGGTGAGCGTCGGTGACGCGGCGCCCCTGGGCAACGGCAACGTGGTCCGGGTGCCGATCACCGTGACGATTCCGCCGGGGAGTGCCGCCGCGGCCCATAACTGCACCAAGCAGGCTCCGGGCGGCAAGATCGTGCTTGAAACGGGTCATCCGGAGTCGCCGACGTTGACGATCAAGGTCTGCGTCAGCATCACCCCCTGACGCGGGTGTTCACCGTGATCGGTCCCGGGTCGGATCCCGGGCCCTTTTCCACCCGGAGACCGCCGCCGATGCCACGATCCCGCCGGACGAGCGTGGTCCTCGCCTGCCTGTGCATCGCGGGCGCGTCGTGCGTGGCCGCACGGAGCACCCGCGGCATGGCCCAGGACGCCGGCAGCCCGCCGGCAGCCACCCCCGACAGCACCACCCCCAACCGCTCCATACCGGACCGCGGGCCCGGGGTCGGGGCGGATGTCGCGGAAGAGTTCGCACGGCGCAACGGCCGGGTGTTCGCCGGCTGGTCAACGCCACGGGCCGTGCTCGTGCTCACCGGTGCGCTCGACGGGTACATCGAGCCGTGCGGTTGCACCGGCAAGGAGAACCAGAAGGGGGGGCTGAGCCGTCGGCAAAACTTTCTCCGCGCGCTGGAGGCGGCGGGTTGGCCCGTGGCCGCCGTCGACCTCGGCGGTCAGGTGCGCCGCTTCGGTCGCCAGACCGAGATCAAGTTCCAGTCGATCGCCGAAGGTCTCAAGGCGATGGGCTACGACGGCGTCGGCCTCGGCCCGGCGGACCTTCGTCTGCCCACCGAGGGCCTCGTCGCCTCGGTCGCCGCGGTGGGCGACGCGCCGACGCCTTTCCTCTCCTCCAACGTCGGGTTGTACGGCCTCGACACCGGCATCACGCCGCGATTCCGGATCGTCGCAGTGGGAGGGCTGAAGATCGGTGTGACCGCCGTGCTCGGCGATCGCCAGGCGGCTGCCGTCCGCAACGAGACCGTGGAGATCGTCTCGGGAACACAGGGGCTGCGCGACGCGGCGACGCAACTCGCCTCGGCCGGCTGCGATCACCAAGTGCTGCTCGCCTGGACGGGCGCGGACGAGGCGGCGAAGTACGCGACCATGTTCCCCCAGTTCGACATCGTCGTGGCGGCCGGCGGTGCCGACGAACCGCCGGTCGAGCCAGCCAAGCTCCCCGCCACCGACGGGCGCCCCGTGACCCGACTCGTGGAACTCGGCCACAAGGGGATGTACGCCGTCGCGATCGGCTTGTTTCCCGGTGAGTCCGTTCCGTTGCGCACCCAGCGTGTGCCGTTGGACGCGCGGTGGGGGGAGTCGGAAGACATGATCCGTCTTCTCGGCGAATACCAGGCTCAACTCGAGCGGCTGGGACTCGACGGTTTGGCGTTGTCGCCACTGCGGCACCCCACCGGTCGTGGTTTCGCGGGCAGTGATTCGTGTGCCGACTGTCACGCCGAAGCCTACGAGGTCTGGAAGGAGTCCGGGCATGCCAAGGCGCTGACCACGCTCGAGATCCAAACCCCGCGCCGAGACGGCGATCCGGAATGCCTCTCCTGCCACGTGGTCGGTTGGGGCCCCCAGAAATACGAGCCCTACGTCGGCGGATTCGGCGGGATGGCGGTGACTCCGCACCTCGCCCACCAAGGGTGCGAGAATTGCCACGGCCCCGCCGCCACGCACGTCGCGGTCGAGCGTGGCGAGGTCAACGCCTCGGACGAACAACGCGACCGCCTGCGGACCGATCTCTCGCTGGGGCTCGAGACGCCGGAGGGACGACAGCGGGCCGTCAACAACTGTCTCGAGTGCCACGACCTCGACAACAGCCCGAAGTTCGACTTCGATACCTACTGGCCGCAGATCGAACACTGACGTTTCAAAGCGCCGTCGTTCGACTCCGGATGGTATTCAGCCGAGTTGGGCGATCGCTTCGTCGGGGATGCTGAAGTTTGCAGCGACGCTCTGCACGTCGTCGTGATCGTCGAGGCGCTCGAGCAGGTCGAGAACCTTCCGTACGACGTCGACGTCGTCGACCGTCACCGTATTCGTCGGCAGTCGCACGATACCCCCCGCCTCCATGGGCAGGCCGGCGGCAGAAAGTGCTTCCTGCACCCCGGCCATCGCCGCCGGCTCGGAGGTGATCTCCCAGCGGTCACCGGCGAGTTTCACGTCGTCGGCGCCGGCCTCGAGAGCCACCTCGACCAGTCGGTCCTCGCCGACCGCATCGTGCGGAACGCGGACCATGCCCTTCCGCTGAAAGAGATAGGCCACACAACCAGTCGCGCCGAGCTTGCCGTCGCACATCTCGAAGATCTTGCGGATCTCCGGAGCGGTGCGGTTCTTGTTGTCGGTGAGGATCTCGCAGAGGACCGCCACGCCTCCGGCGGCATAGCCCTCGTAGATCGATTCCTCGAGGTTGCCCCCCTTCAACTCCCCCGTTCCAGTGCGGATCGCACGCTGGATGTTGTCCTTCGGCATGCTGACCGCCTTCGCGGCGTCGATCGCATACCGCAGGCGGAGGTTCGCGTCAGGATCGGGGCCACCGTGTTTGGCGGCGACGATGATGCCCTTGGCAAGCTTGCTCCACAGCTTGCCCCGCTTGGCGTCGATGAGCGACTTCTTGCGGGCGATGTTCGCCCAATGCGAATGTCCGGCCATGATGGCGACTCCGTATCAACGCGGCTTGCGGCGGGCGATCGCGCCGGACGCCGGCGTTGGCTTGGCGACGGGCTTCTTGCCCGAAGGCTTGGCCGCGGCCGCACCCGGACGCGTTCCCTTGAGACCACCCGCGACGGCGGGCGGCTTCGCACCGGGCTTTGCCCCCTTTTTGTCCGCCGGCTTCGATCCCTGTCCCTGCACCTTGGACGGAGAACCGGTCGGTTTCGACGACGCCGGCTTCGCCGGTCCCTTGTCCCGCGCGGATCCAGCCGCGGCCGCTGGCTTCGCTCCGGGGGCCAGCTTGGGAGGCGCCTTGGCGGGAGCCTTGGCCGTCGTCTTGGTGTCGGCGACCGGCCGGGTGGCTTCAGGCGGTGGCGGGGGCAGTGGTGGGAGATCAGGCGGCGGTGGCCGTCCGACGTTCGGCTTGACCACGAACGGCTTCGGACCGGGCTTGGCACCGGCGACCGGCTTGCCGTCGGCCGTGCGTTTCGGCCCCGAACCCGGAGGGGGAAGCGGGGTCTTACCGGCCGGTCGTGCGGCCGCCTGCGGTCCCGCCGGGCGATGTTCCTCTGCCGCCGTCCGGGCCGCTTCGGCGGCGCGCTGACCATCCTTGCCGGTCAGCGGGGGCGGCACGGGGCGGGGCATCGCTTCCCCACGCTTCGGAAACCGATCCTTGAGCCCGGCGGGATTCACCGCCTGAAGGACGCGCCGCACCGTGTTGCCGTGCAGGTTGCGAAGCACCTCCACACCGAATTGGTGCAAGAGCGAGGCGAACTCGGGACCGATCTTCTTAGGGACCAGCCGTTCCAGACCGTTCGGCTTCCCGGCGTCATATTCCTCGCGCGTGATCACGCAGGAGAGATAAAGCGCCTGCAGCGCCCCCAGATCGACGGGGATGAAATGGCCGCCAAGACCGGTCGACGCGACATGCGCGACGACGAATGGGGGAATGCCATGCAGCCCCTCCAACGTCTTCAACGCGTTGGCCAGCGACTGCTTTCGCATGCCCTCGAGGGAAAAGCTGTAGCTCGACTCGAAGACGCTTTGCAGCACGCGGCGGAGCGACAACGCGGCGTGTGGCGCGTCCGGGAGCGTGTCGAGCGATTCGGCCAGTTCGGCGACGGTCGTGACCCGTACCTCGTTGAGATCGAAGAAGCCCTCACCGAGACGGGCGAACGCTTTCTGGGCGACGTCATAGGGCGTGTTCTCCAGACAACAGGCAAACAGCACCTGCTCGAGAATCGGCCGCGACGTGTCGGTGGCGACCTGCTTGTACTGGGAGCGGAGTGCCTTGTGCAGGCGCGTCACGAGTTGCTGACGGTTGGCTGCGGTCATCGCTGCTGATCCTCCGTCGTCCGCGGGTCATCGTTCCGGGGCCGATGAGCCCCCGGGGGGATCGTGATGGCTTCGTTCGGCGCGGAACGACGACCGGCGACCGCGGGTGTTACGACCGATTCGTTGGCCGCGCTCGCCGCATCGGCGGAACGGGCCGCGCCCACGGCCACCGCACCCGCCGGCGCCGCCATACCCGCTGGCGCCACCGGCCCGTCGGGCGGCGGCGGCATCACGTCGGCGAGGATCCGCGCCATCTCGAGCGACCGTTTCACGCCCGGATCGATCTCGAACCGCAGCCGGGGCGTGTAGCGCGTCTCGATCCGTTCGGCGATCTGCGCCTGGAGAAACCCTGCCGAGCTGGCCAGGCCGCGAAGTGCCAGCGCCTCCTGCGCCGGACTGCCCATCACCGACACGTGCACGATGGCCGAGCGCATGTCGGGAGCCATCTCCACGCGTGTGACGGTCACGTCGCGGACCCTGGGATCGCGCACCTGGGTGAGGATGGCCATGCTGACCACCTCCCGCACCGCCTCGGCCGCCTTGAGGAGTCTCCGCGAACTCACGACAGCGTCCGTGCGACTTCCTCGATCCGGTAGCACTCGAGGAAATCGCCCTCCTTGATGTCGTTGAAGCCCTGCAACTTGATGCCACACTCGAGGCCGTCGCGTACCTCGCGGGCATCGTCCTTTTCACGTTTCAACGACTCGATGCCGTAGTCGCCGATGACACGGCTGTCGCGGATCACCCGCAGCCGGCCATTGCGGGCGATGACGCCACCGATGACGCGGCAACCGGCGATGACCCCGAGCCTGCTGATCGAGAAGGTGCGTTGGACCACGGCGCGTCCCAGTTCGTTCTCGCGTTTCTCCGGCGCGAGCATGCCTTCGAGGGCGCTCTTCAGGTCGTCGGTCACCTGGTAGATGATGTCGTAGCGGCGGACCTGCACGCCACGATCGTCGGCCAACGAACGGGCGCGCTCGTCGGGTACGACGTTGAAGGCGATGATGACCGCGTCCGACGCATCGGCCAACTGCACGTCCGCCTCGCTGACGCCGCCGACCGTCGCCTGAAGAATGCGGATTTTCACCTCGGGATGATCGAGCTTCTGCAACTCCTTGAGGATCGCCTCGATCGACCCGCGAACGTCGGCGCGGAGAATGAGGTTGAGCGTCGGTGTCTTCTGCGTGCCCAGTTTGTCGAGCAGATTCTCCAGGGTGACGTGGACCGGAGCGCTGACGAGGTTTACCTGGCGGCGGATCGCCGCCCGCTTGATCGCCACTTCACGGGCCAACGCGATCGACTCCACCACCTGGAATCGCTCCCCGGCGCCGGGGGCGATGTCGAGTCCGCTGACGAGGACGGGCTCCGCCGGCCCGACGCTCGACAGGCGGCGCTTGCCGAGCGTGTCGTGCATCGCCTTCACGTTTCCGCTCGCCTCGCCGCAGACCACGGCATCACCCACCTTGAGCGTGCCCTTCTGCACAAGCAGGCAGGCCATGACGCCGCGGCCCTCGTGGATCGAAGCGTCGAGGCAAACGCCTGCCGCGGACCGCTCCGGGTTGGCGCGGAGGTCGTGCAATTCGGCGATCGTCAGCAGGGTATCGAGCAGGTGATCGACTCCCTCGCCGGTCAGGGCGCTGGTCTTCACCACCTCGGTTTCACCACCCCATTCCGTGGGAAGCAACTCGGTGGCGGCCAGTTGCTGATAGATACGCTGCACGTCGACCCCCGGGAGATCGATCTTGTTGATGCACACGACGATCGGCACGTTCGCCGCCTTGGCATGACTGATCGCCTCCTCGGTCTGCGGCATCAGTCCGTCGTCGGCGGCCACCACGAGCACGGCACAGTCGGTGACGTTCGCCCCGCGGGCACGCATCTGCGTGAACGCCTCGTGACCCGGCGTGTCCACGAAGGTGATCGCCCGTCCGTCGTGCTTCACGCCGTAGGCGCGGATGTGCTGCGTGATGCCACCGCTCTCCCGCGCGGCGACGTTCATGCCGAGGATCCGATCGAGCAGCGACGTCTTGCCGTGATCGACATGGCCGAGAAACGTCACGATCGGCGCCCGCGGATGCCGGAGCGCCGGATCCTCGTCGACCGCGTCGAACCCGACGAGAAGCTCCTTTTCCAAATCCTCGGCGGTCTTGATATCGAGCGCGACGCCGAATTCGACCGCGAGCAACTCGACCGTCTCACGGTCGAGCGACGTGCTCAGGCTGGGGATCGCACCCGGGGCGAGGGAGAGCAATTTCTTCAGGACCTCGCTCGCCGGCAGCCCGATCGCTTCCGACAGTGCGCGAACGGTGCAGGGCACCTGGATTGAAGCGTTCGCCTTGCGTGGCGCGGCCGTCGACACGGCGGTGCCCCGACGCGGCCGCGAAGACCGTCGCCTCCGACCGCCGCCGTCGTCGTCGTCACCGCGGCCGTCCGAGACACGCTTCCGGTTGAGCTGCCTCGCCTCGCGTCCCCCGAGGAGATCGTCCGCCTTGCCGGGAGCGCCCTTCGACGGCGTCCGCCGCGGACGCACGCCGGGCTCCATCGGAGGCGGAACGGGCGCCAACCCCGACGCTCCCCTGACGCCTCCGCGGAGCGGCGTTCCCGTCGCGGTGCGTTGCCGCGCCACCTCGGCCTGCCGCTGCTCGTGCTTCCGCATGTGGTCGGCAAGCGGCTTGGCACCCCCCGCCTTGGCACTGCGGATCGCGTCGAGCGGGAGTTTCACGTCGGGCTTTTGTGCCGCCGGCTCCTGCGGCGCACGAGGCACCACCGGCTGCTTTCCAGCGGCCGGAAGGGGAGCGAGTTTGAACGCCGGCCGGGGGACGGGCTTGGTGTCGGACCGACTGCCGATCCGGGGCCGCGATTCCGGTGCCTTCGGCGGACCATCCGTCGGCTTGCCGCGGGCCGCAACGCCGCCGGGGGCGATGTAATCCTCCTTGCGAAGGGGACCACTGGTTCGCGGCGCGGGAGGGGTGGGAGCAGCCGGAGGCGGCACGACGGGGCTCGTGCCCGCGGCATCGTCCCCGGACCCCGCCGGCGACGACGGCGCAGGTTCGGCAGCGGGTTGCGGCGGGCTGGTCGCCGTACGGACGGCGGCGGGCCGCGGCGGCGGTGCCAAGACCGGTGGCTTTCCGCTCACCCCGGCCCCGGACGGCCGAACGGGAGCGCCGACCGCTGGCCTGGTCGGAGCACCGGCTGCCGGTCGCTCAGGGGGCCGCGACCGCGATGCCATGAACTCCTTGAGCTTGACCACTTCCTCGTCGGTCAGGCTCGCCAACGCGGATCCTTTGTCATGGATTCCAGCGCGCGTACACAGATCGACGAGCTCTTTGCTGTCGAGCTTCAGTTGATTCGCAAGCGTGTATATCCGAACCGCCACGCGCACCCCTCATGGCAACGATCGAAATCGGACCGCAACGACGACGATCACCTCACCAACCTCCGGCACACACCGACCACCCGCGGCACACGCACGGCGAACGACTCAATCAGCCTGCTCCACCGACGTCCCGTCGACCGCCGACACGCCACCCGACGACAGCGCCTCTCCAGGGGGCGTCTCGTCGGTCACGGGCCCCTCACCGCCATCGACCCCCTCACCCACCACGGGCTCGGCGGCAGACTGTTCGGCCATCGCCCGCTCCACCCGCTCCTGCTCCCGTTGCTTGCGCCGCTCGTCGGCCGCCGCCAATTCCGCCGCCGCGGCCCTGCGCTCCGCCTCGGCGACGACGGCGTCGACCGCTTCCTCGGTGAGCCCGCCCATCTCCATCAGATCGGCGGGCTCGATGACCGACAGGTCGTCGTAGGACAGAAATCCCTCGCCGACCAGCTTCTCCGCGAGCGACTCCTCGACCCCTTCGATCGAGGAGAAACCGGTGACCGCCCGCTCGATCTGCTGGTCGAGCTCCTCGCGGGTCATGATCTCGATGTCCCAGCCGCACAGCTTGCTCGCCAGTCGGACGTTTTGACCACGGCGTCCGATCGCCAACGACAACTGATCCTCCTGCACCAGGACGATGCCCCGGCCGAGCATCTGACAGAGAATCACCTCGTCGACCTCCGCAGGCTGCAGGGCGTTGGGCACGAGCACCTGGAGATCGTCGCTCCAACGCACGATGTCGATCCGCTCGCCCCCCAACTCCTCGACGATGTTCTTGATGCGGTTGCCGCGCACGCCGACGCACGCGCCGACGCAATCGACACGGGTGTCCGAACTGATCACGGCCACCTTGCTGCGGTAGCCGGGCTCGCGGGAAATCGCCCGGATTTCGATGACGCCGTCGGCGATCTCGGGAATCTCCTGCTCGAAGAGCCGCTGCACGAGCTGCGGCCGGATCCTCGAGAGGATGATCTTCACTCGACTGCCGACCTTCCGCACCTCGAAGATCGTCGCCCGGATCCGCTCGTTGGGATGGAACGACTCGCCCGGGATCTGTTCGCTGCGGGGCAGGATCGCCTCGGTGTTTCCCAAGGTGACCGTGGCGGTCGCTCCTTCGAAACGACTCACCACACCCGACACCATCTGGCCGATCTGCTCCTCGAACTCGTCGTGGATCGCGTCGCGCTCCGCCTCCCGGATCTTTTGGATGATCACCTGCTTGGCCGTCTGTGCGCCGATGCGACCCGACAACTCCTGGGTATCGATGGGAGTGCCGTCGCGCGTTCCACTCAGACGGCCGTCGCCGCGATCGATGGCGATGACGACGTTCGACTCCTCGCCGTACTGCCGAACGAGAGC
>JBJSXB010000082.1:0-10080 GCA_046086245.1 Planctomycetaceae bacterium | reverse complement strand
GGTGACGGGCGACGCGACGGTCGAGCCCGACGAGACGTTCTCGCTCGTGCTCAGCGCGCCATCAGGGGCGACCCTCGGCCAGGCCAGCGCTACCGGGCGGATCGTCAACGACGACGTCGCGCCGCCACCCGATCCGGGCACGCTCCCCATCGCGCGCCACGACCGGGTGCTCGCCGCCTACTTCCCCGAGTGGGGCATCTACGGGCGCAATTTCCAGGTGGCCGACGTGCCGGCCGAGAAACTCACCCATCTCATCTATTCGTTCCTCGATCTCAAGAGCGACGGCACGGTGGCGCTGTTCGACTCCTACGCGGCCGTGGAAAAGCGCTTCCCGGCCGGCGAGACGGTTAGTGGCGAGGCGGATGCCTGGTACTACCCGCCCGGCGACCCGCGCGCCACGCAGACGATCTGGGGCAACTTCAACCAACTCGCGCAGCTCAAGGAGAAATACCCCCACCTGCGCGTCAGCATCGCCGTCGGTGGCTGGACGCTCTCCGACCACTTCAGCACCGTCTGCTCGACGGCGACGGGGCGCGAGACGTTCGCCGCGTCGCTGGTGAAGTTCCTCGAGACCTACAGGATGTTCGACGGCATCGACTTCGACTGGGAGTATCCGGGAGGCGGCGGGGAGGGAGGCAACTCCTCCAGTCCCGCCGACGGGCGGAACTACGCGACGTTCCTGACGACGTTTCGCACCAAACTCGACGCGCTCGCGGCAAGCACCGGGAGGCGTTACGAGATCTCGGTGGCCTCCCCGGCGGGAATCGAGAAGATCGCGAATTTCAATCTCGCGGGGCTGGCACCGTCGGTCGATTTCTTCAATCTCATGGCCTACGACTTCCACGGCACCTGGGAATCGACCACCGGCCACCTGGCCGCCTTCACCGGCGATCCCGCACGGTATGACATCCGTTCCGCCGTGGCGGCCTACGCGCAGGCCGGGGTCGATCCGCGCCGGATCGTCCTCGGCGCGCCGATGTATACCCGTGCCTGGAAGGGGGTGGTCGATGGCGGTGACGGCGGCTATGCCGAGAAGTCGTCGGGGGCCGCGCCGGGAAGCTTCGAGCCGGGCAACTACGACTACAAGGAGTTGCTCGCCAAGGTGCAGGCCGCCGGCAGCGCCTGGAAACTCCACTGGGACGACCGTGCCCAGGCGGCGTATCTCTACAACCCGACGGAGAAGATCTTCAGTTCCTTCGAGACACCGACGTCGATCGCCCAGAAGGCGCAGTGGGCATCCGATTCGGGGCTCGGTGGCATGATGTTCTGGGACATCTCCAACGATGCCACGACGTCGCCGGAGAGTTTGCTGTCGGCCGCGTATGCGTCGTGGGTCATCGACGAGAGTTTCGCCTCGATCCGGGCGCGGAGCCGGCTCAGCGGAGAGATCGTCATCGGCGGCGACGGGGTGATCACCCCGCTGGCACCCGGCTGGTGAGTGCGGTCGGGGCGATGGTGTGCGGTCATGGACGGTGTTCCGCGGCGGGGAGCTTCGGACGCCCCCCGGGACCCGGCCGTGGGTTCGCCTTGCCGGTCGCATGATCCGCCCCGGCCATCCATCCGGAGGCCGCCCGTCGATGGGCTACAATCGCCCCGCCAATCACTCCGGCGGGTAGAGGCGGCATGCATCCAGCGGGCGACGGATCACGACCCCCGACACCGGGCGACCGGGGCATCGGCCTTGTGCTGTTCTGGCTGTACGTCGCCCTCTACGGCGGATTCATGGCGCTGGTGCTCGTGCGTCCCGATCTGTTGTCGCTGCGCCCCTTCGGCGGCGTCAATGTGGCCATTGCCTCCGGCATGGGGCTGATCGCCGCCGCCTTCCTGCTGGCGGTGGTCTACATGATCGCACGGTCGGGGCGTTAGGGGAGGACCGGCCGATGCTCCACCACACCTCGGCGACCGCGGTCGCGATTTTCGCCGCCTTCGTGCTCGGCGTCCTGGGGTTGTCGTTCTTCCTCGGTCGCCGTGGCCAGTCGGCGGCCGGCTACTACGCGGCCCACGGGCAGATCCATTGGTTCGTCAACGGCATCGCCTTCGCCGGCGATTATCTCTCCGCGGCATCGTTCCTCGGCATCTGCGGCATGATCGCCTTCACCGGCTACGACGGGTTTCTCTATTCGATCGGCTTCCTCGCCGGTTGGATCGTCGCCTTGTTCGTGATCGCCGAGCCGATCAAGGCGCTCGGCCGTTTCACCTTCGCCGACGCGCTCGACGCGCGGTTTCACAGCCGCGGCATCAAGCTCGCCGTCGCAACCTCGACGCTCGGGGTTAGCGTCTTCTACCTGATCCCCCAGATGGTCGGTGCCGGATCGCTCATCCGGCCATTGCTCGGCCTGCCCCACGAGGCGGGCGTGGTGCTCGTCGGACTCACCGTGACCCTGATCGTCGTCACCGCGGGGATGGTCTCGACCACCTGGGTGCAGTTCATCAAGGGATCGCTGCTGGTCTTCTTCTGCGGCGTCCTGACGGTGCTGATCCTGCAGCGCGGCCTGGTGGAGAACACCGGGAGCGTGATCCCGCAGACGCTCACGGTGCGTGCCGACGGGACCCGGCTCGTCGACGGTGCGCCCCAAACGCGCGACCACGACCTGCATCCGGTCGGTACGGTCCGCGCGCTGCCGGCGCGCTACGGCGGCCGGCGCGAGACGGGGCCGCTACGGCCCCTCGAATACCTGGCGGCGCTCGAGGACTCGACGATCGTCACCTGGAGCGCGAAGAAACGGGTGGACGCCGACGGCACGCATACCACCTTCACCCCCGCCGAGCGTCCCGGAACCGACCTCCTCAAGCCCGGCGGCTCGTTCAAGGGGCTGACCACGGGCAGACTCGCCGACCGGCTCGATTTCGCCAGCCTGATGCTCGCCCTGTTCTGCGGCACCGCGTCGCTGCCCCACATCCTCATCCGCTACTACACGGTCAAGGACGGCGAGGCGGCACGGCGCAGCACGGTGGTGGGCATCGCCGCCATCGGCGTGTTCTACGTGCTCACCCTCTACCTGGGGCTGGGTGCGATGACCTCGGGTGCGCTCGATCCGACCGATACCAACATGGCGGCCCCGCTGCTGGCGAAGAGCTTCAACGACACCCTGTTCGCGGTCGTCTCGGCGATCGCCTTCACCACGGTGCTCGGCACGGTGAGCGGTCTGATCATGGCGGGGAGCGGCGCGGTGGCCCATGACCTCGTCGAGCATGTCCTCGGCGTGGCGATGACCGACCACGAGAAGGTGCGCTGCGGCAAAGTGGCGGCAGTGGCACTCGGGGTCGTGGCGATGGCCCTGGGCATCGTGTTCCGTGACTTCAACGTCAGCTTCCTCGTCGGCTGGGCGTTCAACATCGCCGCCAGCGCCAACCTGCCCGCGCTGGTGATGCTGCTGTTCTGGCCGCGGACCACGCGTCAGGGGATCATCGCCGCCGTCACGGCGGGCATGGTGTCGTCGCTGGGATGGATCCTGCTCTCCGCCGACACCTTCGAGAAGGTGTACGGCTGGTCGCGCGAGGCTTCGCCGATGCCCTTCAGCCAGCCGGGGCTGGTGACGATTCCCCTCGGGTTCGCCGTGCTCGTGGCGGTGTCGTGGCTGACGCCGCCGCGGCCGGTGTCGGAGGGGACGGCATGAGCGCCGGTCGACCGGCGGTGATCGCCTGCGCCGAGAGGCACCTCGAGGCGATCCGCGCCATCTACAACGACGCCATCCTCGGCACGACGGCACTCTACGAATACCACCCGCGCAGCGCCGAGGTGGTGGCGGCGTGGTGGGCCGCCAAACGGAGCGCCGAATTGCCGGTGCTCGGCATCGAGGCGGCCGGCGGGCGCCTCGCCGGCTTCGCCACGTGGGGCCCGTTCCGGCCATTTCCCGCCTTCAAGTACACCGTCGAGCACTCGGTGTACGTCGCTCCCGATCAGCGCGGGCGCGGCATCGGTCGTTGTTTGCTCGACGCGCTGGTGGCGGAGGCGATCGAGCGGCAGCTCCACGTCATGGTGGGCGGCATCGACGCCGGGAACGTCGTCAGCAAGGCGCTGCACCAGCGGGCCGGATTCATCCATGCCGGCACGGTCCGGCAGGCGGGGTTCAAGTTCGGACGGTGGCTCGATCTCGAGTTCTGGCAGCGCACGCTGCCCGGGCCCCCCGCTCCGGTCGACGGCTGACCGCCACCCCGTGGTCGGCCGTCAGACGCGCGGCAACTCGTAGCCCTTGCGGTATTCCTTGCCGAACAGCGCCGTGGCCGCCGCATCGGAGGCCCGCTCCGATTTCGGGTCGATCTCGAGCGTTCGCCCGAGGACGAGTGGCGTGGCGGCGGCGTCGACCTTGTTGTCGACGAGGTGGGCTTCGAAGCTGTCGAACGTCTTCCGCACCGCGTCGTGGTCGGCAGCCAGCCGCGGACGCGTGCCCGCGGGCACGGTTTCCCCCAGCATCCAAGAGACGTTGCCGAGGTGTGCCAGGGCGCTGGAGAGGTGGCCGTCGAGGATGTCGAGATGGAGGTCGCCGTGATCGCGTGACTTGATCGCGCGCACCAGATTGTCGAAGTGCGCCTGGCTCGATCCGCCGGCCCACTTGCCCAACTCGTTGCCCTGGTAATCGAACGCGGCCCCCGACTGGTAGTTGGTCGAGACGGCATAGCCATCGGTGCCCCACCAGATATTGCCGACGCCGAGTGGACCGCCGGCGAGGCCGAACGTGACCGGGGTCTCGATCTCGAGACCGCGCACGTCGGAGATGAGCAGCGTGCCGTCGTCCCACTGGTAGATCGTCACCTGGCTGTTGGCGACGTCGCCGTTGTCGACGTAGCCGAGCCGGCCGCCGAGGCTGACGACGCGGCTGGGCAGTTCCTGCTTGCCCAGTCCCCAGCGCGCCTTGTCGAGTTCGTGGGGGTTCTGGTTACCGATGTCGCCGTTGCCGGTGCGCGCATCCCAGTGCCAGTCGTAATGGAGCCGCGAGCGCACCGGCACCACCGCCGGCGCGGGCCCGGCCCAAAGGTCGAAATCGAGCCCCGCCGGGAGCGGCGCGGGGGCGTCGACCAGGCCGATGCTGCGCCGCCGTTTGTAGCAGAGGGCGTGCGCCGCCTTCACGGCCCCCAGTTTGCCGCCGCGGACGAAATCGATCGTCTCGCGCATCCCGGTCATGCTGCGGCTCTGCGCCCCCATCTGGCACATCTTGCCGAGCTTGCGGGCCCACTCGACGATCGCGCGGCCCTCTTCGACGGTGTGGCTGCAGGGCTTTTCGACGTACACGTCCTTGCCGGCCTGCATGGCCCAGATGGCCATCAGCGCGTGCCAGTGGTTGGGAGTGGCAATCGACACGAGGTCGATGTCCTTGCGATCGAGGACGCGGCGGATGTCCTGCTCGAACGCCGGCGGACGCGGCAGCGACTCGAAGCGTTTGCCGTACTTGGCGTAGGCGGCCGGATCGACGTCGCAGATCAGCGCCAGTTCGGTCTCCGGATGGGCGAGCCACTGCCCGATGTGCTCACCACCGCGGCCGTTGGCGCCGATGACGGCGACACGCAGTTTGTCGCCGGGGCCGATCCGCCGCGGCGCGGTCGGCGGGGCGTCGGCGGCGACCACGGCGGGCATCCCGGCGAGTGCCGCCGTGGCGAGCGTGAGGGCCTGTTCGACGAAATCGCGACGGCAAAGCAGCATGGGAACCTCGCGGGAACGGGTCGGATGGGGCGAAAGTCTACCAATGCGGTCGTCGCGGGCCGATGCCCGCCGCGTCAGATCCTCGGCAGTTCGTAGCCGGCGCGGTACTCGCGGCCGAACAGGATGTTGGCCGCGGGATCGGTCGAACGCTCGGTCGCCGGATCGATCACCAACTCGCGGCCGCGCGACAGCGGGGTGGCGTCGAGATCGACATCGTTGTCGTCGAGATGACGACCGAAACCGGCCAGCGTGTCGCCGACGTGGCCCGCGAAGGGGAAGTCGAAGGGACCGAGGGACAGCGGTTCACCCTTCTCGACGTGCTCGCCGAGGGCCCAGGAGACGTTGCCGAGGTGTGCCAGGGCGCTGGAGAGATGGCCGTCGAGGATGTCGAGGTGGAGGTCCCGGTGGTCGCGGCTGCGGATCGCCGTGACGAAGTTGGCGAAATGGGCCTGGTACGTGCCCCCGCTCCAGCGGCCCAATTCCCGGCCGTCGTAATCGAAGGCGATGCCGGAGGAGTAGTTGGGGCCGACCGCATAGCCGTCGGTGCCGTACCAGATGTTGCAGGCGCCGTTGAACGGGCCCCCCTGGAGCCCGAACGTCACCGGGGTCTCGATCGGCAGGCCGCGGACGTCGGAGATGAGCAGGGCGTCGTCCCACTGGTAGATCGTCACCTGGCTGTTGGCGACGTCGCCGTTGTCGACGTAGCCGAGCCGGCCGCCGAGGCTGACGACGCGCCGGGGAAGCTCTTGCTTGCCCAGTCCCCAGCGCGCCTTGTCGAGTTCGTGGGGGTTCTGGTTGCCGATGTCACCGTTGCCGGTGAGCTTGTTCCAGTGCCAGTCGTAATGGAGGCGCCGTCGTTTCGGCACCACGGCGGGGGCGGGGCCGGCCCAGAGGTCGAAATCGAGCCCCGGTGGCAACGGCGCGGGGGTGTCCACCAGTCCGATCGAGTCGCGGCGCCGGTAGCAGATCGCGCGGGCGACGCGCACCGGGCCGATCGCCCCGCCGGTGACGAAGGCGAGGGTCTCGCGCATCCCGGTCATGCTGCGGCTTTGCACCCCCATCTGGCACATCTTGCCGAGCTTTCGGGCCCACTCGACGATCGCGCGGCCCTCCTCGACGGTGTGGCTGCAGGGCTTTTCGACGTACACGTCCTTGCCGGCCTGCATGGCCCAGATGGCCATCAGCGCGTGCCAGTGGTTGGGCGTGGCGATCGACACGGCGTCGATATCATCGCGATCGAGCAGACGGCGCACGTCGACGACGGCTTCGGGAAGCCGCGAGGGCTTCGCGGCGCGGCGCCCGATCCGTTCGATCTGTTTCGCCGAAGCGGCGGGATCGCAGTCGCACACGGCGACCAGCGCGCAGCCGGGCGTGTCGAGCCAATTGTCGACGTGCGCGCCCCCCTGGCCGTTGAGCCCGATCACCGCCACGCGCAGCGTCTCGGCGGGGCCCGTCGGCCGGGTGGCGGGCTCGGGCTCGGCCGCCTCCGAACGCCGCGGCGCGGCGGCGCGGGTGGCCAATGCCCCGGTGGCCATGAGGACGGCATGGGAGACGAAGTCGCGGCGGCTGGCTGGCATGGCGGAGGCTCCCCGTGGCGTTGGGGCGCAGTGTACCGCCGTCGATCGGCCGCCGGTGGCCGGCCATCCGGCCGCGGTCAGGCGCCGGGGCGCCTGAAGTGCCGGTAGGCTTGCAGGACGTCGTACAAGTCGGACGAGACGGTCACCTCGTCCGTCTCGAAGTCGCTGACCCACGTGCGATTGCTGGCGACCGCGTCGGCGAGGATCGGCAGGATCTCGCCGAGAGTCACCTTCACCCCGCGCTCGGGCGTCAGAGCCTCGAGCATGCCCACCGGATCGGACTCGGGACCGGTGTAGACACGGAACTTACGCAGCGCCACAGGGCACACTCCCTTCGCCGAGGCTGACGAACCGGCCTCCACCGGCCGGGCGAGGGGTGGAAAGCGGGGAGGCACGGGATCGACCCGTGCTCCACCCGATGCACCAACCTCCCGCATCACGTCACATCGGCGCGCGTGGCCTATCGGCTTTGGAAAAAACCGCGCAGGCGGCACCGCGGACGCCGTCTTCCCGGTCGAACGCCGCTCAGGGTCCGGCGGAGGGGACGGTGGCGGTCCCCAAACTGCCCAGCCTGCCGGCCCGGAACGCCGCCCCCATCGACTTCGGGACGAGGGCTTCCGCCTCGAGCACCCGGGCCCGGTTCTCGGCGGTCGCAGCCTTCATCTCCTGTTCACGGGCGATCGCGAAGCTGCGCCGTTCCTCGGCTTTTGCCCGGGCGACGCGTGTGTCGGCCTCGGCCTGATCGGCCTGCAGCCGCGCGCCGATGTTCTCGCCCACCTCGATGTCGGCGATGTCGATCGACACGATCTGAAACGCCGTCTGGGCGTCGAGTCCCCGTTGCAGCACGGCCTTGGAGATCGTGTCTGGATGCTCCATGACGTCGAAATGGCTCTCCGCCGAGCCGATCGACGTGATGATCCCCTCACCGACGCGGGCGATGATCGTCTCCTCCGTGGCCCCGCCGATGAGCTGCTGCAGGTTGGTGCGCACCGTGACGCGGGCGGCGATCTTCAGTTCCACGCCGTTCTTGGCGACGGCGGAGAGAGTCGACTTCCCGCTGGCGTTGTCGGGGCAGTCGATCACCTTCGGATTGACGCTCGTCTGCACGGCGTCGAGGACGTCGCGGCCCGCCAAGTCGATCGCGCAGGCGCGGTCGAAATCGAGGTCGATGTCGGCGCGATGGGCGGCGATCAGTGCGCGGATCACGCGCGGCACGTCGCCGCCGGCGAGGTAGTGCGCTTCCAGGCGGCGGGTGGAGATCTCCCGTCCGAGGCCGGCCTGCACCGCCATGATCCGCGCCTGCACGATCGTGCGCGCGTTGACCTTGCGGAGGCTCATGCCGAACAGCTCGAGGAACGAGACGTGCGCCTTCGACCAGAAGGCCTGGAACCAGAGCTGGCCGAAGCTGAACACCATGCCCAGCATGAATAGGGCCAATACGCCGAGGACGAACAGGGACCCGACGAAAACGGGCAGCGGGATATCCATCGATCGCTTCCTTGGAAGGCCGGGGGGCCGACGCGCCACTCCTCCCAACGATAGTTGCGGGACGGTCGGGGTGAAAAAAAGCGTTTTCGGGCGGTCCGGCACCACGTTCGCCCGCGACTGGCCGCCGCATCACCCGGTGCACGGCCGGTTCGACCGTCAGTAGACGAGCACGCTCTCCACCCGGGCCGGCGCGAGCCGCTCCCGTCCGCCGAGGGCGGTCAATTCAACCAGGAACGCGGCTCCCGTCACCCGTCCCCCGGCCGCTTCGACCAGCCGCATGCAGGCCGCCGCCGTGCCCCCGGTCGCGAGCACGTCGTCGATGACGAGCACCCGGGCACCCGCCGCGATCATCCCACGGTGCATCTCGAGCCGGTCGCGGCCGTATTCCAGATCGTAATCGTGGCCGATCGTGTCGGCGGGAAGCTTGCCCGGCTTGCGCACCGGTACGACGCCGATCCCCAGGCGCAGCGCCACGGGCACCGCGAACAGGAAGCCGCGCGCCTCGACGGCGACGACGGCCTCGAGACCGGCGTCGTGCCACGGGGCGGCGAGCCGTTCGACCGCCGTCGCGAGGGCGGCGGCGTCGGCCAGCAGCGGGGTGATGTCGCGGAACAGGATGCCCGGCTTGGGGAAGTCGGGGATGTCGCGGATGTGGTGGGCGAGATTGACGTCGGGCATCGTTGCTCCTGCGTTACGACGAGGGTGGGGTGTACTCGGCCACGCCGGGATTCGGCGGGTGCGGTGCCGAGGGTCAGGCACCGTGGCGCAGCCGTACCTGCACCCGCGGCGCGGCGTCGATCTCGGCGGCCAGGCCGGCGAGCGTCTCGGACTCGATCTGCCGAACGCGTTCACGCGTCAGGCCGAGCACCGCGCCGATCTCCTTGAGCGTCATCGGCTCGCCGCCGCCGAGCCCGAACCGCAGCCGGAGGATCGTGGCGGCACGGTCGTCGAGCCGTTCGATCCGTGCCAGCACGTAGCGCAATGTGTCGGCATCGAGCAACACCTCCGCCGGACAGCGGGTGTTCTCGTCACGGATGATGTCCCCCAGTGACCAACCTCCATCGCTCTGCTCCGTCTGCGGGGACGCCTGGTGGATGTGGATCGCCTTCTTGATGATCGGCAGTTTCTTCCGCGCGAGGCCGAGCGACCGGGCGACTTCCTCGGGCGTTGGCGTGCGGCCGAGGGCGTCGAGCAGCCGGGCGGTGGCGCGCCGCCATTTGGAGAGCAGTTCCACCATGTAGGCTGGAATGCGGATCGTCTTGCCGTTGTTGATGAGTGCCCGCTTGATCGACTGTTTGATCCAGTAACTGGTATAGGTGCTGAACCGGGTCCCGACATTCGGATCGAAGCCCTCGACGGCGCGAAGAAGGCCAAGAT